>JAFAAX010000020.1 GCA_023426345.1 Actinomycetes bacterium
GTTCCCGCTCCCCCCTCCGGCCCGCCGCTCCCCGCCGCATCGCCGTGGCGGGCACCTCCGGCTCCGGCAAGACGACGCTGTGCCGGCGCCTCGCCGAGTCGCTGGGACTGCCCCACACGGAGATCGACTCCCTCTTCCACGGTCCGGACTGGCAGCCGCGGCCCGCGTTCCTCGACGACGTCCGCGCGGTGCTCGCCCGCCCCGCGTGGGTGATCGAGTGGCAGTACGCCTCCGCGCGTCCTCTCATCGCGGCCCGTGCGGACCTCCTGGTGTGGCTGGACCCGCCCACGCCCGTCGTGATGTGGCAGGTCACGCGCCGCACCGTCGCGCGCCGACTGCGCCGCGAGGAGCTGTGGAACGGGAACCGCGAGGCGCCGCTGCGCACCCTCCTCACCGACCCGGACCACATCATCCGCTGGGCGTGGCGGACGCGGCGCTCGCTGGACCGCGCGATCCCCGAGCTCGCCCGCGAGCGCCCCGACCTTCCGATCGTCCATCTGCGCTCGCGGCGCGACGTGGACCGGTGGATCGCCTCGATGCCGCGCGAGGCCGGCTGATCGGGCGCCCCTGACTGGAGGGGCGGTCCGCCCGGACGGGCGCCTATCCCGGGAGGGCCCGCCCCGCTCCGCCGACGAGGGCGGCCCGCCCGTCAGTCCGAGGCGTCCGCCGCCCCGGCGGCCTCGGTGAGTTCCCGGCGCGCTCGGCGAAGCGTCGCCTCCGTCGCCCCGTCGTCGGCCAGCGCCTGCAGCGCGGCGCCGATGATCGGCCGTTCCCGGGTCACGACGAGCCGCGCGAGCGGCGCGCGGCCCGACAGCCCCGAGCGGATGCGCCGCATCAGACGATCGTCCCCGGAGGAGGCGACGCCGCCCCCGACGACCACCGGCGTCTCGCGATCCGCCAGCCCCAGTCGGTCCAACGCGACGCCCGACATCAGGGCGATCTCGTCGCCCAGCGCGTCGACGATCCGCCCGGCCACGGTGTCCCCGCGCCGCGCGCACCGGAAGACCAGCGGGGACAGCTCGGCCACCCGGGACTCGGCGAGGTCTCCGAAGTGCAGGGCCTCGATGACGGCCGCCAGGTCCGGCCTCCCGAATGCGCGCGGGATGGCCTCGACCAGTTCGGTCGGCTCCCCGCGCCCGTCGGCGGCGCGCGCCGCGGACCACAGGGCCGCCATCCCGACGTCGCCGCCGCCGCCCCAGTCCCCCGACAGGGAGCCGAGGGCGGGGAACCGCACGGTGGCCCCGTCGCCGCGCACGCCCAGGCAGTTGATGCCGGTCCCGCACACGACGGCCACGGCGTCGGGGGCGTCCGTGCCCGTGCGCAGCAGCGCGAGCATGTCGTTCTCGACGCGCAGGGGGACGCCCCGGCTCCAGGCGCGCTCAGCCAGCGCGCGGCGCATCCGGTCCTTCTCGCGATCGAAGTCCAGTCCGGCGACGAAGAGCCCGACCCGCGCCACCTCGACGCGGCGGCCCGCCGAGGAGGCGGCCTCGTCGAGCACGGATCCGACGACGTCGGACAGGGTGCCCACCGCGCGCGCCAGTCCGACGCCCTGGGCGTTGGAGGGCCCGCCGCGCGCAAAGGCGCGGACCGCGCCGTCCAGGCCGACGGCGACGGCATCCGTCTTCGATCCGCCGCCGTCGACGGCGACGACGACCCGCTCCGGCGGGTCGTCCGCTGTCATCGCGCCCACGGCAGCCACTGGCGGTTGCGGGCGATGAGCGCGTCGGCCAGGCCCGTGGCGACGTCCCACTGCCCGACCAGCGGATGGGCGAGCAGCGCGCGGACGACGCGATCGCGCCCGCCGTCGAGGGCCGCGTCCAGGGCCAGCCGCTCGTAGCCGGCCACGGCCCCCACCAGGCCCTCCATGTCGGGGGGCAGGGCGGGCAGGTCGACGGTGACCGGCCCGTCGGCCGTGATCGTCGCCGGGACCTCGATGACGTGGTCGTCGGGCAGGAACGGCAGGGAGCCGTTGTTGAGGACGTTGACCACCTGGACGTCGCGGGCGTCCGACAGGAGCGAGGCGATGAGGTCGACGGCCGCCTCGGAGTAGTAGGCGCCGCCGCGCTCCTGGAGGAGCTGCGGCTTCGTGTCCACGTGCGGATCGGCGTAGAGCTCCATCAGCTTCGCCTCGATCTGCATGACCTCCTGGGCCCGGCTGATCGAGTGGAGCTGCTCCTCCAGCACCCGGTCCCGCGAGTAGTAGTACTCGAGGTAGTAGGAGGGCACGGCCCGGAGCATGGCGATGAGCTCGGCCGGCTGCTCGATCTCCTCGGCGAGGTCCTCCAGGTGCGTGGTGAGCAGGTCCTCCATGCGGTCGCGCCCGTCCACCCGCACGCCCATCTCCCAGGTGAGGTGGTTGAGCCCGACGTGGTCGAGCTCGACCTGGCGGTGGTCGACGCCCAGCAGATCCGCGAAGCGCCTCTGGAAGCCGATCGCGACGTTGCAGAGCCCGACGGCGCGGTGTCCGGCCTGCAGGAGGGCGCGGGTGACGATGCCGACGGGGTTCGTGAAGTCGACGATCCAGGCGTCGGGCTTCGCGTGGCGGCGCACCTGCTCGGCGCATTCCAGGACGACGGGGACCGTGCGCAGCGCCTTGGCGAATCCGCCGGGCCCGGTCGTCTCCTGGCCGAGGACGTGGAACGGGTGGGGAAACGTCTCATCGCCGTGGCGCGCCTGCTGCCCGCCGACGCGCAGCTGGATGAGGACCACGTCGGCGTCGCTCACTCCGGGGACGATGTCGCGGTGGAGCGTGATGCGGCCCGGGTGCCCGGCGCGGGCGAACATGCGCGCGGCCATGGCGCCGACCACCTCTAGGCGGTGCGGGTCGATGTCGATGAGCGCGAGCTCGTCGATGGGCAGGACGTCGCGCAGCCGCGCGAATCCGTCCACCAGTTCCGGCGTGTAGGTGGATCCTCCACCGATGACAGCAAGCTTCATGGGAGACATCCCTTCTGGTGTGTCGCGGGGGGCGGGACCGTGCGGTTCCGCGGGGTCGATGGACGAGGGCGGCGCGGGCCGACCGCCCGCGCGGGGGTCAGCCCTCAGGGCCGACGGAGTCGAGGAGGCGGCGGCGCAGGCCCGAGACCAGGACGTCCTGAGCGCCGGCGGTCACCGGGTTCTCCGAGACGCCGCTCACCTCGACGCGGGCGTGCCAGGGGGAGGAGACGGCCAGCCAGTGGGAGACGCGTGCGGCCAAGCGGGATCCGCCGGCCGAGGCGGGCAGCCCGGCCAGCACCACCAGGCCGGGGTCGAGGATCGCCAGCGAGGCCAGGAGGCCGTCAGCGATGCGGCGGGCGGCCTCGCCCAGGAGGGCATCGTCCGCCATGACGCGGGCGAGCGCCTCCCGCACCTCCGCCTCGGGGGCGTCCTCGGCCAGGGCGGGCACGGCGAGCCGCGCCAGGGCCGTCGCCGAGAGCACGTCCTGCAGCGTCGCGGGACCGTCCGACCGCCCGGGGTCGCGCCGGTCCGACCGGGGCGGCACGGCGAGGTAGCCGATCTCGCCGGCCGCGCCGGAGACGCCCTGGATGACGGTGCCGCCGATGTCGGTGGCCAATCCGACGCCGGTGCCCATCCACAGGAGGAGGAAGCCGGGGCTGCCGGCGCCGGCCCCGCGGGTCCGCTCGATGCGGGCGGCCAGCTTGACGTCGTTGTCCAGCACGACGTCGCAGCCGAGCGCCGAGGCGAGCCGGCGGCGGACGTCGGTGGTCGGCCAGCCGGGGAAGTCCTCGGAGAAGCGGAGGGTGTCCGTGACGGGGTCGACCGAGGCCGACAGGGCCACCACCGCCAGGTCGAGGTCGGCGACGGGCACGTCCGCCTGCGCGCAGGCCCGCGACGTCGCCGCGAGGAGTTCGTGGGGGGTGACCGCCTCGGCGCGCAGCTCCACGCGGGCGAGTTCCCGGCCGAGGACGTCGACGAGGACGGCGGTGAGCTCCGATTCCCGGGCGTCCAGCGCCACGCCCATGCGGGTCCGGGCGACGGGCGCGTACACGGCGGCGTTCGGGCCGCGCCCGGCGCTCTGGTGGCCGGACAGCTCGATGACGCCCGCGCTCTGGAGGCGTTGGACCACCTGGGTGGCGGTCTGCTTCGACAGGCCGCTGAGGCGCGCGAGGTCGGTGCGGGTCGACGGCCCCTGCTCGAGGAGGAGCGCCAGCACGCGGCGGTCGTTGAGGGAACGGAGCAGCGAGGGCGTTCCCGGACCGGTGCTCATCGATGACACCTCCGCGGAGAGGACGAGTAGCGGATGACGTCACCAGACTATCAGGATACCTGACGAATCGTGAGCCTCTTTCCCGCGAACGCCTCCCACATCCCCTTCTTTCTGCGCAGACGTTTGAGCATATCTCCCAGATTCCGCCTGTTCCCTTTCGGCATTCCTGTGCTTATACTGTCAGGACAGTAGACAATAGATGAGCCCAACGACGTGGCTCACCCCATACCCTCGCCGCCACGGCGCGCCGCGCCGAGGCGACCGATCCCTGCTCCCTCATCCCGCTCAGCCAGGAGGACTCGACACCATGGGACACCACATCCGCACACTGACGGCCCTCGGGGCGTGCCTCGCCCTGGCCCTGACGGCCTGCTCCTCGGGCGATTCCTCGGGCGGCGCCTCCGGCGACCAGGCGGGGACGGTCAGCCTCTGGCACTTCTTCAGCGACCGGGAGGCGGACGTCGTCCAGAGCGTCGTCGACGACTTCGAGGCCTCCCACCCGGGCGTCACGGTCGACGTCCACCCCGGCCAGGACGACGAGAAGCTCCGGAAGGCCATCGCGGCGGGGTCGGACGTCGACGTCGCGATCTCCTACTCCACCGACATCGTCGGCAACTTCTGCCAGTCGGGCGCTTTCCAGGACCTCGGGCCGTTCATCCAGCGCGACGGCGTCGACCTGGACGCCCTGCCCGACCAGGTGCGGGCCTACACGGAGTTCGACGGGGTGCGCTGCGCGATGCCGCTGCTGGCCGACGCCTACGGCCTCTACTACAACAAGACCCTGCTCGCGGACACCGGGATCGCCGAGCCCCCGAAGACCCTGGAGGACCTCCAGGCCGACGCCCTCGCGCTCACCACCTACAATCCCGACGGCTCGATCAAGACCCTCGGCTTCAACCCGTGGATGGGATGGCAGGAGAACGCGCCCGCCCACCTGGCCCCGGCCGTGGGCGCGACCTGGTTCGACGACCAGGGCGCGGCGAACATCTCGGGCGACCCCGCCTGGGCCGAGATCATCGACTGGCAGAAGTCCTTCGTCGACCAGATCGGCGTGGACAAGCTCCAGGAGTTCTCCGCCGCCAGCGCCGACGAGTTCTCCGCCGACAACGACTTCCAGACCGGGCGCGTCGCGATGGTGATGGACGGCGAGTGGCGCGTCGCCTTCATCGACGACCAGGCGCCCGACATCGACTACGGGACCGCGCCCTTCCCCGTGGCCGCGGACCACCAGGACCTCTACGGAGGCGGGTACATCACCGGCAATATCGCCGGCATCGCGAAGGGCACGAAGAACGCGGACCTCGCCTGGTCGCTGCTCAAGTACCTCACCACCGACACCGGCGCCGTCACGAAGCTGGCGGACGGCCTGAAGAACGTCCCCACCACCACCGACGCGCTGACGGCCACCGACCTCCACGGCAACGCCCACTTCGCGACGTTCCTCGACATCGCCACCGATCCGCACACCCTCACCACCCCGCCCTCCGCCAACGGAGCCGGCTACCAGCTGGCGTTCGCCGACTGGTGGGCCGGTTACCAGGCCGGCGACGCGGTCAGCGACCTCACGCCCCTCCTCACGGACGTCGACGACCAGATCGACGCGGCCGCGACCCTCAACGACGTCCCATGAGCGCCACCACCCGCTCCGCCGGGCTCGCGGGCGGCCACGCCCGCGTCCCGGCGGCGCCCTCGTCGGCGACCCGCAGGATCAGCCCGCTGGAGCGTCATCGCCGCCGGGTCGCCTGGGCCCTCCTGGCGCCCGCCGTGCTGGGCCTGCTCATCTTCTTCGCCTACCCGCTGGTGGCCACCGTCTACTTCTCCTTCACGCACTACGACCTGGTGTCCCCGCCGCACTGGGTGGGACTGGCGAACTACCGGTATATGTTCGCCAAGGATCCGAAGGTCTGGAAGGCCGCGGGGAACACGCTGTGGTTCATCGTCTTCATGATGCCGGTCCGCATCATCACGGCGACGGCCGTGGCGGCCCTGCTCACCCGTCCGCGGCCCGCCAACGGCGTGTTCCGCACGATCTTCTACCTGCCGGCGCTCGTCCCGCCCGTCGCCTCCGTCCTGTCCTTCGTCTACCTGTTCAATCCCGGCCTGGGACCCGTCAACCGGATCCTGGCCGCCCTGGGGATCGAGGGCCCGCTGTGGTTCAACGACCCGTCGTGGTCGAAGCCCTCGCTGCTCCTGCTCGGCGTGTGGGTGATGGGCGACCTCATGGTCATCATGCTCTCCGCCCTGCTCAACGTGCCGGCCCAGCAGTACGAGGCGGCCTCCCTGGACGGCGCGAACGCCTGGCAGAGGGTCCGCTACGTCACCGTCCCGAATCTGCGGCCGGTCCTCATCTTCGCCGTGGTCACCGGCATCATCGCCGCCCTCCAGTACTTCACCGAGGCGGCCGTCGCGGCCGGCGTCGCCTCCGGGAAGGCGATGGTCGGCGAGGGCGTGGGCGCCGGCCTGGGGTACCCGGAGAACTCGACGCTCACCTATCCGCAGTGGCTGTACGTCCAGGGCTTCTCCAACTACGCCCTGGGCTACGCCTCGACGCTGGCGGTCGTCCTGTTCGTGGTCGCCACCGTGTTCGTCGCCATCCTGCTCAGGTTCACGGACGCGTTCAACGGGGAGGACTCCTGATGAGCCAGATCATCCAGTCGACGGCCGCCGGCCTCGCCGCTCCGTCCGCGCCCGCCGCACCGTCCGCGCCGTCCGCATCATCCGCGCCACGGGGATCCGCTCCTCGGCGGCGAGGCGGGGGCGATCCGAACCGCGTCCTGCTGTGGATCGGCGAGCACACCCTCCTCACCGTCCTCGCCCTGCTGTTCCTGGCGCCCATCGTCTTCGTGTTCCTCACCTCCGTGATGCCCAACGCTCAGGCGCTCACCGCCAGCCTGTGGCCGAGCCACTGGGCCTGGGGCAACTACGCGAGGGTCTTCGACATGGCGCCGATCGGCGCGTGGTTCGCCAACTCGCTGATGTACGCGGCTCTGGCGACGGCCTTCATGCTGCTGTCCTCCATTCCGGCGGCCTACGCGCTGGCGAAGATCCGGTTCCGGGGATCCCAGGTGATCTTCACCTGCCTCATCATCGCCATGCTGCTGCCGCCCCAGGTCGTCACCATCCCGCAGTACGTGATGTGGTCGAAGATCCACCTCACCGGCACGCTGTGGCCCCTCATCCTGCCGAACCTCCTGGGGGACGCGTACTCGATCTTCCTGCTCCGCCAGTTCTTCCTCACCATCCCCACCGACTACATCGAGGCCGCGCGCCTGGACGGGGCCAGCGAGGTCGGGATCATCACCCGCGTCATCGTGCCGATGTCGCGGTCCGGCATCGCGGCGGCGGGCATGTTCTTGTTCTTCGCCTGCTGGAACGACTACTACGGGCCGCTCCTGTACACCTCGGAGTCCGCCGAGACCGCCTGGCCCGTGGCCCTGGGCCTGGCCAGCTTCAAGGGCGCGCACTCCGTGGACTGGTCGTCGACGATGGCGCTCACCATGCTCGTCATGGTGCCCGTGGTCACGCTCTTCTTCTTCGCCCAGAAAGCCTTCGTCGAAGGCATCCAGCTGACCGGCGTCAAAGGCTGACACCCGCGGCCGCCCGCAGCCATGTCCGAAAACAGCCAAACCTCCCCTCCCCGGCCCGCGTAGCCTGGGGACTCCGGGACCGCAGGCCGATGCGGACGCGGTGCGCCGACACACGGGGAGGAGGCCCGATGACCGAATGGGACGCGGACGCGCTCTATCGGGCGCTCGTCGCGCGCGACGCCCGCTTCGACGGCCACTTCTTCGTCGGCGTCTCCTCGACGAGCATCTACTGCCGCCCCGTCTGCCGGGCGCGCACGCCCCGGAAGCCGAACTGCACCTTCTACCGCACGGCCGCCCAGGCCGAGGCCGCCGGCTTCCGCCCGTGCCTGCTGTGCCGCCCGGAGCGCGCGCCGGGGACCTCGACCCTCGAGGCGCGCAGCGACCTGGCACGCCAGGCCGCGCAGATCCTCCAGGACACGTGCGGGGACGGCCTCAGCCTGGAGGACCTGGCGCGCCGGCTGGGCTGCTCCAGCCGCCACCTCCGCCGGGTCTTCGTCGACGCCTACGGCGTCTCCCCCGCCGCCCACCTGCGCACCTGCCGCCTCCTCCTGGCCAAGCAGCTGCTGACGGACACCGCGCTGTCCGTGGCCGATGTCGCCATGGCCTCGGGTTTCGGCAGCGTCCGCCGCTTCAACGACGTCTTCCGCGAGCGCTACCGACTGTCCCCGACGGCGCTGCGCGCCCAACGCAGGAGCCTCCCCGGCACGGACGAGGGCGGCCCCGCGCGCCGAGCTGCCCCCGACGGCGTCACCCTGGGCCTGGGCTACCGGCCGCCCTACCGGTGGGACGACATCCTGCGCTTCCTCGAGGCCCGCGCGATCCCCGGCGTCGAGGCGGTCCGCAGGGCGCCCGCCGCGGACGGCGACGCCGGCGAGGCCGGCGGGGAGTACGCCCGCACGGTCCGCGTCGTCGCCGGCGACGGGACGCCCCGCGCGGGCTGGGTCCGCGTCGGGAACGGCCCGCGCTCCCACGTGCTCACCGTGACGCTCGCCCCGTCGCTGCTGCCGGTCCTTCCCCAGGTCCTCGCCCGCGTCTCCCACCTCTTCGACCTGTCGTGCGACCCCCGGATCGTCGCCGACGCGCTCGATCCGGCGCTCAACCACGTGCGCCCGGGCGCCTTCCGTGCCGGGACCCGAGTGCCCGGTTGCTTCGACGCGTTCGAGATGGCGGCGCGCGCGATCCTCGGACAGCAGGTGAGCGTCCAGGCGGCCCGGACGCTGGCCGGGCGCGTCGCGGCGGATGACGCCCTGGGCACGGCGATCGACACGGGGATCACCGGGCTCACCCGGTTGTTCCCCACTCCGGAGACGATCGCCGCGCTGTCGGCGCCCGGCGAGGTCGAGGACCGCCTGGGGCCTCTGGGCATCACCCGGACGCGGGCGCGCAGCCTCCTCGCGATCGCGCAGGGGATCGCCGACGGGACGCTCGCCCTCGATCCGCGTGCCGACCCCGCCCGGGCCGTCGCAGCCCTCCAGGCGATCCCCGGCGTCGGGCCGTGGACGGCGAATTACCTGGCGATGCGGGCTTTGGGCTGGCCGGATGTCTTCCTCGAGGCGGACATCGGCATCCGCAGGGCGCTCGCGCCGCCGGCGGAGGCGGCGCCGCCCTCGTCGAGGGCGACCCGGAGGCCCGCGCCGGCCGAACTCCGCGCGATGGCCGAGGCCTGGCGCCCGTGGCGCTCCTACGCCACCGTCAGCCTGTGGAACAGTCTCTGAGAACAGGAGAATCCCATGCCCATGAACCGCTGGAGCACCTATGAGTCGCCGACCGGGCGGCTGTCGATGGCCTGCGATGCCGAGGGCACGCATCTGGTCGGACTGTGGATGGAGGGGCAGAAGCACTTCCCGACCGCGCTGCTCGATGCGGCCAGGCCGGACGACGAGGCGCCGGTGTTCGGCCTCGTCCGCGACTGGCTCGACCGCTACTTCGCGGGCGAGCGGCCGGCGATCGCCCGGATCCCCCGCGCCCCCGAGGGGAGCGCGTTCCGCCGCCAGGTCTGGGACCTCCTCTGCGAGATCCCCTCCGGCTCGGTGACCACCTACGGCGCGATCGCCCGGCGCCTCGCGGACGCGCGCGGCGTTCCCTCGGTGTCCGCCCAGGCGGTGGGCGGCGCGGTCGGCCACAACCCGATCTCGATCATCGTGCCGTGTCACCGGGTCGTGGGCGCCAGCGGGAGCCTCACGGGCTACGCGGGCGGCATCGACCGCAAGATCGCCCTCCTGCGCCTGGAGGGCGCGGACGTCGAGGCATTGTCCGTCCCGACGCGGGGGACGGCGCTGTGAGCATGGCGCCGCGAGGGCGGCGGTCGACGCCGATGCACCCTCCAGCGGATCGCCGCAGGCCGTGGTTCACTGGTCCGACACGCCCGACGAGGACGAAGGAGCCGTCATGACCCGCAGATCTCTGCTTATCGGTGGCGTCGCCGGCGCGACCGCCGCCACCGCGATCGTCGGCAGCCTCGCCACGAATGCGGACTCGGTGTGGTACCGCACGCGCGGCAAGCCCGGATTCACGCCGCCGACGTGGGCGTTCCCCGTGGCGTGGACCCTGTTGTTCGCCGACCTGGCGGCGGTCGGCGGCACGACGCTCGCCGACCTCGACGAGGACGATCCCCCCGAGGACGAGCCTCCCCACGACGCGCGCGACTATGCGATCGCCCTGGGGACGAACCTCGCGCTCAACGCCTCCTGGACTGTTGTGTTCTTCCGACGGCACAACCTGCCGCTGGCCACTCTCTGGGCGGCGGCGCTGACTGTCTCCGGTGCCGACCTGGTCCGTCGCACCGCGAAGGTCTCACGGAGCCGCGGGGCCATGCTCGCGCTCTACCCGGCATGGTGCGGTTTCGCCACCGTGCTGTCAGGCGCGTTCTGGAGGCGCAACGGCGCGTCCCGCTCGGGGGCGGGACGCGGGGTCGGACCGCGATGGCGTCGAGACCGGTGACGGTGACGTCTTCTGGGGCGCGAGAGGCAGCTCGTGGCCGCCGCAATCGAGGGCGATCCGGCCGCACTGAGGCCGCCGCATCGATGTGAGCCGGCCGCCACGCAGTCGCTGCGGAGCCACTAGTCCAGCGATAAGGCCACAGGTTCGGTGTCGCGGGCCCCGCCAAGGACCCGCTCACGGCCCCACCCAACCCGGCCACGCGGGCCGCCCTCGTCAATGGGAAGAGAACGGGAACGGACCTCAGGCGTCCACCGGCCGGTGCTGCCCGGCCAGGTACTCCAGGTAGCGCCGGTGCAAGCTCGACTGTCGATGCGGCACAGAGCGTCCTTCCGCGATCGGACGGATGCCGCATCGTCGAGGCTCCGCCACCGCCGAGAGGCTGCCGGGGCCTGCAGCGCGAGGGCGGGCGGGTCAGTGGCCGAGCGCGCCCTCCTTGTACGCCAACAGGTCCCGGACCCGTGATCCGTCCCGCGCCTCGTCGTCCAGCAGGTCCTTCCAGGAGTAGACCATGACGCCGTCCGCGCCGCTGGCGTCCACGGCGCGCAGCGCCTCGCGCCAATCCTCGTCGGTGATCTCGCGCCTGCGCCCGCCCGAGCGGTAGACATCCTCCAGGTACTCCGCCCCTCCTTGCAGACAGGCCAGGAGCGTCTTCGGCGTCTGGGATCTGGCCTCCGAGATCCGGCGCGGGATCCACGCGGCGGGATCCCGCTTCTGGATCTGGAAGTAGAACATCAGCTCGTAGTGGTCGAAGACGGCATCCAGATCGGCGAACCTCTGGCCCAGCACCTCCTCGATCGCGTCATCGAAGTCCGTGGCCCCCAGTCCGAATCCGTTGAGGATGACATCCACGTCCGGACGCGCGCTTCGGGCGGCGCGCGCGAGCTCTGCCGCCGCCTCAGCGATCAGTCCCCACTTGAACGCCGTCCACTGCTCCCGCAGCTCATGCGTGAGAACACCGACACGGCGTCCGAAATCCTGCGGCAGCCGCACGCCGGTTCGATCCTCGAACAAGCCCGTGCAGCGCTCACAGAAGCAGTATTCCGGAATGTCGACGCGCTCAGTCCCCGGCAGCCACATCTCCCAGAACCCGGGGAACCGCAGGAACGAGAGGAAGACCCCGTCCGGCTCTGTCGCGGCCACCGCCTCGGCGAAACGCTCGGCCTTCCGGCGCCGGTACTCCGGGGAGGAGGGGCACAGGCCGTAGTACCAGGTGAAGGGCTCGAACACGCTGCCGTCCGCCGCGACCGGACGCAGATCGGCGTGGGCGCGAAACTCCTCGGGGTCGAAGAAGGCGGCGGTCGACTGGTAGACGCGCATGCCCTGGTCCCGCAGCTCGGAGACCCACGCGCGATCGCCGTAGGCCCCCGAGGGCGGGACCTGGGCGACGGCGCTGCCCGGAAGCGGATCGACGAGGTTCTGGACCAAGGCCCAGTCGACGCCGTGGGACGCCATGCGGGCGGCCGCCTGTCTCATCGACAAACCGTGGTCGGTCGCCCACTGCCATCCGTACGCCTTGACACCGACGAGGGGGGACATCATGCGATTCCCTTCACTTGACGCTCATCAATTCCAGCAGATGCCCGGGATCGAGTTCTTCCGTGGGCAGGACCGTGTGGACGCGACCGCTGCGGACGATCGCGATGCGGTCCGTGAGGCCGAGGAGTTCCTCGAGCTCGTCGGAGAGCACCAGACAGGCGACTCCGCTGCGCGCCAGCTCGCGGATGTGATCGTAGATCTCGCCTTTCGCGCCGATGTCGACGCCGGCCGTCGGCTGATCGAGGATGAGCAGCGTCGGGTGCGCCAATGCCACACGGGCGATGAGGACCTTCTGCTGATTGCCGCCGGACAGCGACTTGGCCAGGGCCTTCCCCGCGTCCGCGCCGAGGATGTTGAAACGCGTGACGGACTGGGCGACGGCCTGCCTCTGCTTGCCGGCCTCCACGAATCCCAGCCGGGTGAAGAGCCGACCCAGAGCCGTCAACGTGATGTTCTCCGAGACGGGGCTGGTGAGGACCAGACCCTGGGTCTTCCTGTCCTCCGGGACCATGACGACACCGGACTCGGCGGCCTTCGCCGGCGAGGAGAACCGGCAGGACCGTCCGCCGACCGCGAGCGCCCCATGCGACGTGCGCGCTCCGCAGATCGCCTGGGCCAGGCTGGTGCGTCCCGACCCCACCAGACCGGCCAAACCGACGATCTCTCCCGCGTGGACCGAGAGGGTCGAGCCCGGGCGATCCGACGCGCCGAAGTCGCGGATCTCCAGGGCGATCGCGTCCTGGACGGCGGTAGACGGGGCACCGGCGTGCGCGTCGGCGTCCGACGCCGCCTGCCCGGCGACCGCGCGGGAGAGCTCGCCCAGGGAGAACTGCGATGCCGGGGCCTGCGCGATGACGGAGCCGTCACGCAGGACGGTGATCGCATCGGAGATCTCCAGCACCTCCTCCAGGAAGTGCGAGATATAGACGATCCCCACGCCGCGTCCGCTCAGCTGACGGATGACGGCGAACAACGCCTCGCGCTCGCGCGGGGCGAGTCTGGCGGTCGGCTCGTCCATCACGAGGACGCGCGCCTGTCCCCCGACGGCCTTGGCGATCTCCGTCAGCTGCTGGGCGCCGACCGACATCCGCCGGACCGGTTGATCCAGCGGAAGAGGGAAGCCCAGGTCGTCGAGGAGCGCGCGGCACTGATCGAGCGCCTCCCGTTTGCGCAGCGCGCCGAAGGCAGTGCGCGGCTCCCGACCCAGGGCGAGGTTCTGGGGAACGGTGAAGTCGGGGATCAGCGAGAACTCCTGGTGAACCACGCTGATCCCCGCGTCGAGGCTGGCCAACGGGGAGGTCAGCCGCCGCGGTTCCCCGTTGAGACTGACCTCCCCCGTGTAATCGGGGAACACGCCGCCCAGCACATTCATCAACGTCGACTTGCCGGCCCCGTTGTGGCCGACCAGACCGTGGATCTCGCCCGCGCGAACGCTGAAATCCACGTGGTGCAGGACCTCGATGCCCACGAAGGACTTCGAGATCCCCCTCATCGACACCAACGGCGCGGTTGTCATCCCCTCCGTCATGGCTACTCGCCCCACGCCGCCGGGAAGTCCGCCACGTTGTCCTTGGTCACGATCGGCAGTTCCAGGTACTCGTTCGGCTGCTGCACCTTGTCCTTCTCTCCCTTCAGCCACTCGACGGCGGCCTCCACCGAGCGCACACCCTGCGGCTTCGGGTCCTGGTCGACGGTGCCGAAGATGTACCCGTCCTCGATCCCCTTCTTGACGTCGGCCGGATAGTCTCCGACGACGAACAGCACGTCGTCGCGGCCGTTGTCGTGGGCGTACTTCG
Organism: Actinomycetes bacterium; assembly: GCA_023426345.1. Classification (GTDB taxonomy): domain Bacteria; phylum Actinomycetota; class Actinomycetes; order Actinomycetales; family Actinomycetaceae; genus Pauljensenia. The sequence continues at coordinate 14,067 of JAFAAX010000020.1, forward strand.
CCGAGTTGGCCGCCTCCGGTCCCTGGGAGACGATCATGTCGAGGTCGCCCTTCGCGTACTTGCCGAGCCAGACCTGCGTGAGGGACAGGGTCTCGGCGGCGTCCCAGTTCGCGGTCTGCTCCTCGACGATGGTGATCTCCGGATGGTCCTTCATCACCTCGTCGAAGCCCTGCTTCCTCAGCAGCTGAGCAGAGGTTCCGAGCTTGCCCATCATGTAGCCGACATTGCCGCCGTCGGTCAGGGTCTGAACCACCAAGTTCGCCTGCTGGCGCCCGAACTCGACGTCATCGGCGCCGACGAAGGTCACGATCTCCGCCGCCTGGTCGTCGGCGCGGTTGTTCACCGCGAAGACGGGGATGCCGGCCTCGTTGGCCTTCTTGATGGCGGGCGCGATCCCCGTCGCGTCGGAGGGGGTGACCAGGATGGCGTCGACCCCTTGGGAGATCAGCTGCTGCACGCCGGCGACCTCGGTGCCGATGTCGCCCTTCCCATCGACGATCGTCAGCTTCACGCCGAGCTCGTCGGCCGTCTCCTGCTGTCCCTTGATGAAGTTCGAGTAGAAGGGGACGGACGTGTTCCAGATCATCGAACCGATGGTGTAGCCGGAGGACGAGTCCCCTCCGGACGAGGCCGCTCCTGACGACTGCTCCGAACCGGAGCAGCCCGCCATCAGACTGGCGGAGATCAGTGCGGCGATGCTGAGTGCTGCGATTGGCCTTTTCATCGTGGTTCTCCTTGGGAGGGATGCGGATTCTGGATGGGAATCGAATCGCGGGAACGGAATGGGGACGGGAGCTCAGCTCGATTGGCGGTGTCGCTGGATGGTGTCGATCGAGACGGCGGCGATGATGACCGCGCCGGTGATGGCGGGCTGCCAGTAGGGCGAGACGCCGAACTGGTTGAGGGCGTTGGACAAGACGCCGAGAAGCAATGTGCCGACCACAACATTGCCCACGCCGCCGGATCCTCCTGTCATCGGAACCCCCGCGATGGCGACGGCGGCGATGGCGGACAGCGGCCAGCCCGTGGCGGCGGACGGTTGACCGATCGACGTCTGCCCGAGCAGGATCAGCCCGGCGATCGCCGCGGCGACCGCCCCCAGGGTGTAGACGATCACGGTGACGCGCTTCGTCCGGATGCCGGCCAGACGCGCCGCCTCCTCGTTGCCGCCGACGGCATAGACATGGCGGCCGAACAGGGACGTGTTGAGCATGACGGCCACCAGAATCGCCACGATTGCGTAGATCAGCGCGGCCACCGGCACCGGCCCGAGGCGGCCCAGTCCGACGACCGTGAACGAGTCCGGCACGCCGTAGACGGGCGCGGCATCGGTGAGGACGTACAGGACACCCGTGACGAGGACCTGCATCCCGAATGTCACGACGAACGGGTTGACGCCGATGAAGGCGACCAGCGATCCATTCGCCATGCCGACGACCAGCCCGACCAGCAGCGCCGCCAGCACCCCGGCGCCGATGCCGTACTGCGACATGACGACGGCGGCCAGCACCGAGCTGGCCGCGCCGACCGCGCCGACCGACAGGTCGAACCCGCCGAGGATGATCATCAGCAGCATGCCGCAGGCGACGATCCCGATGATCGACTGCTGCTCGATGATGTTGACCAGGTTGGCCGGGGACCGGAAGCCCGGGGAGGCGATCGCGAGGACGACGACCAGGAGGACGAAGACGAGCAGCAGCGCATGATGGCCCGCCCATCTGATGGCCCGGGCGCCGAGGGGACTCGTCGACGCCGCGGGAGTGGAGACCTCAGACATCACTGTGCTCCTTCTTGGCGGGACGGACCCGCCGGACGGACAAGGTCGAGGGCGCGTTGCACGGCCCCCAGGATCGTGGAGTTGGGCAGCAACTGGGACACTTCGATCTGCGGCGACGTCACAGTCCGTCGCGCGACCTCCCGGACGAGGGCGTCGCGGAAGGGCTCCAGGCTGCGACCGACCGATCCGTCGAGGATGACCAGGTCGGGGTCGACCACCGCCATCAGCGTGGCCACGCAATAGGCCAGGGAATCGAGGACGGGGGCCAGGACCGCCCGACCGGCCGCCGATCCCCGGACGGCCGCCGCGACGACGGCGCGCGCGTCAGGAGCGTCCCCGAGTTCCCGAGCCGCTCCCGGGTGCCGGCGGACGTAGCGCGCGGCGCTCGCGGAGATGCCGGCCCCGGACAGCGTCCATTCGAGGTTCCTCAGCGGACCCGGGTCATCGAGCGGAACGGGGACCAGAGGCGGGATCTCGCCGAACTCGCCGACACCGGCGTGGGCGCCCATCAGCTGCCTGCCGCCGCTGACGATGGCGCCGCCCAACCCGGTGCCGATGGAGACCACGACGTAATCGGCGCTGGCCCGCGCGGCCCCGACTCGCCCTTCGGCGAGCGCCGCCAGGTTGACATCGTTCTCCATCGCGTACGGAACGCCGATGCGCCCGACGATCTCCCCCACATCGACGCCGTCCCATCCCGCATTCGGGCCGCGAACGGCGAACCCCGTCTGCGGGTCGAGGACGGCGGGGACGCCGACGGCGGCGGAGGCGAGAGCTCCTCCCGACGAGCGGGCCGAGGTCTGCAGCGCATCGAGCATCTCCTCCAGCGCGCGTTCGGCGCGACGCTCCTCGCCGACCGCGATCTGGTGCTGGTCGACCATCGTTCCGCAGGTGTCGGCCAGCACGCCGAGGCACTTCGTACCGCCCAGATCGATGCCTGCCACCAACTCGCGCGAAGAATCCACAGACTGTGCCTTTGCTCCGGGAAGAGGATGTTGTGCTCGCCATCATAGTTTCATCTTGCAATCAAAAACAAGTCTCCGACGCGGCCGACGCCGAAGAACGGCGCTGAATTCCCCGAGACTCGACCTGGCGGCGTATATTTGTTACCAATTTGAAACCCTGACAGAGAAGGGGGACCATGAACGGCGAGTCGCAGAACGCGAGCAGGAGCATCGTGCTCACCGAGCTCCTCCGGCGCCGACCCGTCAGCAGACGCGACATCGCCCGGGCCACCGGCGTCTCCGCCCCGACCGTCGGCCGGGCCATCGACTCGCTGCTCGCCGAGGAAGTGGTGCGGGAGGGCCACGAGATCGCCACGGCGGCACGAGGGCGGCGCGCGGTGCTGCTCGACCTCGTCGCTGAGAGGACGCATGTCGTCGGAGTCGATCTGGGGGCCAGCAACACGCGGATCGTCCTCACGGATCTCATCGGACGTCCCGCGCACGCCCGGGAGCTCTCGACGGATCCGCATCCGGACGCCGACCACCTGGCGCGGTGGTTGGCGTGGTCCATCCGCGAAGTCGCCGCGGACGCATGGCCGTCCGTCTCACGAGTGGCCGTCGGGCTTCCCGGTGCCGTCAGCGAGGACGACGCCATCTCGAACGCCCCGAACCTCCGCCACATCGAGGATTCCCGCTTCCGTCGGACGCTCGCCGAGGAGCTCGCCAGGCCGCTCCTCCTGGACAACGACGCGAACTACGCACTCCTGGGCGAGCTCCATTTCGGCGCGGCGACGACCTTCTCGCAGGCGGCCATGCTGACGATCGGAACAGGACTGGGCGCCGGACTGTCCATCGATCGGAGGATCCTCCATGGGCACCGGGGCCTCATCGGCGAGTTCGGGCAGCTCCCCATCGGAGCGATGAACGCCCGTCTCGAACACATGGTGACCGGACCGGGAATCCTCGCTCGGGCGCGCGAAGCCGGTGTCGATCTGCGGGATCCCGTCGAGCTCTTCGAGCCGGCCACGACCCCCTCGCGCCGAATGCTGCGCGCGCAGTTCGACCAGGCGATCGTCGTCGTCCTCGCCATCGCCGCCGTCTCCTGCGAGCCGCAGTGCATCGTCCTCGGTGGGCAAGTGGGGCGCCGGATCAGCGCCTACGCCGACGAGTACGCGGCCAGCCTGGAGGATCTGCTCAACCTCCGGGTGACGATCTCACCGGCGGCGCTCGGCAACTTCTCGGGCGCCGTCGGGGCGGCCGTCGCCGGCCTGCAGGAGTGCTATCGCGACCTCGGCGCGCAAGAAGAGCACCTGGCCGATCTGCCCTCGCCGGGCGCCCTCACCCCCTCGTTGGTCGAGCAATCGCTGTCCTGATCGACGAGGCGGCCGCGTGTCCCCGGCGCACGGACGCCTACACGTCCGAGGCAATCCTCGACGGCAGCAGCGAGGTCACGAGCTCGACGCGATCTCCTCGGTACTCAGAGGCAGTGAACTCGCATGGAATGCCCCGCCACGATGTCGTCCGGGTCATATGCAGCATCGGGGCTCCTGGTCGGACGCCGAGCAGCCGGGCGTTCTCCTGCGAACACGCCGAGGCCTGGATCCGCTGTTCACCCGTCTCCAGGCTGATTGCGTACTTGGCAGCGATCGCCTCGTACAGCGACGTGTCCTCGAGGTCGACCGACTCGAGGCCCGGCACCATCCGGGCGACGAAGTGGGCGCGTTCGACCGCCAGCCGCTCCCCGTCAGCGGTGCGGACGCGCACGACGCTGACGATCTTCTCCCCCGGGACGACATCCAGCACTGAGGCCAGGGCGGCATCCGCCTCGATGAGGCCCTGCGACACGCGGATCGCCCCGGGAACCGATCCATGGCTGCGCGCGTCCGCGCTGAAGGAGGCGAGTCGCAAGGGCAGGCTGAACGGTCGGTGTGCCACGAATGTCCCCGCTCCCTGACGGCGGACGACCGTTCCGGCGTTCACGAGCAGGTCGACCGCCTGCCGGGCTGTCATGCGTGAGATACCGAAGCGCAGCGCCAACTCGCGTTCGGACGGTATCGGAGAGCCCGGAGGCGAGGTCTCGATGAGAGCCAGAAGTTCGTCGCGAACCGTCTCTCGCTTCGTCGGCCTGTTGGCCATATCCTCACCTTCGCCACCAGGGAACCAGCAACCACACCTCATCGGATGGGGGCGCGATTCCGATGCCCGCTCCGGACCCCAGCGTCCCGACCAGGTCAGACCGCGGAACCCGTGAACAACTCTGGAATCCTATCCGAGTACTCCCGAGCCAGCCGGCCGTTCGACCCCTCCGTACCCGACACGTTCCCCGATGACCATACGGGCACATCGGGTGCTGACTCGAGCACTCCGGCGAGAATAGTGTCCCAGATCGCGACGTTCGCCAGGGTCGAGATCGGCGCCGTCCGCGGTTCATCCCTCGGCCAGTAGGCGTCCCCAGGCGGCACGCCGGTGTCGATGACGACGGTGCTGACGTCCTGGAGCAGCTGCCCAGCTCGGCGGGGTGCCGCTTTCTGGGCGACCGTGGACATCACCGAGACGACCCTGGCGCCCCGCTCCAGGGCCGTCGCCGCCTCTTCCACCGGGACGGGGTTGACGCCGCTGTTGGAGAAGACGAGGAGAGCATCCCCGACGCCCATCCCCGAGCGGTCGATCAGCCGCCTTCCGATCCCCTCGGTGCGTTCGGTCTCCGAGCTGCGCAACGCGCCGTTGAGGGGGAACAGCTCGGGTGCCCACACGGGCCGGACGGGCACGAGGCCGCCTGCGCGGTAGAACGTCTCGTTGACGGAGCCCAACGAGTGCCCGGACCCGGCCGTGTAGATCAGACCACCCGTCCGGAGGACCTCAGCGAGGACGTCCACCGCGGCGCCGAGTGGGCGTTCATTCGCAGCGACCATGTCGGACAGAAAAGCTCCGACGTACGCCCAGACCTCACGCACCGACGTTCTCGGTCCCATCTGGGACCACCTCCTTGAGAAGCTCCTCCAGATGAGCGGTGTCTGGAGCACTCCGCATGCGATCGGCCAGGCCTCCGGAGAGTCCGCGCGCCAGGGCGCGCATCACGTCCAGGTGGGCGTGGGCGTCCGGGGTGCACAGGCCGAGCACGACATCAACGGGACCATTGGGCGCCCTGAGGAAGTCAAGGGGATGCGCCAGCCGGACCACGGTGAGCCCCACGCCGAGGGCACCATCTTCCGGACGGGCATGCGCGAGCGCGAGACCACGGGTGAGCACGATATAGGGACCGTTCTTCTCGACGGACTCCACGCAGGCATCGACGTAGGCGGGCTCGGCGGCGCCGATCTTCACCAGGAGGTCAGCCGCGGCTTGCACGGCCTCCCGCCAGGTGCGCACATCGACGCCGGAACGCGCCGCGATGAGCAGACGACTCCCCATCGCTCAGATCCACCCGATGTCGTGGAACGCGGCCTCCAGACTCGTTCGGAGCGATGCCTCGTCCATGAAGTCGGTGACCGCGACGACGACCGGCGCAGCGCCCTGAAAGTCCTCGGTGTGCATCTCCTGCCCGATGATGACGTCGGCTTCCATCGAGTGGGCGGATGACACGTCCGTGTTCTCGACCGTCGCCTCGATCCCCATGGACTGCAGCACGCTCTCCGCTGTCATCCGCAAGAGCAGGCTGGTGCCCATTCCGACGCCGCAGACGGCCAACACCCTCAGGGGATCGGGCATGTGCGATTCAGACATTGTGTTCTCCCTTGTGAACGCGATCGAGGCGATGCTCCGATCTCAGTGCTCCTGAGCCGGCCGCGCCGAAGCAACGGTCGTATGGCTCTTGTCGGCCGTCGCCTGGTCCGGCTCCACGCGTCGGCCGATGATGACGAGGACGACCACGGTGATCACAGCGACGGCGCCGGCCGTCACCCAGATGCCGACCGAGCCGGTCGCTCCGATGGCTGCCAGGACGGCGGCGATGCCGCGGAGGATGAGGACGATGACGTACCAGTCGGCGTCCGCCAGGGTCGCCAGCTGGGGTGCCGTCGTGTCGAGCAGACCCCAGGCGATCCACTGCCCGAAGGCAAGGATCAGGCCGTTGAGGGCACCGCCGAACACGGCTCCCTTCCAACCGCCGAACGCGTTGCCGAAGACACCGCCTGCGCCGCCGCCGAAGAACAGCATGATCATCGGGGGCACCAGGGCGAACCATCCGGCGGCGCCGAAGACGACCATCAGGACGAGGAAGACGACGGTCGAGGAGAGGAAGCCGATCATGACGGAGACCGTCTTGTTCGGGAACGTGACCGGGATGTCCAGGGCGGGGCGGGATCCGGGAATCGCGCGCTGGCTGATGCCGCGGAACGCGGGCACGATCTCGGCCAGGAAGAGGCGCACGCCATAGAGCAGGATGGCGATGCCGCCCGCGAACTTGAGGGCCTGCAGGATGGTCCATGCGAAGACGGACATCCCAGGATCGGTGGCCTCGATCTGGGCCGACACGGTGGCGGGGTCCGCGAAGAGGATCGCGATCAGCATGATGATGCCGATGATGAGGGCCGTCGAGACATTGATGTCCTTGAGGAAGGACAGCCACTTGGGCAGCTTCACCTTCTCGGCGTCGTCCTTCTCCGGGTCGCCAAGGAAACGCCCGACGAGGGAGGCGAGGACGGACATCACCGAGGTCGTGTGGGCGAGGCCGAAATTGTCGTGGCCGACGACCTTCTTCATGAAGGGCGAGATCCACATCGGCTGCAGCGTGAGGTAGCAGGCGAGGATGATCGATCCGCCCAGCAGGAGCGCCGTTGAATCGGCCGAGGAGAAGCCCTCAACCAGCGCCGCCGCGACGAGCAGGCTCAGCCAGTAGAGCTGATGGCCGGTGAGATAGACGTAACGGGCGCCTCTGAAGAGCCGGACCATGACGAGATGCAGGAGGAAGGCGACCGCGATGATGAGGGGGACGACCGAGCCCCTCCCGTCGAGAAAGTCGTTCATCGAGCTCGTCGCCGATGGCGGCGTCATCTTGAAGGCGCTCGACACAATCGCCTGAAAGGAGGCCAGGCCGGCCGTGAAGACTCCAGAGCCCAGCAGAAGGATCTCCATGCCGACGGTCGCGCGGAGCGTGCCGGAGATGACCTCGTCGAATCGTTTCCGCTGGAGGAGCAGACCGATGAGGGTGATGAGACCGATGAGGATCGGAACCTGGCTGACCAAGTTGTCGGCGATCCACCTGAGGACATTGACGACGACATCCATGACCGACTCCCGGGGACGGAGAATTCGAGGAGGGACTGCAGCAGGCATAGGCATGTGACGCCCACAGAGGACTGGTATATACCACTGTGATCGACATCGCAAGACCCGCGGCCGGATGATCCTCGATTCGAGACGACAGCCCCGCTGTCCCACTCCCGTTCCGCCGCCCACAGACGTGAGGGCGCCCTCGTCCATCCCGAAGAATCGACGAGGGCGCCCCGAGCGGCTCAGGCCGGATGGCTCAGGACTTCAGGCCACCGGCCGCCAGGCCCGCCACGATGCGCCTCTGGAAGAAGAGGACCAGGAGGATCAGCGGGATCGTCACGATCACGCCGGCCGCCATCTGGGTGGCGTACGGCGTCTCGAACTGGGAGGCCCCGCCGAACTTCGACAACGCCACCGGGGCCGTCTGCATCTCGGGCTTCTGCACCATCGTCGACGCCACGAGGAACTCGTTCCACGCGTTGATGAAGACGATGATCGCAGTGGAGAAGATACCGGGAGACGCCAGCGGCAGGATGATCTTGCGGAACGCCTGCCACGGCGTGCATCCGTCGATCATGGCCGCCTGCTCGAGCTCGGCGGGCATTTGGCGGAAGAACGTCGTGAGCGTCCACACCGCCAGCGGCAGAGCGAAGGACAGATCCGGGAGGATCATCGACTGGTAGGTGTTGATCCACTCCCAGTCGGTGAACAGCTGAAGCAGCGGCACGATGATCGCGACCAGTGGGAACATCGAGATCGCCACGATCAGGGTGAGCAGGAAGCCCTTGCCCGGGAAGTCCAGCCGCGCCAGGGCATAGGCCGCGAACGTGGCGATGAGCATCGCGAAGACGGTCGTCGTCACGGACACGATCACCGAGTTGATGAGCGACTGCCCGAACCCGCGAGCCGGGTCGAACACGGAGATGAAGTTGTCGAAAGTGACCGTCTTCGGCCAGAAGCTCGTGTCGAACACGTCCTTGGACGGGCGCAGCGCGGAGACGAACATCCAGTAGAACGGCGCCAGGCAGTAGATGACGATGAGCCCGATGCCGACGATCGACCCGATGTTCCCCCAGATCTTCGAGGGTTGACGGACCTGCTGCTCTTCCTTGTGCAGGTTGACGCTGGCTGCCGGGAGAGCGCCCGGGGCCGCAGCGGTGGCGGTGCTCATCGCGCGCCTCCCTTCTGGTCGGGGTCAGCGATTGTCCGGCGCGTGGACGCTTCCCGGTCGCCGGACGCGGTGCTGTCGCTCACCCGTCCCCCTGCGGTCTCGACGATGCGTGCCGCATCGGTCGGGATTCCCTCCGGGATACGTCCCTTGTTCCGCCGTCCGACCTTGACCTTCTGCTTCCTCTCGGAGGCGTCCCCACCGCCGACGACGTCGGCGCCCAGGAGCCGGATGAAGATGAAGGCCACGATGAAGATGTAGAGGAACAGCACCAGGGCGTAGGAGGCCGCCGATCCGTATCTCACGTTGGAGGCCTCGTCCTGGACGAGCATCGACAACGTCTCCACGGAGCTCTTGCGGGGTCCGATGAGGATGTAGGGCAGGTCGTACATGCGCAGGGCGTCGAGGATGCGGAACAGGACCGCCACCACCAGCGCGGGCTTGACCAGTGGCATCGTGATGTGGAGGAACCGCTGCCACACACCCGCGCCATCGATCTTCGCCGCCTCGTAGACCTCCTCGGAGATCACCTGCAGGCCGGCCAGGGTCAACAGCCCGATGAACGGCGCCGTCTTCCAGACGTCCGCGATGATGATCGCGAACTTGGCCGACCAGTTGCCTGCCGACCACAGGATCTGCGTCCCGATCAGTGAGTTCGCCACGCCGTTCGCATCGAAGATCCACTTCCACAGCACAGCGGACACGGCGGTCGGCACGGCCCACGGGATGAGGATCGCGGCGCGGACCAGGCCGCGGCCCTTCATGGCGCGGTTCATGATGAGGGCCATGGCCATGCCCAGGATGGTCTCAATGGCGACGGTGACGAAGCCGAACAGCGTGGTGTTGCCGAAGGCGATCCAGAAGCGGGTGGCCGTCTCCCCCTGGAAGATCTTCGCGTAGTTGTCCAACCCGACGAACGGAGCCGTGTCGGAGTAGAAGCCCTGGTCGTTGAGGCCGACGGTCCCGTACAGGGAGTCCTTGAGAGCCATGATGACCGGGATGACGATGACGATGACGATGACGATGATGGTGGGCAGGACCAGGAGCGCGCCGGTGCGCGCCGCCGATCGGGCGCGCTTGGAGGCGCCCTCGCGGATCTCGATCCTCTGTCCACTCGCCGTGGCTGCGCTCATGACGGGTGTCCTCTTCTCAATGGGCCGACGGTCAGCGGATGGGCCCGGGCAGGCCCGAGGGATTCGGGCCTGCCCGGACGCCGCCGGTCAGTTGCTCCCGACGATCGACGCCATCGAGGAATCGAGCTGGGAGAGCCCCGCCTCCGGCGTGGCCTGCCCCTGGATCACCGGCCACAGCGCGTCCTGGATGGCCGCGGTCGCGTCGCCGTACTGGACGACCCGCGGACGCGGGTTCGCGTTCTGGATCGACTCCAGCAGCGCGGGCAGGTACGCGAAGTTCTCGACGTTCTTCGAGTCCTGGTACAGCGACTCCGACACGGGCGCCAGGGATTCCTCATCGAGGAACTGCTGCTGCTGCTCGGGCGCGGTGTACCACTTGATGAAGTCCAGCGCGGTCGCCTTGTTCTGGCAGTAGCTCGAGATCGCCACGTTGTGCCCGCCCAGCGAGGACACCCACGGCTTGCCGTCGATCGTCGGCAGGGCCGAGACGCCGACGGCGTCCTTGCCCAGGGCCTCGACGCTCAGGGTGTACTGGTAGGGCCAGTTGCGGTAGAAGAGGACGCGACCGGCCTCGAACGCCGCGCGGCCCTCCTCCTCCTTGTAGGTCAGCGCCTCCTCGGGGATGAAGCCCGACTTGAAGGAGTCCTGGATCAGCTGCATCGCCTTCTGGGACTCCGGGGAGTTCGCGTCCGGCTTGCCGTCCTTGTCGACGATCTCCCCGCCAAGGGTGTTGATGATCTCGACCGCGTTGACGGTGAAGCCCTCGTACTTGTAGTACTGGCCGGCGTATCCCGCGATGTCGGCGTACTCCGGCAGCGCCTTGACCGCCTCCCAGTCCTTCTCCATGTCCTCCCACGTCGCCGGCGGATCTGTGATGCCGGCCTTGGCCAGGATGTCCGCGCGGTAGAACAGCAGGCCGCCGTCGGAGGCGTAGGGCACCGAGAAGACCTTGTCCTGGTACACGCCCGTGGCCCACACCGACGGAATGAAGGACGACTCGTCGATCGCGCCGTCCGGGATCTGGTCCACCCAGCCGTGGGCCGCGAACTCCGGCACCCAGATGTTGTCGAGCGCCAGGACGCAGTAGGCGTCGGACTTGGTCTGCGCGTTGTTGATCATCGACTGGCGCTGGCTGTCTGCCTCGGTCGACAGCTCGATCATCGTGACCTTCTCGTCGGGGTGGGCCTGATTCCACCCGTCCAGGATGCCGTTGAGCTTGCCGGCGTTGTCCTTGCCCTGGACGTAGGTGATGGGCCCGCGCCCCTCCAGCGCGTCGCCACCGCCCCCGCTGGCACCGGACGAGCTGCTCTGGCTGCCGCCCCCGCCGCCGCAGGCGGTCAGCGCCATCGCGGCAGCCGCGCCCATCGCGGCCACACCCATCATTGCTCTCTTGGAAGTGCGCATCATGTCTCCATCACCTCGTCGTGTGTTGTCGTGACGTCTCACCACCGGGTCACCCCTGTGGATCGCGTCACCTAATGTAAGCGTTTACGACGCGGACGTCCAGTAGGGGCCCCGCACGGAATGTCTCAGTCTGGTCTCAATCCTCCGCGCGTCCCGGGCCGGTGGTCCGGCCCCGGCGCAGGCGCCCGTGCATGACCGTGTCCTGGGGCACCGCCTCGCCCTCGATCATGCGCAAGAGGACCTCGACGGCCACGCGCCCCAGCTCCGCCGGGTCCTGGACGACGGTGGTGAGGTTGAGGAAGGGATCCGTGTCCTCCCCGTCGACTCCGACGATCGAGAGGTCCTCGGGCACGCGCAGCCCGTACTCGGTCGCGGCCACCATCGCCCCGGCCGCGATCATGTCAGCGGCGGCGAAGACCGCCGTGACATCGGGCCGGCGCTCCATGAGCTCCAGCAGAGCGTCATGTCCGCCGCGCACGTCGAAGTACGACGTGACGATGAGGTCCGAGCCGTGCTCCAGTCCCTCCTGCTCCAGGACGTCACGCCACCCCTGAAGGCGCTGGCCCCCCGGGGTGTTCGCGACGAGCTCGTCATTCGTGCCGGAGATGTAGGCGATCGCGCGGTGTCCCAGATCCACCAGGTGGCGGGTCGCGATGCGCCCGGCCTCGCGATCCGCCAAGCCGACGCTGGCGAAGGGCGGGGACGGGTTGCCCACGGCGACGACGGGCACACCGAGTCGCGCGACCTCGCCGGCCTCGGACTCGTTGAGCGGCAGGGACACGTTGATGACGCCGTCGACGCGCCGGCGCAGGGACGCGACGTCGACGTCGTAGGCCGGTCGGCCACGCACCCACGATGCGGAGAGCACGACCGTGAGGTACCCCTCCGCCTGCAGTCGGCGCTGGACGCCCTCCAGCACGTTCGAGGAATGCCACTGGTTGAAGTTCGGGACGATGACCGCGACGACGCCGGTGCGCCCGGTGGCCAGCGCCTGAGCCGTCGGAGAGACCACGTAGCCCAAGTCCTCCGCCGCCCGCAGGACCTTCTCGCGCGATCGCTTCGACACCCCGTCGAGGCCCCGGATGGCGCGCGACACGGTGGCCGTGGATACCCCCGCCCGCGCCGCCACGTCCTCGATCGTCGCTCCCATGGGGATGAGAGTATCCCGCGCCGCTCGCCCGCGGGTGTTCGCGCCGCACTGGCGACGGCGCCCCCGCTCCCGCGACTTCGGTCAGCGGTCCAGGATCGCCCGCATCACGGCGGCGGCGCCGTCGTTCTCCACGGCGCCGGTCACCGCGTCCGCATGCACGCGGACCTCCTCATCCGCCCCGCCCATGGCCACGCCGTGATGGGCCCACTCGAGCATCGCGATGTCGTTGGTCCCATCCCCCACGGCCACCGTGCCCTCCGGCGGCACGCCTAGCTGCTGGGCCAGTTCCTCGAGCCCCGTCGCCTTCGTCCACCCGCGCGGCCCGATGTCCACCCACGACGTCCACCCGACGGCGCATTCGAAGCGCTCGGCCAGCCCGAGGCCCCGCACGACCGCCTCGAAGTCCTCCCGCTCCATCCACGGCGCCCGGCCGATGAGCTTCGCCGTCAGCCGCCCTCGCAGATGGGACACGGGGATGATCCAGCAGTCCTCGACCATCTCGCCCCTCGGGAACGCGCGGGACACGTAGTAGCCGTCCAGGTCCTCGACCCCCAGGATGATCTCCGGCACGGCGTCGGCCAGGACGTCGATGGCCGGGGTCGGATCGAAGCGGTGCAGGCGCGTGACCTCCGCGCCGCCGGGCGCCGCCGGATCCCATCGCGCCGTCACGGTGCCGTTCGAGCACACCGCCCACCCGCGCTCCGAGTGGAGGTAGCCGAACACGGGGCGCACAGCGTTCATGCCACGGCCCGACGCGATGACGACCTGCGCTCCGGCCTCCACGAGGTCGTGGAAGGCGCGTTGGACCGGCTCCGACGCCCCGTCCGCCCGCAGCAGCGTCCCATCGACATCCAGGGCCACCATGACCTTCGTGAGATCCTCGGGCAGGTCCTCCGGCAGCGCCGCGCGAGCCCGGTCGACCAGCTCCTCGAAGGGTACCGGAGCCTCGCCCGACGGCGGCGGCGTCAGGATGCCGACGCTCACGCGCCCGCCTCTCCGCAGCCGCCGGACGGCCCCGGCCCGCCGGGGAGGGGCGTCGCCCTCGTCGATGAGAGGGAGGGCGAGGCGAGTGGGCGGGGAGGGGTCATCGCGTCCCCGCGTCCGCGACCGGCTCCAGGACCTCGCGCCCGCCCAGGTAGGGGCGCAGCGCCTCCGGCACGCGCACCGACCCGTCGGGCAGCTGGTGATTCTCCAGGATCGCCACGATCCACCGCGTGGTCGCGAGCGTCCCGTTGAGCGTGGCCACGGGGTACGTCTGGCCATCGGCCCGCTTCTCGCGGATGCCGAGGCGACGGGCCTGGAACGTCGTGCAGTTCGACGTCGAGGTGACCTCCATGTACCGCTCCTGCGTGGGCAGCCAGGCCTCGCAGTCGAACTTCTGGGCGGCCGAGGTGCCCAGGTCGCCGGCCGCCGTGTTGATGACGCGGTAGGGCAGCTCGACCTTGGCCAGCATCTCCTCCTCCCACGCGAGGAACCGCCGGTGCTCCTCCAGGGCGTCCTCCGGGCGGCAGTAGCTGAACATCTCCGCCTTGTTGAACTGGTGGACGCGGATGATGCCGCGGGTGTCCTTGCCGGCGGCGCCGGCCTCGCGCCGGTAGCACGTCGACCAGCCCATGTAGTGCCTCGGGCCGGCGTCGAGGTCCAGGATCTCGCCCATGTGGTAGCCCGCGAGCGCCACCTCGGAGGTGCCCGTGAGGTAGAGGTCGTCGGCGGGCAGGTAGTAGATCTCGTCGGAGTGCTCGTTGAGGAAGCCCGTGCCGCCCATGACCTCCGGCGTCACCAGGGTCGGGGTCATCATCGGGGTGAACCCGACCTCCAGGGCCTGGTCCATCGCCATGGTCAGCAGCGCCAGCTCCAGGCGCGCGCCGATGCCCTTGAGGTAGTAGAAGCGCGAGCCGGACACCTTCGCGCCGCGCTTGACGTCGATCGCGTCCAGGCCCTCCCCCAGGGCCAGGTGGTCCTGGGGCGCGAAGCCCTCCGCCGCGAAATCGCGGGGAGCCGGGCCCTCGTGGCGAAGCACCACGAAGTCGTCCTCGCCGCCGGTGGGCACGCCCGGCAGGATGATGTTCGGGATGGAGCGCGCCAGGGCGTCGGCCTGGGCGTCGGCCTCGTTCGCACGGGCCTCGGCGGCCTTGACCTGCTCCGCCAGCTCCTTGGCGCGCGCGAGGGCGGCGGGACGGTCCTCGGGGGAGGCTTTCCCGACCGCGCGGGAGACCTCCTTCTGCTGGGCCCGCAGCGCCTCGAACGCCTGGAGGGCTTCGCGCCGGTCCGCGTCGGCCGCCAGGATCCGGTCCACCAACTCGGGGTCCGCGCCGCGCGCCCGCTGTGAGGCCTTCGCCGGTTCCGGATCCTCCCGCAGTGCACGCACATCGATCATGGCTCCATGGTAGCCGGGTGGCGCGGGCCGGCCGTTGGCGGGACACCGGACGTGGGCCCCTTCTCATTCGACGAGGGCGGCCCGGTGGGGCGTTCAGCGCGTGCGGCGCGGCATCGTGACGGAGACGAGGACCAGCGCTCCCACCCCGAATCCGACCAGGACCGCCAGGTCGACGGCGAAGTCCCCCGTCACCTCCGACTCTGTGCGAAGGTCGCCCAGCGCGTCCACGGCGTAGCTCATCGGCAGGACGTCCGAGATCCACCGCAGGACGTCCGGCAACTGGTCCCGGGCCACCAGGAGCCCGCACAGGAGGAACTGCGGGACGATGACGATCGGCATGAACTGCACGGCCTGGAACTCGGTGCGAGCGAAAGCGCTGGTCAGCAGGCCCAGGGCCACACCGACGACCGCGTCGAGCACCGAGATCACGAGCACCCACGCCGCCGAGCCCTCCGTCTCCACCCCGAGGAACCAGTAGGACACGGCGCACAGGACCAGCGACTGGGCGACCGCCATGAGGGAGAAGGCCGCGGCGTAGCCGACCAGCAGGTCGGCGCGGTGCAGCGGTGTCGTCCACAGCCGCTCGAGCGTGCCCGTGGCGCGTTCGCGCTGCATGACGACGGAGGTCACCAGGAACATCACGAGCATCGGGAAGACGCCCAGGACGGTGAGCGCGATGCGGGGGAACAGCGCCTCTCCCCCGGGTGGGGTCGGGACGTCCAGGTAGATGAAGTACATGAGGATGACCAGGAGGGTCGGCACCGCCAGGATCAGCGCGATGGTCCGGTGGTCGGAGACGAGCTGGCGCAGGACGCGCACTGTCGTCGCTCGCAGGGTGCGCAGGTTCATCGTCCGTCCCCGTCCCCGGTCGCGTCCCCGGGCCCGGAAGGCTCCCGGCGGATCAGTGCGAGGAACGCGGCGTCCGGCGTCGTGCGGCCCGTGGTCTCCAGCAGGCGGGCGGGGGTCAGATGGGAGAGGACCCTCCCCTCGCGAAGCAGCACCAGGTCGTCGCAGCGGGCGGCCTCGTCCATGACGTGGCTGGAGACGACCAGCGTGCGCCCGTCCCGGGCGAGGGCCCGGAACTGCGACCACAGGTCCTCCCGGGTCAGGGGGTCCAGGCCGACGGTCGGCTCGTCGAGGACGAGGACCTCGGGATCCCCGACCAGCGCGCACGCCAGGGAGGCCCTGTTCGCCTGCCCGCCGGAGAGCGTCCCGACCTGCTGCCGGGCGTGGTCCGCCAGGCCCACGGCCTCGATGGCGTCTCCGACCCGGGTGCCGGGGACCCCGGCCAGCGCCGCGAAGTAGGCGACGTTCTCCCTCACCGTGAGGTCGGGGTAGCACGAGGCCTGCTGGGTGGCATAGCCGATCCGTCCGCGCAGCCCCCGGTCGCCGGCTGGTCGCCCCAGGACGGTGATCGATCCGGACGCGACGGCCTGGACGCCGACGATCGCGCGCATGAGGGTCGTCTTGCCGCAGCCCGAGGGACCCAGCAGCCCGACGACGGCGCCCCGGGGCACGGTGACCGACACGTCGTGGAGCACGGGGGTGCGCCCGCGCGCGACGTCGACGTGGGCGAGGTCGATCGCGACGCCGTCGGCCGCTGTCGACGCGGCGTGGCGCGGCGCGCTCCTCGGCCCCGATCTCGCACGATCCCCCGGCATGGCGCACAGAGTACCCCTCGCTCACGGCGTCCTGTCGGCCCGCGCTCATGGCACGCCGGCCTCCCGGGCCCGGGGCCACCG
The DNA here is from genome assembly GCA_023426345.1 of Actinomycetes bacterium. GTDB lineage: Bacteria > Actinomycetota > Actinomycetes > Actinomycetales > Actinomycetaceae > Pauljensenia. Next base: position 30,973 of record JAFAAX010000020.1, read on the forward strand.
CCTGACAGAACCGAACTCGGCGGGGAAGAGAACCGAAGTCGCGGGGAAACAGGACCGAAGTCGGCGGCATCCGCGCCGGGAACAGTGGCGTCCCCTAGGATCGGCGCATGAGCGGCCAGGTGTGGATGTGGGTGGCGGTCGCGGTGCTCCTCGCCGTCGGATCCGCGTTCCTCAGCAGGTGGGAGATGTTCCGCGACGCGCGCGAGGCGCAACGCGCCGCCGCCCTGCTGGATCCGGAGCCGGCGGACGATCCGGAGCGAGGGCGCCCCCGCCCGTGGGTGATCGTCAACCCCACCAAACACGCGGACCCCCGGGCGTTCCGGGACCGGATCAACGCGCTGGCGGCGGCGCGCGGCATCCCCCACGTCCACTGGCTCGAGACGACCTCGGAGGACCCGGGCACGGGACAGGCGCTGCGCGCCGTCCGGCTGGGCGCCTCGGTCGTCATCGCGGCCGGCGGGGACGGGACGGTCCGGGCGGTCGCGGCCGGCATGGCGCGCACGGGCGTGCGCCTGGGGATCCTCCCGGTGGGCACCGGCAACCTGCTGGCCCGCAACCTCGGCCTGCCCATCGGCGACGACGCCGCGGCCCTCGACATCGCGATGGGCGACAACCATCAGGCGGTCGACCTGGGGTGGCTGCGCATGGACGACGTCTCCGAGCGCGCTCCCCTGCCCGCCGAGGGCGCGCTGGTCGCCGCGGCGAACGCCCCTGCCGTCCGCCCGCTCCCGATGGACGTGCCCGGCATCCTCGAGCCCCTCCCCGACGAGTACGCCTTCATCGTCATCGCGGGCCTGGGCTTCGACGGGGAGACCATGGCCGGCACCGACCCCGACCTCAAGAGGCGCGTCGGCTGGCTCGCCTACATCGTCTCCGCCCTCAAGTCGCTGCGGGTGCGCCGCATGCACGCCCGCGTGACGCTGCGCGGCACGAGGTCCGCGATCCCCATTGACGAGGGCGGCCCCGCCTCCGCCCCGGGGACGTCGGGCGAGCGGGAGGCGGCTCCGCCCTCGTCACTGGGAGAGGACGAGGAGGAGGCCGACTTCACGGCGCGCACCGTGATGTTCGCGAACTGCTCGGACCTGCCCTACATCGTGCTGGTACCCGACGCCTCGCTCGACGACGGCCTGCTGGACGTCGTCGCCGTGGACACGCAGGCCGGAGTGTTGGGCTGGGCGAACCTGTCGCGCAAGGTGCTGCTGCAAGGCGTCGGGCTGCCGGCCGACAACCTGCCGGCGGGCCTGGGCAGCATCGACTTCCGCCAGGCGCGCGAGGCCTGCGTCAACGTCGACGCCCCGGAGATCGTCCAGGTCGACGGGGACGCGCTGGGCTCGGCGCGTGTCGTGCACGCGCGGGTCGACGCGGGCGCCCTGGACGTGTCGGTGCCGGCGGCGCCCCTGTCGTTCTGACGTGGGTTCCGAGAGCCCATCTGCCCAGAGGAAGCGAAATGCCCGGACGGATGGGATATCGCGCTTCCCCGTGGGCATATACCTTCCCCTTGCCCAAAGGGCTTTCCCGGTATGAAGTCGGCGTCGGAAGGACCCCGTGACGTCGACCTCCCCTCCGCGTAGTCTGGAGGCATGGTCGATCAGGTCCTGCAGGAGTCCCTGGGCTCGTTGTCGCTGGCGGAGAGGGTCGATGTCATTGACTTCCTCCAGCGCTCGATCGTGCCCGATTCCCCTCACCTGACCGATGCGGAGAAGGACAGGATCCGTCGCCGTGACGCGGAGATGGACGCAGACCCCTCCATCGCGCTGACATGGGAGGAACTCGACTCCCGACTCCGCCCGGCCTGGGGATGACGATGACGCTCGGCTTCCACCCGGAGGTCGCTGATGACCTCGCTCAGGCAGCGAGCTACTACGGCCTTGAGAGCGCGATCCTTCCTGCCCGATTCGACGTGTGATCGAGACACGTTCCTGAGACCAGCGGCCCCGCTGCTTGATCGCCCTCACTCACCGCCCGAGCGGCCACCCCGCGTCACCCTCGTCGGGCGTGACGGTCCCGTCCCCACCGCGCAGGATCCCCTTCACCCAGGCCCGCCCCTCGCGGAAGTCGCGGTCGGAGGTGCCCGGCAGGACGTCGGCGCGGACGCCGTCGACGCGCGGGTAGGAGCCCATGAAGCGGACCTCGGGCGAGTAGCGGTGCAGGCCGACCAGCGCGGCCTGGACGCGCTCCTCCGCGACGTGGCCGATGATGTCGATGGAGAACGTGTAGGAGCCCAGGTGGTCGCCGGCCGGGCGCGACTCGATGCGCGACAGGTCGACGCCGCGCACGCTGAACTGCTCGAGCATGGTGAGCAGCGAGCCCGACTCGTTGTGCGGGAGCGCCACCTGGATCGTCGTCTTGTCGGCGCCGGTGGGCGGCGGCAGGGATCCCGGCGGGGCCACCATGATGAACCGGGTGACGGCGACGCCCTGGTCGTTGAGGCCGGACTCCAGCGCCGTCAGCCCGTAGCGCCTCGTGGCCGAGGCCGGACACAGCGCCGCGTCGAACGTCGTGTCCCCCTGGGAGAGGAGCTGCGCACCCGCGGCCGTCGAGGTCGCCGGCACGTGCACGACGCCCGGATACGCCGCCTCCAGGTGCCTGCGGCACTGGGCCCAGGCGTGGGGATGCGTGCCGACGCGCGTGATCCGCTCCGGCGCCGTGCCCGGTCGGACGGCCAGGTCGAACTGCACCGCGACGACCATCTCGGCGACGATGAACAGCGGATCGCCGCTGGTCAGGCTGTCCAGCGTCGCGTTGACGCCGCCCTCCACGGAGTTCTCGATGGGGACGACGGCGCGGTCCGCTCGTCCCTCGCGCACCGCCTCCAGGGCGACGGGCGCCGACGTCATCGGCAGCAGCTCCGCGCCGCCGGGCGCCACCTGCCACACCGCCTGCTCGGAGAACGTCCCGAACGGCCCCAGGAACGCGATGCGCGCGTGGTCGCCCGCCGGCGGCGGGCCGGGCAGGTTCGTCGCGGGCGCGGCGGGATCGGCGCCGGGCGCGGGGGACGGTGTCCCGGGGACGTCGAGGAGGTCGTGGGAGTCGGTCGCACTCATCCTCCCAGGGTACGAGGGCGGCCCGCGTGGCCGGGTCCCGTTCCACCCGCTGAGTCAGGGGGGCGGTGAGCAGGCCCACCCACCCGTTCCGGCCGTCTCGCAGATCCGCGCGCTCACGCTCACAGGCCCAGGTGGAGCCTCAGCGCGGCGTCGACCTGCGCCATGAGCGCGACAGGCACCCTCCCGATCGCTGCGCCGACCCGGTCGATGGACACGGCTCTGACCTGCTCGGCCTGCGCCTTCGAGTCGACAGACAATCCTGCCGTCCTCGCGTCGACCAGCACCTGAAAAGGGTAGATCCTGGACGTGTTGCTGGTGAGGGGAACAATGGTCACCACACCACGCCCCAGTCGTGCGGCCGCGCGATTGGCCGAGTCATTGCTGACGATGATCGCCGGCCGACGCTTGTTGGCCTCCCAGGAGCGTGCCGGATCCAGATCGACCAGCCGCACCTCACCTCTGAGCATGGGCCACCAGACCGTCACCAATAGTGGACTCCCATGCGACAGCGTCCTCGGAGCCTTCCCATTCCTGCCACGCTTCGGCATACTCCTCGTCGAGTGTGGAGTCGGTGAGCATGCGAACCGCCTTCTGAATGACCGCCGAACGCGAACCGAGACCTGCGGATCGAGCGTACTGATCCACGTCCGCGACCTGTTCATCCGAGAGACTCACACTGAGCTTCATGGGGCGATGATACTCGGGTCATACCGAGGGTGCTCCCACTACTCGCGTCTCAGATGGTTCCGTGGAGTCATCCTCGCCAAGATCTCCACAGACCGAACAGCCCGGGACGGCCTCTCAGCCCTCGACCTGGATCGTGCAGCCGGGCGTGTCCTCGCAGGCCGGCAGCGAGTCGATGGTCTCGACGGACACGTAGGTCGTGGAGCTTCCGACGTGGTCGCGCGATCCCAGGATCCAGGGGCCGTGCAGGACGTCCTCGACCGCCAGGACGCTGCCGTCGGAGGGATCCAGGAGGATCCGCTTCTCGGTGGCGAGCCCCTGGTCCGTCCACGTGACGCCGAACGCCTCGCCGGTTCGCCCCACCTGATCGGTGGCCGGCCCGTAGTACGTGAACTCCATCGTCGCCAGCGCATCGACGAACGCCGAGCGGTTGCCGGCCAGCAGCCCGATCCCACTGGCCCAGTCCTGCGCGTACTCGTCAACAGCCTGGTAGTCCAGACGCGTGCTGTCGGCGGGTTCGTTCGGCGTCAACGTCCGGATCGTGTCCGCGGGCGTGGGGCCCAGCGTGAGGTCCTTGCCGTTCGGCGCGAGGCCCGCGTGATTCGAGGCGAGCACTGGAGCCGGGCGATCCTCCTCCAGGCCCACGGACAGGTTCGGCATCTCCGGGTTCATGCCGTCCTCGGACACGACGGTGGACTGGAAGCGGACCCACTCCGGCCCGAGGAACCAGTACCGCGCCTCCGAGGACGCGACTCCTGGCTGGGTGTCATCGCCGTACCATCCGTCGCCCGTGTTGAGGGAGTGCGTGGCCACGATCTTCGCCGGGTCCCCGAAGTCGCCCGCCGCGCGCGCGTTCGCGGCGATCCGTGCGAGAACCGCGGCGCCGTCCTCGACGGGGGCGTTCGAGTACGCGACGGTCCCGGCATCGGCCTTCTGCAACGCCTGGATGCCGACGATGACCGACGTCGGCGTCACGCCGGTGGCATAGGCGACCCCGCCGACCCCCAGGACGCCGACGACCGCGACAACGGCTCCACGGGCCCACCGGCGCGCAGCGGCATGACGGCGCGACTGCCCCGCCGCGGGCGCCGCGGAGGCGGCGGGCGCGGCGGCGCCCTCGTCGATGGGAAGCCGGACGATGCGGGCGAGGACGCCGTCAGCGCGGGCGCGTTGGCCGGCGCCGAGCCGCTCGTCGGGAACGGGGTTGATCTGCGCGACGCGGTCCAGGACGTCGCCTGTGGAAGTGGTCATCGTGCGTCTCCTCGGGCGGATCGTGCGGGGGAAGGGGCCGCCCACAGGCGGGTCGGCGCCCGGTCGGCGTCGGGATCGGGATCAGGTCCGGTGTCGGCGGCCGTGCCGCCGCGGACGCGGTGCTCGCGCTCCGACAACCGGTGCCGCAGCCGGCGGCGGGCCCGCGACAGCCGGGCGGCGTAGGCCATCCGGGTGATCGCGAGGACCTCGGCGGCCTGCTCGGACGTCAGTCCGTCCCAGGCGACCAGGGCGATCGCCTCCCGGTCGGGCTCGGACAGCTGCGACCACGCGGCTTGCAGATCGAGGTGCGCGGCGACGCCGGGTCCGGGATCGGGCGCCTCCCGCGGCGGTTGCAGGGCGACCTTGGCGCCCAGCCGGTCGCGGCGGCGCTCGGAGCGCGCCCGCCCGGACATCACGTTCTTCGCGATGCCGAACAGCCAGGGGCGCACGTCGTCGGGGGCGTCGTCCCATCGGCGCCACGCCACGGTGAAGGCCTCGGCCGCGACGTCCTCGGCCGCGACGTCCCCGATCCGCCGCCGCGCGAAGGCGAGGACCGCCGGATAGTGCGCGGTGAAGGCCGCGGTGAAGGCGGCTTCGCGGTCACGGGCGCCGGGGGCGGCGGGCGGGGCGGGGAACGGGACAGAATCGTCCCGGACCGCGTCGTCCCGGGCGGGGAACGGGTCGTCTGGCGGTGTCGGCATGTGTCCTCCTGGGATGGCCTCACTCTCACATGTCCGGCAGCACGGCGACTGTGACACGCGGACGTCGACGAGGCGTCATTCGTCGGTCCACTCACCGTCGCATCCCATTTCGGGATTCAGTTCGGTATCCTGAGATCCATGAGCACACAGATCGCCGTCCGGCTCCCGGACAAGATGGTCGCCGAATTGGACAGCGCCGTCGCAGACGGGCGGGCGGCGAGCAGAACCTCCCTGGTCCAGGCCGCCATCGAACGGGAACTGCGGCATGTCGCCGCCGAACGCGATGCCGAGATCCTCCGACGTTCCGGTGCCGACGACGACCTCGACGGCCTGGTCCGATGGACAGCCGATCACGCCGCGCCGGTGGAGTGACGGTGCGCGAGATCTGCCTGGCGAGGCTCGACAAGACCCGCCCCGTCGTCGTGCTCACTCGCGACGCGGCGCGCTCGGCGATGACCAAGGTGACGGTGGCGCCGATCACGTCGACCGTCAAGGGGCTGAGCAGCGAGGTCCCCGTCGGACGGGCGAACGGCCTGGACCATGACAGCGCGATCGCGCTGGACAACGTCACCACCATCGATGCCCGACTGCTCGGCCGGCCGATCGGGTTCCTCACCGCTGCCCAGGAACGCAGACTGGCCGAGGCGATCGTTCTGGCCTACGACCTGGACCTCCCGCTCGCGATCGGCTGAGGGGGAAGGACGGGCGGACGGTCACTCGCCGCAGGCCGTGATCCGCCAGAGCCTCGCGGTGCCGCCCTGGTCGACCAGCTCGAAGCCCGTCGACGTGTCGACGTCGTAGAGGCCGGGCGAGCGCTCCGAGCGCTTGTACTGGTAGTAGTAGCCGTCCGAATCCTGGTAGAAGTACGTGATGCCGCGGCGCAGGACGACCTCGCAGACCTCAGGGTTCGTGTGGATCTGGTTGAACTCCTGGACGATGACCTTCTCGTCGTGGGCGTCGTTGAGCGTGTGGTAGAGCTGCGGGAACACGGCCCTGCGCTGGCCCAGGACCTCCGTGTAGGCGGCTCCGGCGATCGGGTCGCCGAGCACCAGGGCGTCGGCGGGCAGGGTCTGCGGCATGCGCCGCAGCATCGCGAGTTCCCCGGAGGTGGCCATCCCCGGCTTGCCCAGGTTGTCCGCGTCATAGACGTAGCCCACCGCCCAGATCCGCGCGTCCAGCGCGCCGACCAGCGACATCGCCAGCAGCCAGGCGCCCAGCAGGATGCCGATGCGGCTGAGCCCCGAGGAGTAGGCGCGGTGCTCGTCCGCCCGCCGCACGCGCTTCGAGCGCAGCCAGTTGACGGCGTACTCGAAGCCCAGCGCGGCCAGCGGCACCACGGTCAGGCTCTGGGCCTCCATGATCCGCCGCGGGTCCATGTACCAGGGCGCGGTGAGGAAGGTCCGCAGCGCGGAGTCCGGCGCGTAGGCGAGGAACGTCAGCGCCGCCATCACCAGGTAGCTGCCGATCGGCCACAGCAGCGGCCGCGGCCCGAACGCGCCGCGGATCGCCTCGCGCCGCTCGATCCAGGCGCGCGTGAGGTCGGCTCGGCCGGCGCCCTCGGGCTCTCCGGCCCGCGGCAGGTCGTCGAGCCGCTCCGATGCGTCCGACAGCCCCAGCCGCCCGGGCCCGTCCGGTTCGTCTGGCGGCAACGGCTCGACGGGCGCGGGGCCGCCCTCGTCCCCCGACGAGGGCGGGACCGCCTCACGGGACGCCTCCTCGCGCGGGCGGGCATAGATGAAGGGGGCGCGCAGGTCCGGGTAGGCCCGCACGGCCAGCGCGTTCCACGCATGGGCGGCGGTCAGGCTCGCGATGACGCCGAGCAGCGAGAGGACGGCCGCGATCGCGACGGTCAGGCCCAGACCGATGGACTGCGTGAACGGCGGGTAGGGGGTGAGGAAGTGCGCGAAGGCCTCCAGCCACGAGATCCCGTGGCGCGGATACTCCGCCATCGTGCGGATCCGGTCCGAGGAGAGCACCAGCAGCGGGCCGGCGACCACGACGACCATGGCCAGGGCGAACACGGCGGTCGACGCCCAGTCGCCCAGCCAGGCGGAGCGCCGGACGAGCCGCCACAGGGACGCGATCAGCGGGACCAGAAGGATGGCGAGCAGGGCGAACAGCGAGGACGGATGGGCGGCCGCGGCGCCGAGGGCCCCGAGGGCCAGCAGGCCCGTCAGGGGCAGGTGGGGGACGATCCCGCCCAAGCCGGTCTCCGTCGCGCGCTCGAGGCGCCGGCCCAGGACGACGGCGATCGCCGCGAGCCCGGGGATCAGGCACACCCCCAGGGCGTTGGGCCACTGGGAGTACATCGTCAGCGCGTCGGCCGGCATGTTGAGCAGGCAGCCGGCGATGACGGGGGCGGCGAGGACCGCCGTGCGCGACGTCGAGACGACCGCAGTGAAGGCCGTCGCCCCGACCACCCACATGGCCATGATGAACAGGCTGGACACGTTCGAGGCCTGCACGACCGTGCCCAATGTGGAGAACAACGAGGTGAAGGCGTGCCAGGCGTCGGGGTAGAAGACCGACCGTCCGTCGTAGAGCGGGGACAGCCCCCCGTTCGGCTGGGCCTGTCCCGTCTGGAGGATGTTCCACACCCCCGACATGTGGAACGTCGGATCCCACTGCTGGACGGGATCGGCGGGATCGGCGCTGGTGAGCATCGGCAGGGCCGCCACCAGCCACCCTAGTGCGACGAGCCCCCACATCGCCAGGCGGGCCCGCGCCCCCAGGATCCGGTAGGCGTGGGAGGAGGGCGCGTCCCCCCGCAGCGGCGGGCGCGGCGCCGCGTCGTCGCCCAGGGCGATGCCCAGAGCCGGATGGCGCCGTCGCCGGGCCAGGAAGACCGCGGCGCCGGCCAGCGCGGAGACGGCGAGCACGGGCAGCGCGGAGGCCCGTCCGAAGGGGATGCCGACCATGTGGTCGACCACCGAGAGGATCGTGAGGAGCGCGATCGTCAGCGACGGCGCCGCCGCGGCGGCGACCAGGGACGAGCGCACGGAGCAGCGCACCCAGAAGTACCCCGGCGCCACGGCGACCACGAGCATCGCCACGAGCAGCGGCAGCCATGCGATCCAGTCGAGCACGGGGCGTCCCCTTTCGTCGTCCGCCCCCTACTCTGCCCCGTCGGACGGGCATCGCGCACGTCCGCCCGCCGCGGGGGGCGGAAAACCCGGATTCCCGCACAGGTGCCACATCTCACGTTCAAACCCCTCAACTGCCGCGGCGGGCGGCCCGAGAATGGTCAAATCGTGTCCCCCCTTTGAGATCGAGTCCCATGAGCGGCTTTCGTGTCCCCCACGCTCTCGCCCGACTCGCCGTGGTCCTTCTGCTCGCCCTGGGCATCGCCCTGGCCGACTGGGCGGAGATCTCGGCGCGCCCGGCGACGGCGCTCCTCATCGTCGTCGCCGTGGTCGTGGCCTCCTCGGTCCGGCTGACGGTGTCCTCGGCGACGGCCGTCATGACGATCGACCTGGGGCCGATCGCCCTGGTCTTCTTCACGTTCGGCGCTCCATCGACGACGCCCGTGTTCAACCTGTGGATCCTCGGCATGACGATCGGCGCCGCCTGGTTCCTGGAGCGGGCGCGGACCGTCGCCTGGATGGCCCTGTGCGCCCTGGTGTCGGGCGCGCTCATGATCATCGTCGGACAGGCGATGCCGTTGGTCGGGGCGGGCGCTCCCGCCGGCTCCGCGGCGGCCGCCCTGCTGCTCGACGGCCGCCTGCTCAGCCTGGTCGTCTCCTTCGTCGTCTACTTCGTCCTGTGCGGCGCCCTGTCGCTGGTGGGCGCCTGCCTCATCGACCATGAGCCCCTCACGCGGCTGCTCCAGGGCGTGAGCTGGACGCGCGTGATCACGACGCTGGTCCTCGAGACCACGGCGGCGTGGGCGTCCCTGATCGCCCTGTCGCTCAACCAGAACGGCGTGCTCCACGCCCTGATGGGCTCCCTGGCCGCGCCCACGGAGACCCTGTTCGTCGTCGTCGCCATCGCGGGAACGGTGGTGGGCGCCGCGCACGCGCGCACCCTCGCCCAGCGGGAGACGAGCCTGTCCGACGCCCTGCGCACGCTCCCCTGGCCGTCGGCCCCCTCCGCCGAGGAGCAGGCCGTCGCCCACCTGCACCATGCGCTGCCGACCCACACCGTCGGCGCGGTCCATCCCGACGACGGAGACAGGGTCCCCGACGACGGGCGGTCCATCGTCTCCCGGCTCATCCAGGGCGGATCCGAGCCGTTCCGGCTGACGATCCGCCGCGGCCCCTGGCAGCGTCCCTTCAGCCCCGCGGACCAGCACCTGCTCGACTCCGTCGCGACGGTCGCCGCCGAGTCGCTGCGAGTGGACCGCGAGGTGCGGCGCCTCGTGGCGATCGCCGAGACCGACCCCCTGACGGGCCTGCTCAACTACCGCGCGCTCCGACTGGCGTTGGAGGGCCTGCGCGACCAGACGAACGACACGGGCACCACGGCGCTCCTGTTCCTCGACATCGACGATCTGCGTGCCATCAATGACACCTACGGCCGACAAGCCGGAGACGCCGTCCTGTCCGCGCTCGCCCAGCGTCTGCGAGAGACCGTCCGGCCCGGCGACACGGTCGCGCGCCTGGGAGGCGACGAGCTGGCCGTCCTGATGCCCGGGTTGGCCGATCGCGACGAGGCCCAACGCGAGGCCTGGAAGATCGACACCGCCATCAACGCGCCGGTGCTCACGGAGGCGGGACTGGTGGCCGTCTCCAGCCGGCAGACGCTCGCCATCGGCGGGAACGACCGCGCGGAGATCGAGCAGCTCCTCCTCCAGACCGATCAACAGGTGTCCCAGCTGCAAGGATCGGCCCTCACCTCCCGGCTCGACGCGGAACTGGCCGAAGCCGACCGCACGAACGCCGCGACGCTGCCGATCTCCCCGGCCTCCGGCCCCGCCGGCACGATCTCCCGGGCGATCCGTGGGAACCGGATCGCCGTCGTCTACCAGCCGGTCGTCGACCGCAGCAGCAACCGCATCGTCGGCGTGGAGGCGCACATGCGCTACCACGACCCCGAGTTCGGCGAGCTGTCCGTGCCCTTCATCCTGGCCGAGGCCCAGCGCCTCGGGCTGATGAGCCAGCTGGACCAGCAGGTGCTGCGCCGCGCCTTCGCCGACATGGAGGCCTTCCGCGCCTCCGCGCCGGTCCTCACCCGCCTCTTCGTGAGGATCGACGTCGAGCGCCTGGCCGCCGACCATGCGTTCTGCACCACCTTGGAGGACCTCCGGGACGCCCACCCCGACGTCGACCTGGTCCTGGAACTGCGCCAGCGGTCGCTGCGCTCCGCCTCCGACCAGACGGCCGAACGCGCCGACGAGTACGCCACCGCCCACCGACTGGAGCTCGCCGTGGACGATGCGGGGACGCAGGCCTCGGAGATCTCCGCGCTGTCCCACTTCGCCGCCTCCACCCTCAAGCTGGACGGCGCCATCCTCAACGACTTCCGGGAGCCGCGGACGGCGGGCCTCATCCGCGGCCTGCGCGCCGCCGCGGACGCGGTGGGCGTCCAGATCGTCTTCGAGGGCGTCGAGACGCCCGAGCAGATGGCCTTCCTGGACGCCTCGGGGCCCTACCTGGCGCAGGGGCACGCCTTCGCCCGGCCCGTCACCGCGCGCGAGTTCGCCACGCGCCTCGACACCCTGGGACTCGCCCTGTCCTGACGGTCGGCCGCTTCAGCGCCCCTGGTCGAGCACCTGGCGGACCTCGTCCTCGGTGAGGATCCGCCACGGCGCGGCATCGACGCCGGACGAGGACGCCAGGGGATTGTCGCCACGGGTCCACCAGCGGGCCTCGTAGGGGACGCCGTCCACCATCACGCGGTCCCCCGCCACGTACGCGGTGTCGGCCTCCCATTCGGCGTAGGTCCCCGCCGGCAGGGAGGGCACCGGCCGGGGCGTCTCGCCCGGGAGGACCGGGCCGACGAGGCGCCAGGCGACCCGTCCGTCCCCGGCCTGCAGATCGGGCTGGTCGCCCCGGGTCGTCCACAGCGCCACGTACACGTTGCGATGCCACACGACCTTCGTCCCCTCCGCGTACATCGTGCCGGCGTCCCAGATCGCGTACGGACTGGTCGCCGGATCGTCCGCCGCCGCGGAGAGGGACGGGATCGGCTCCGGCGCGGACTGCCCCGACTCCTCCGGCATCGCCATCGACCGGTCCGCGGAACCCATGCGGTTGCTCGCCAGGATCGCTCCGAACGCCCCGTCGTCCTGGTCCACCCCCGAGCACGTGTCCGACACGCCGGCGCCCGCCGACGTGTTCGAGGGGCACGCGCGATCGCGGTTGAGCGACCACATCGACAGCCTCGCCATCCCCTTCGCGGCGGCGAACGCCTGGACCTGCCCGGCGTCGGCCCGGGTGAACACCTCCTCGGGCGTGTCGTTGAGCCCGATCATCACGGTCGCCCCCAGCATCCCCCAGACCTGCGAGGAGGCGGGGACCTGCCCCGCCGACAGCAGCAGGCGCTCGACCTGGGAGTAGCCGGCCGTCACCGACTGCTCGACCAGCGTCGCCGGCGCCGCCGTGGTCGAGGGGACGCCGAAGTCCATCGTCATCAGGTTGACGCCGGATACCGACACTCCGGCCTCGAGCAGCTCGCGGACCGCGTCCACGCCGTCGTTGGTGAGCCCGTCCCGGTCCGCCGGAAGCGTCACCCACACCGCCAGCCGCCCGCCGCCCGCGGCGGCCTCGGACTGCACCCGGGCGATCGCGTGGGCCCGCCGCGCGCGCACGGCGGGATCGGCGAGGGCGCGCCCCTCCAGATCGAGGTCGATCGCCGACACGTCGTACCGGCGCACGACCTCCGCGTAGGCGTCCGCCAGGGAGTCCGCGTCCTGGCAGGCGACAGCCAGCTCCTCGTTCCGCTGGCCGCCGAAGGAGATCACGGGGGTGCGTCCCGACAGGCGCACCTCGGCGATGCGCCGATCCAGATCGAGTTGCTGCGCCGCCTCGTCGAGTCGGTAGACCGCCCCCCAGGAGGGGACGCAGGAGGCGCCCTCGTCCCCCGAGGAGGACCCGTCCCCGGAGGAGGACCCGTCGGCCACGACGAAGGAGAGGACGACGTTGGACGCGGCCGCCCCCGTCAGCGACTCGAACTCCAGGGACGGCGTGGAGGTGACGTCGACGTATCCGCCGAACCACGGCGCCGGCGGCGTCTGTGTGGCGGAGCGGTAGTACCGCCCTCCCGCCATGACCGCCACGACGAGGGCGGCGACGACGACCAGCGCGATCGCCGCGCGTGCGGCGGAGAACCGGCGGCCCGGGAACGGGTTCTGCACGCGGGGCTCCTTCGGGCGGGACCGGACCTGCGGGCGGACGGGACGATCCGGACCAGGGACTCGCACCTGCTGCGATCGGCTGTATGGTATCTCGCGGAGCGGGACCGCAGGCGTCCCCGGAGTCCCGCGGGGAGGGTGCGACGGTGCCGAATGCGGATCGATCCGGGGCCAGGCGCCGCCAGTGGGGCGCCGAGCGCTCGACGGCGCCCCTGCCGATCCTCCACGCCAGACCGGCCGCCCGCCGCGTGTCCACCACCCGCATCGGCGTCGTCATCGTCGTCCTCAGCTGGGCGATGTACATCATCACGACGGTCCTGCGGATGCTCCTCGAGGACGACTTCACCCGCCTGCGCGTCACGCTCGAAGCGGGCGTGTACCTGATCATCGTCACGCTGCTGTCCTTCTCGGCGCTGATGTACCTGGTGTCCCGCCTGGGGGCCCAGCAGCGCTTCCGCGATCACCGGCGCACTCCCCGCGCGCAGCTGGACGCCCACTTCTCCCACCGGTACTCCCGGAGCATCACGGTCCTCATCCCGTCCTACATCGAGGACGTCCACGTCGTGTTCATGACGATCTGGTCCGCCGCGCTCCAGGAGTTCCCCGACCTCCGGGTGGCCCTGCTCATCGACGACCCGCCGGAGCCCGGCGACCCGGAGCGCGCCCGCGAGCTGGAGGCCACCCGGCGCCTGTGCGAGGACATCGTCGAGGAGCTCGACGCGCCGCACGCCCGCGTCGCGGCGGCGCGCACCGCCGCGCTCGACCGGCTGCGCGGACGCCCCTTCGTCGGCGGCATCGAGCTGGCCCGCCTGGGCTCGGAGTACCGATGGGCCTCGCAGTGGCTGAAAGCGAAGGCCGACGCCTGGGAGATCCGCGACCACACCGACCGGTTCTTCGTCGACCATGTCCTCCGCGATCTGGCGGAGGACCTGCTCCTCACCGTCACCGCGCTGGAGGCGGCCACCGCCGCCCGCGAGACGCTGGAGGTCGCGCGCGTGGAGGAGCTGTACAACCGGTTGGTCTGGATCTTCTCCGTCTCCGCCCACAGCTTCGAACGCAAGACCTACGCCTCGCTGTCCCACGAGGCCAACAAGGCGGCCAACCTCAACGCCCACATCTCCTTGATGGGCCACCGCTTGAAGAGGGTCGAGACGCCCGGAGGCGTCCTGCTCACGCCCGTGCCCGAGGGGGAGTACGCCGATCTGCTGGTCCCCGACTCCGACTACCTGCTGACGCTGGACGCCGACTCGATGCTCCTGCGCGACTACTGCCTGCGCCTGGTCCACCGGATGGAGACCGACGGCAATGAACGGGTGGCCGTCATCCAGACGCCCTACAGCTCCTTCCGCGGGGCGCCGACCCGCATGGAGCGCATCGCGGCGGCCACCACCGACATTCAGCATCAGCTCCACCAGGGGCTCACCGCCTATGACGCGACGTTCTGGGTGGGGGCCAACGCGATCATCCGCAAGCGCGCGCTCGACGACATCGTCCAGGTCACCCACGAGGGCGGCCTCGACATCAGCACCTACATCCAGGACCGCACGGTCATCGAGGACACCGAGTCCTCCATCGACCTGGGCGCCCACGACTGGCACCTGGTCAACTACCCCGAGCGTCTCAGCTACTCCGCGACGCCCCCGGACTTCGGATCGCTGGTCATCCAACGGCGCCGGTGGGCCAACGGCGGCCTGCTGATCCTTCCGAAGTTCCTCCGCCAACGCCGAGCCCGCCGGCGGACGCTGCGTCCCGTGCCCCTGTCGGAGACCCTGCTGCGCGTCAACTACATGGCGTCGATCGCCTGGGCCAGCCTGGGCCTCCTGCTCCTGCTGTTCTACCCCTTCGACTCGCGCCTGCTCAGCCCGTGGGTCGTCGCCGCGGCCGCCCCGTACTTCCTGGCCATGGCGCAGGACCTCAAGGACGCCGGCTACAAGCGCACCGACGTGTTCCGCATCTACGGGTTCAACCTGCTCCTGCTGCCCGTCAACGTCGCGGGCACGCTCAAGTCGATCGAGCAGTGGCTGCGCAACGAGAAGATCCCCTTCGCCCGCACCCCGAAGGTGGCGAACCGCACGGCGTCGCCCTGGCCCTACGTCCTGGCGCCGTACCTCATCATCGCCGCCTCCTGCCTGATCTTCCTGCTCGACTACCGGTCGCAGAACTGGGGGAACGCCGCTTTCGCCGCCTTCAACGCCGCGATGTGCGCCTGGGCGCTGGTCGCCGACATCGGGATCGTCGAGTCCCTGCAGGACCTCGTCATCGGCCTGATCGGGTGGTTCTTCGTCCCCGAGCGGCCCTCCCGGACCGCCGACCTGGGCGGCCCCGGTTCCGGCGCGGGCGCCGCCGCGGGGACGTCGGACCGCGCGGTCGCCGCCGCGGGTGCGGGCGCGGGCGGCCATCCGCAATCGCGCGCCGACTGGCAGTCGATGATCTACTACGGCCAGGTCGATCCGGACGCGGGGCCCCGCTCCCGCACTCGTCCCCGCTCCCGCCTCGACGGCTGAACGGGCAGGCCGACGGGCCGCCGCGCTCAGCCCAGCGTGGGCGAGTCGACGTCGAGCAATCCGCCCTCGTCGTCGGGGACGGTGGAGGCGGGAACGGTGGCCGTGGGGGCGTCGGGCCCCGAGTCGCCGCCCGAGCGCGCCCTCCGGCGCGAGACGATCGCCTGGACCACCATCGGCAGGAGGGACACGGCGACGATCAGCAGGATGAGCAGCGACAAGTTGTCGTGGACGAACTGCACGCCGCCCAGGACGGAGCCCAGATACGTGATCCCGGCGCCCCACAGGAGCGAGCCGAGCGAGTTGAACGCGACGAACCGCCCGTACGGGTAGCGCGCGATGCCGGCGGCCAGGGGGATGAAGGTGCGGACGAAGGGGATGAACCGCCCGATGAGCAGGGAGCGGCCTCCGTAGCGGACGAAGTAGCGCTCAGCCTCGTTGAGGTGCTCCGTCTTGAGGAACCGCGCGTCGTCGGTGAACAGCCGACGGCCGTAGCGGCGTCCCAGCCAGTACCCCACCTGGGCGCCGAGGAACGCGGCGACGAACGTGAGGCCGACCAGCGTGGGCAGATGGAGTCCCAGGCGCTCGTGGAGGAGGCCCGCCGTGAACAGCAGCGAGTCGCCGGGCAGCACCGGGAACAGGACGCCCGACTCGATGAACACGATCGCGAGCGTCCCCCACAGCACCCACGGGCCCATCGACAGCAGGAGGTCCGTCGGATCGTGGAACCATCCGATGACCGTGGTCAGCCAGGACCCGCCCTCGGCGGGCACGGCCATCGGCGCCACCGCCAGCGCGGTGCGCACGGACGCGAGGATCGGGAGCACGGAGGGGCCTTCCAGTCGGTGGCACGGACGCGGACCGGGCAGAGGACCGGCCGTTCGCCACTCACAGTAGCGGGCCGCCCCGGAGCGGGCCACGTGAGATCGGACGCGGGGCTCCCGGCCCGGCCCAGTGCGGGAGCCCGGACCCTCTAGGATGCCTCCATGGACGACGCGCGCGAGCACCACGGCCCCGCGGTCCCGCGCACGCCCGATCCGTCCGGCCCGCACCGCCACGCCCCGTTCCCCCGCCGCCTCGAGCGTCCCGTGTCCTTCGCGGACCGCGTCCCGTTGCGCCAACGCCGCCGCGAGGACCTCATCGACGTCGTCCTGTGCCTCATCGGCGTCGTCTTCTCCTGGTTGTTCGGCATGTTCGCGAACTCGACGACCCAGGGCGTCACCGAGGACGTCCTGCGCGTCTCGGTGGTCAGAGACCTCCTCCTTCTGCCGGTCACCTTCATCGAGGGTATGGTGGTCCTGGTCGCGCCCGTGGCGGTGATCGTCGAACTCGCCCGCCGCCGGCGCCTCACCGCGATCGTCGAGTGTCTGCTCAGCGCCACGCTCACGGCCGTGTTCGGCGGCGTGCTGCTGGTCGGCCTGCGCCACCTCCCCGAGTCCCTCACCCTGCCTCTGCGCGTCCACGCCACGTCGGGCGAGGGCACGGAGATCGCCCTCAACATCGCGATCATGGCGCTCGTCGCCCTGTTCACCGTCGCCGGCCAGGCCAACAACATGCGCGCCGTCGGCTACTCGTGGTGGGGCTTGTGGCTCATCGTCTTCCTCGGGGTCCTCCGCGGGTCGATGTCGCTGCCGGGCGCCTTCATCTCCGTGCTGCTGGGACGGGCGTGCGGCTCCTTCGCCCGCTGGGTGCTGGGCTTCGAGGACCGCCGCGCCTCCGGCGTCGATCTGGTGGCGGGGCTCCTGTCGATCGGGGTCCAGCCCTCGCGCATCGTCCGAGTCGACCTGGACACCTCCGAGGAGCCGCTGTCGACCTGGATCATCGACGAGGACGACTCCGCCGCTCCCGCCGGCGCCCCCTCCCCGGAGGCGGGCGCGGTCCCGGAGACGACGCCCGCGGGGACGCCCTCGTCCGGGGATCGCGCGCCCGCCGCGCCCGCCGACGCCGACGAGCTCGAGGACGACCTCAGCGCTCCGGTCGCCGTGCGCGCGCTGCGCCAGCGGCCGGCCGCCGACCCGGACATCACCGAGTACACGGTGACGCGGCGCGTCCCGCAGGGCGATCGGCGCCACTACCAGGTGTGGGACACCCAGGGGGCGCCCCTCGACCTGGTCGTCATCGACCCCGGCCGCGAGATCACCGGCACGGCCCGGGACATCTGGAACAACCTGCGCCTGCGCGGGATCTCCCGGTGGATCTCCCCGTCGCTGAAGGCCAACGCCGAGCGGTCCACGCTCACCACCCTCTCCGCGATGCGCGCCGGCGTCCACGTCCCCGAGCCCGTCGGTCTCGCCCAGGCGGGGGCGTCCGTCCTCGAGGTCAACCACTCGCTGCCCCCCACGTCGCGCCTGCGCGACCTGCCGCCCGAGATCCTCACCGACCAGATCCTCGACGAGGTCTGGCGCCAGCTCCTGCTCGCCCACGCCCACGGGCTGGCCCACCGCGACCTCACCTTCGACGCCGTCGTCATGGACCAGACCGGCGCCGTGTGGATCGTCGACTGGGAGCAGGGCGAGGTCGCCACCACCGAGCTCAACCGGCGCATCGACATCGCACAGCTGCTCATCCACCTCACGGTGTGCGTCGGACAGGAGCGGGCGCTGGAGTCCGCGCGGCGTGTGCTCTCCGATCGTGAGCTGCGCGCCGTCGCGCCCGTCGTCCAGGGCGCGATCCTGCCCGAGAAGGTCTCGGCCGCCGTGCGGCGCACCGACACCGTCGCAGAGGTCCGCGATGCGATCGTCGGCGTCGGCGGCGATCAGGAGGGCGCGCAGGACGGCGCTCAGGCCGTGGCCAGCGTGCAGCCCCTCAAGCTCCAGCGCTTCCAGCCGCGCACGGTCATCACCGCGACGGTCCTGGTCCTCGCCCTCATCGTCGTCATGGGCTCTCTCAACTTCGACAGCCTCGTCGAGACGATCACCCAGGCGAACCCCCTCTGGTTCCTCATCGCCTTCGTCCTGGGCGCGCTCACCTGGGTGGGCGGGGCGATCCCGCTGAAGGCGCTGTCCTCGGAGGAGATCCCGCTGTGGGACGCGATCCTCGCCCAGGTCGCCGCGTCCGTCGTCACCATCGTCGCCCCCGCGGGGATCGGCCCGGCCGCCCTCAACCTCCGCTTCCTCGGCAAGCTCAAGGTGCCCACCGCGATCGCGGCCACCACCGTGGTGCTCCAGCAGATCTCGCAGTTCCTGGTGTCGGTGGTGCTGCTCATCGTCGTCATCCTGTTCACGGGCAGCTCGTTGGGCGTCTCCGTGCCCTACACGACCATCCTGGCCGTGGCGGCGGTCCTGGTCATCGTCGTGGCCGTCGTCCTGTCCGTGCCGCGGATCCGGCATTGGATCTGGATGAAGGCGGAACCCACCTGGCACCAGATCTACCCCCGCCTGCTGTGGATCGTCGGCCAGCCCCGGCGCATCCTCGAGGTCCTGGGCGGCAACCTCCTCATGAACATCGGCTTCATCGGCGCCTTCTGGGCCTCCGTCGAGGCCTTCGGCGGTCAGCTGCCGCTCACCACGTTGGCCGTCACCTTCCTGGTGTCGAACTCCCTGGGCTCCGTCATCCCCTCCCCCGGCGGCATCGGCCCCGTCGAGGGCGCCCTCACCGGCGGCCTCACCGTGGCCGGGCTGCCGGTGTCCGTGGCCCTGTCGGCCGCCGTCCTCTACCGGCTCGTCACCTTCTACGGACGCGTGCCCTTCGGCTACTTCGCGACCCGGCACATGCAGAAGAAGGGCCTGCTCTGACGCTCCCCCTCCGACCCTTCCGCGAGGTCCGCCCACGTGCGACCGCGTGGTTCGCCCATCCGGGAGCGTGAGGTTCGCCCAAGTGGGAGGCGCGAGATCCGTCGAGGTCGGCGCGTCGACTCGACGGCTTCGCTCGTCTCGCCGCCGAAACCGGACCGTGTGGCACCAAAGGCTCTCGAGATCGGTACCTGTGGCGCTCGCGGCCCTCGAGCTCGGTACCCGTGGCAGACCTCTCCACCACAGATACCGAACTCGGCAACGCCTTTTCCACCCCAACCCCGTCACCGGACCTCCCACCAGCGCAAACGTCAGCACTCACGGCATCACAGAATCCGACCACACATCGAGTTCGGTACCTGTGGCAGACCCCACTGCCACAGGTACCGAACTCGAGCACACACCCACCACGCGAACCGAACTCGACGCCAAACAGCACCGAAGTCGCGGGGAAACAGCACCGAAGTCGCGGAGCGAGGCAGGGCGGGGCGGAGTAGGGCGGGGCGTGCCTCGCGCGGGGAAGACCCGCATGGACGGCATGCCGGCGACGATCGTCGGCAGAAGCCTAGAACGCCGCGCCGCCCTCGTCACCGGGTCACTGGCGGTCCGACAGCGCGATGTTCGCGGAGATCGCCTGGCCGATGCGCGCCCGCATGTCGTCGTCCACCCATTCCCCGGACGGCAGCGCCGACGGGCGGGAGGACTCATGGATGCCGAGCACGCCCTCCCACAGCGGCACGAGCTCCTCATGATAGGTGTGGCCGTGCCCCGCGGGCGCTGTTCCCGCGACGGGCAGATCGGCCAGGACCTGGATGAATGTGGCGCCGCGCGTGAATTCCATGCGCCGCGAGACGTCGTGGCCGGCCTTCTCGCGCAACCAGTCCGGCTGATGCCATACGATGTCCGTCGACCACCAGACCACGGGATCCGATGGATGCTGCGCGTAGACCACGCGGGGGAAATCCCAGGGCCCCAGTTCGCGGCCGTAGACGTCGGCGGTGAGGTTCTCCGGGAGATTCGCGAAGCGGACGTTGCGGGCGTTGCCGACGACGGGCGCCACCTCCGGGCTGCCGCGGTGCCGGGCGGCGGTGAGGTCGCGGTGCAAATCCGTGAACGAGGGCGTCCCCACCCACAGCGCGCCGGAGACCTCGCGGAGGACCTCGTCGATGCCCGCGAAGACCTGCTGGGAGGCGTAGGCGCCCAGCGACTCCCCGCAGACGTACAGCGCGGGGCGCGGATGCTCGGGCGGCAGCGCGTCGAGGGCGTCCCGCACGGCCTGGAACAGCACACGCGACGCCTCGAGCGACGGCTCCAGGCCGGTGATGACATTGATGCTCGAGGGGACGTAAGAGTACTGCATCGAGGCCGTCGCGCAGTCTCCGCCGGTGAGGTACTCGACAGGCTGGACCTGCCACTCGTCGACCCAGCCGGAGCCGGTGGACGTGGTGACCAGCAGCACGGAGCGGTCGAAGGCGCCCGTGCGGCGCAGCTCCTCGACGACCAGCTGCGCCCGGTCGGCCATGGTCTGGTGCCCGTGCGGCATGCCCGCGTACACGCGGATCGGCTCCTGCGCCGGGCGCCCGGTCACCGCCTCGATGTCGGCCAGGCGAGGGCCGCGGCCCAGGAAGACGCGGCCCTGGCCGCCCACCGACTCCCAGGACGACAGCGAGTCCAGCGAACCGGACCGTTCCGGCTGGGCGGGCTGGTAGATGCCGCGCGCCGTGCGGCGGTCCATCTTGAGGGCGTGGCGGGAGAAGAAGGAGACGACGCCGCCCACCAGCAGGCGCGAGGTCGCCAGGACCACCAGGGCCGCCACGAGCGCGCCGGCCAGGAGCCAGGCGACGGGGCTCGGCACCCAGCGCATGAACAGCGCGACCAGTTCGCGAAGGATCCAGATCACGCCCGCGAGCAGGCCGAGCAGCAGGTACATGATCGCCAGCGCCCCGATGACGCCGAGCAGATAGGCGCGCCACGACTCCGCGGGCATCTCCACCAGGGCCGCCGCCCTTCGGGTGTCCCGGGCCGAGACGATGACCGAACGAATGAACCAGACGAGGAACACCACGACGACCGCGCGGGGGGTCCACTCGCCGGCCCACGGAGCCACCGTCAGCGACAGTCCGATCCAGGCGATGACCGCGGCCCCGGCCTTCTCGACCAACAGGCCCAGGACGTACCCGACGGCCATCAGCACGCCCGAGGTCGCGGCATGCCACCACCAGCTGCGGGCCATCAGCGAGGGGGACACCGAGATCGCGTACATCACCAGCGCGAGCACCGCGCCGAGCAGTGACTGGATGATCATCGGAGTGTCGGGGACTTCCTGCTGGCGGGCCGGGGCGGACTGCGCGGACGGGGTGGCCGGTCGGCCACGGGATGGCATCCATTGTACGGGGCGCGGATGCCCGGACTGGGGCGGGCGGATGGCTGCCTGCCGGAGTCCTCTGGAACACGGTCTCCGACACGCCGTGTCCGCCCTCGTCGGGGGTGACAGAATCGGCGCATGATGAACGGACCCGCGAATCCCCATGCCCTGCTCCCCGATCTGCCCGACGCCCTCGCCCGCCTGGCCGACGGCCTCACGCTGCCCAACCCGATGGACGCGCCGCCGCTGCGCTGGGGCATCATCGGAGCCGGGGGCATCGCGCGGACCTTTGCGCGCGACGTGCCCGCCTACACCCGGTCGCGCATCGCCGCCGTGGCGGCCCGGGACCTCGACCGCGCGGAGGGCTTCGCCCGCGAGTTCGGGGTGGAGCACGCGTTCGGCTCCTACGAGGAGCTGGTCGCCTCGCCCGATGTCGACGCCGTCTACGTGGCGACGATCCACCCGCTCCACGCCGAGCACGCCCTGCTGGCGCTGCGGGCCGGCAAGCCCGTCCTTGTCGAGAAGTCCTTCACCATGGACGCCGGCCAGGCCCGCGAGGTCCTGGGGACGGCCCGAGAGTCGGGGCTGTTCGCCATGGAGGCGATGTGGAGCCGGCAGCTCCCCCACTACCGCGTGATCCGGCAGATCGTGCGCAACGGGGGCCTCGGGCACGTGGTGTCCGTGCAGGCGGACCACGGTCAGTCGCTGCGCGACGTCCCGCGCCTCGTGCGCCCCGAGCTGGGGGGCGGCGCGCTCATGGACCTCGGCATCTACCCGGTGTCCTTCGTCCACGACGTCCTGGGCGCCCCCGCCTCCGTGACCGCCGTCGGTCGGCTGGTGCGCGGGGATCTCGGGGTCGCGCGGGGCTCGTCGCGCCCGGTCCGCATCGACGAGGGCGACGCCGCCGTCCTGAGCGTGTCCGCTCCCGAGGGCGCCGCTGAGGCGCCTGGCGGCGTGGGTCCGGACGGGGCCTTGGGCGTCGCGCGCTGCCACCTGGACGGGCGCTCGGCCACCTCCGCGGAGGTCGTGTTCGAGCGCGGCGCCCTGGAGCTCCCCCTCCAGTTCTATCGGCCCGGCGTGCTGCGACTGCGCACCTTCCCCGAGGGCGGGCCGGCGGACGGAGCCGTCGTCGACTGGGACTCGACGTTGCCCGGGGGGTTCCAGTACGAGGCCGCCGAGGTCGCCCGCTGCCTGGGCGCGGGGCTCACCGAGTCCCCGGACATGACGTGGCGCGACACCGTCGAGGTCATGGACGCGATGGACGCGATCCGCGCCCAGGTGGGGGTGGTCTATCCCTGGGAGTGAGGGTCTCTGGCATGGATCCTGCGCCCTGGCATTCCCCAGGGGCTCCGGGCTCTCTCCGAGCGGTCTGCGATCAGCTCGAGCCGAGGGTAGGCACGACGACCACTCGGATCGGTGGCCCGGAGAACACCTGCCACGGCGGATACGCTGGGAGCCATGCCGCGAGATGATGCCTGGATCGAGCGAAGCGTGGTTGATGGGATACCAACCGTCATCGCGTTTCCCCGCGACGCTCGTGCGCCAGGCGAGCTGGCGCTCTGGCTGCCGTACCTCGGCGGCACGAAAGAGACCTTTCTCGGGGTGCTCACCGACCTCGCCGCGCAAGGATTCGTCGCCGTCAGCATCGATCCCCGGCGCCATGGCGACCGTCGCCCGGCCGGGCTCGACCTCCGTCAACTCGTCGTCGACGGTTTTCGCTCAGACGTCTGGCCGATCCTCGGCGGCACCGTCCTGGACGCCTTCGAGATCACCGAATGGGCTCTCCACAGGTTCGGGCTCGTCAGGGTCGTCTGCGGCGGGGTCTCGCTCGGCGGTGACATCGCGCTCGCACTGGCAGGCATAGATCCGCGAGTCCTCCGTGTCGCGGCCGTCGCCGCCACACCCGATTGGACCAGGCCCGGGATGACCCAGGTCGGTCGGCCCGATCAGGTCATCGACCAAGGCGCACCGACGGCCTATGGTCGCTACCTCCACGACGCGCTCAGCCCGATCGCCCACACCGACCGGTACCGCGAGGGGCTTGCGATCCGGTTCGACGTCGGCACCGATGACACGCACGTGCCCGCCGAGGCCGCCGAGCGCTTCGCGTTGGACCTCCGATCCCACGACGAGGCGGCAACGGTCGACATCCACCGCCATCCGGGCGACCACCTGGACGTCGCCCTGAACCCGCAGATACTTGCCGAAAGCGCGCAGTTTCTGGTCAGCGCGCGAGTTCGGTTTCCGCGCTGATTGACGAGGGCGGCGCCGGCGCGGGCGCGGGCGCTCGGACGCGAGGAGGACCGCCCCGCGGAAGAGCGATCCGCCCGCGGGAAAGCGATCTGCCCTCGGAGAAGGGAACTGGCCTCGGGGAAGGGGAATGCTCGTGGGGAAGCTCTATGGCGCTTCCCTGCGAGCAGTTCCCTTCCCCACGGGCAGATCCCTGTCCGACGAGCGATACTCGCGTGCGCCCTCCATCGCGGACAGCCCCCTCGCTCACACCCACACGGGAGGACACCCCGCGGACCAACGCGACACAAGCACCGAACTCACAAGCGAACAGGACCGAACTCGCGACGAAACAACACCCACACCCCACCCATCATCAACGAACTCACCACAGGGTGACCCACACCACACACCAATCAGTTCGCAACAGTCTGACAACCAGCGGAGAGCCAGAAGATGAGGTCGCAACGTTCGCCGCTGCGTTGCCACCTCAACTTCGCGCCGCCCGCGACCTGCCGCCACAGGCGGCGACGTCGACGTCTCTCAGCGCCCGGAGCGCGCCTGAACCTGCGCCGCCGTCCACACCAGGGTCGTGTAGGGGATCGCGAGGCGCACGTGGTCACCGGTCATGCCGTGCTCGCCGGTCAGCATGTGGTCGCGCGCACCGGGGTGGTCCCAGAGGTACCACCGCAGGTTCTCCTGCATGCGCGCGCGTCCCGCGGCGTCCTGGCGGAGGTAGGAGGACCGCGTGGTGCCGAGGTCCATGAGCTCGGCGCGGGTCATGCGGTCGGTCCAACGCACCTGGTGGAGGCGCGGCACCGTGAATGCCGGTCCGAACGCCGGGGGGTCGTCGACGCGGTGGACGTCGCCGGAGCGCATGATCCGGGTGAGCCGCCGGACCCAGGGGTCCGAGACATCCATCTGATTCCACACGGCGGCGATCGCGCCTCCGGGCGCCAGGATCCGCGCGGCCTCCGCGCCGGCCCGTCCGGCGTCCACCCAGTGCCAGGACTGGGCGTAGACGACCAGGTCGACGCTCGCGTCGTCCAGGCCCGTGGCCTCGGCCGTCGTCTCGCGGATCGTCAGGCCGGCGCCGCCCTCGTCCAGGAGGCCGCCACCGCCCGCGGTCCGGGACCCGGTCCCTCGGCCGGGGACGAGGGCGGCCGCGCGCAGCTGCGCGCGCATGCCGGCGGACGGCTCGACGGCGTCGACCCGACATCCGCGCGCGAGCAGCAGCTCCGTCATCTTGCCGGTGCCGGCCCCGATGTCGGCGACGCGCGGCGGCCCGCTCTCCGTTGCGGCGCCGGCCGCGGCCAGGAGGAGGTCGACGGCGTCCGCCGGATAGCCGGGGCGCACCCGGGCGTAGGACGGCAGGACGGCGTCGAAGGGGTTCTCCACGGTCGGACACCTTAGCGCCGGGCGCCGTCGGCCGCGCCCGACGACAGGCAGCGGGTGCCGGACGGCAGCGACGACGATCCCCCTCTCCCTCAGAAGGCCGGGATGAAGATCTCGACACGGCGGTTGAGGCTGCGGCCAGCGGGATTGTCGGAACCGTCGGAGTTCTCGTTCGGGGCCACGGGCCGGGTCTCGCCGAAGCCCTCGGCGTCCAGGCGCGCCGTGACGCCCCGCGTCTGCAGCGCCTCGACCACGGCGGCGGCTCGCGCCTCGGACAGCTTCTGGTTGAAGTCCTCGTCGCTGATGGAGTCCGTGTGCCCGTACACGTGGGCCTCCGGGACGTCGAGTTCCTGGAGCACACCCGCGAGCCCAGTGAGGATCGCCGCCGCATCCGGGCGGACGGTCGCCTCACCGAAGTCGAAGAGCACGCCGTCCTTCAGGGTGATCGTCGTGCCGCAGGACTCGACGGGGGCGATCGCGTCGATCGGCGGGAAGGTCCCGACCCTCGGCGCGGGCGGCAGGGGATCTGCCTGGACGGTGCGCACGCCGGCGGGGCCGGTGACCAGGGCCTCGCCCTCGCCGTAATTGACGATGGTGAGACGGGCGTCGCTGTAGACCCCCGACCCATCGCCGTAGTTGGTGATCGTCGTCGCCCCGTCGCCGGAGGGAGCCGGGACCGCCGTCACGCCGGGAGTCGGCGCGGGACCGGGAGCCGCCGCCGGGCCGGCCGCTGCGTCGGGGCCGGTCGACCACACACCGGACCCGTCTCCGTAGAGGGTGAGGACCTCCCCCGTCCGGCGGTCGGAGGAGGTGCCCGATCCGTCCCCATACGTCGTGACCACCAGGTCGTCGCTGGAGTACGTGCCCGACCCGTCGCCGTAGTTCGTGATCACGATGCCGTTCGCGCCGGAGTAGGTGCCCGAGCCGTCGCCGTAGTTCGTGATCGTGGCGTCGTCCGTGGACACGACGCCCGACCCGTCGCCGTAGTTGACCACCGCCCCTCCGTCGTCGGTGGTTCCCACGCCGGACCCGTCCCCATACAGGACCGTTCCAGCAGACGTGACCACACCGGTCCCGTCGCATCGCGCGGGAGCGACAGTGATGCCGGGGACGTCACCGATGCTGTCGCGGGCGACGTCCATGTCGAAGGCGCCCTGCGAGGCGCTGAGCAGCGACAGGTCAGGCAGGACGATGCCCGGGACCGGCGGGATCTCGCCGACGGCGTAGCCCGGCACCGCCCAGTCGGCGTTCCTCCCCGCCATCGACGAGGGCGAGGACGAGGGCGTCGTCCCCGAGGCGGGGGCCGAGGATCCGCTCGCGGCGGAACTCTGCGCGGACGAGGACGGCGCGCCGCCCGCACTGGACCCGCATGCGGCGAGCGATCCTGCGAGGGCGAGCAGAGCGGCAGCGTTGGCCAACTTCGGCACAGTTGTCAGCATCACCATGACGCAGACCATATCCGACAAGGATGAGTGGGACGATGGTCCCCCCGCCCCGTCCCAGGAAGCGGACACCAGGGCGCCGTGTCAGGGTCCGGTCGCCCCTTGGGAGCGCGGCGCGCCCGGGGCTGATCGTCCGATCCGTGCCGCGCAGCCGGCGCGCCCGCCCTCACTCGGTCGGCAGCCACGCCAGGGCGTCGGCCAGCTCGGGGTGGCGGAACGCGAATCCGTCGGCCAGCAGACGCCGCGGCGCGACGCGCTGGCCGGCGCGCACGACCTCGGCGACCATGTCGGGCCCGAGCACAGGGACGAGCAGCCCGGCGGGCAGCGGCAGGATCGCCGGACGATGGAGGGACGCCGCGTAGGCGCGCGCGAATTCCCGTTGGCGCACGGCGCCGGGCGCCGTCACGTCGACCGGCCCCTCCACGTCGGAGTCGAGCAGCAGATGGCGCATCGCGCGGACGTGGTCGGTCCGCGTGACCCACGACAGCCACTGCGCGCCACCGCTGATCGGCCCGCCCAGGCCCGCGCGGTACAGGAGTCCCTGGAGCCCCAGGTATCCGCCGGCCTCGGACAGGACGATCCCCGTGCGCAGCGCGACGACGCGGACGCCGACCGTCCGGGCGGGTTCGGCGGCGCGCTCGGTGAGGCGGCAGACGCGCGCCAAGAAATCGTCGCCGAGCGGGGAGTCCTCCGTCAGCTCCTCGTCCCCGCGCTCCGCGCCGTAGATCCCGACCGCCGAGGGGACGAGCAGGGTCCGGGGACGCCTCCCGTCCCGTCCCTCCGACGAGGGCGGCTCCGCGCCGTCGACCGGCCGATCGGAGGCCGATGCCCGCGCCATCGCCTGGGCCGCTGTGCGCACCGAGTCCACGCGGCTGGTGAGGATCTCGCGGCGGTATCCGCTGGTCCAGGGCCGGTCTCCGATCCCCGCCCCGGACAGGACGACCACGGCGTCCACGTCGTCCAGGCCGGCGCCCGGACCGTCGATGCTCCCAGTGGCCGGATCCCACCGGCGCTCTCCGGGCCCCATCGGCGCGCGGCGGACCAGGCGGATCACCCGATGGGCGGCCTTCCCGCCCGGATCGGCGCCGATCCCGGGCCGCTCGCCCTCCGACAGCGCCTCGGCCAGCGCCGTCCCCAGCAGTCCCGACGCGCCCGCGATCGCGATCCTCATGCCGACCAGACTACGAGGGCGCGTCCGAGCGGGGAAGGGCGGGGCGCCGCCCGGGCCCGCCGCGCGACCGATGACCGGGTCGGCACCGGCCCTCAGACCAGGATCTCGAGGTCTGCCAGCGCCCGCGGGCGGTGGCGCTCGATGTGGCGGATCTCCTGGGCGGCCCACGCGTCCCACCAGGGGCGATAGGTGTCGCCGTCGCGTTCCAGGGC
>JAFAAX010000034.1 GCA_023426345.1 Actinomycetes bacterium
GCCCGAGCCCGCGCCGACGCGCGGGGAGATCCTCGCCCTGACCCGGCGGACGGCCGCGGCCGCCGAGGAGCGCGCGGCGGCGCGCCAGCACGCGGCCGGCAAGAGGACCGCCCGGGAGCGGATGGACGCCTTCTTCGACGACGGCCAATGGACCGAGACCGGGCAGTTCCGGGGCGGGGACATCCGCACCGACGCCCCCGCGGCGGCCGTCCTCACCGGCCACGGCCGGGTCCAGGGCCGGATGGTCGCCGCCTACGCCCAGGACTTCTCCGTGCGCGGCGGCACCCTGGGGCGCGTCGAGGGCGACAAGATCGCGAGCCTCATCGAGGAGGCGATCCGCCTGCGCATCCCCGTCGTCGGCATGCAGGACTCCGGTGGCGCCCGCATCCAGGAGGGCGTCGTGGCGCTGTCCCAGTACGGCCGCATCTTCCGGGCCTCGTGCCGGGCCTCCGGGCTCATCCCGCAGATCTCCTTGATCCTGGGCCCCTGCGCGGGCGGCGCCGTCTATTCCCCGGCGCTCACCGACTTCATCGTGATGACCCGCGAGAACTCGCACATGTTCGTCACGGGCCCCGACGTCGTCAAGGCGACGACGGGCGAGTCGGTGTCCTTCGAGGAGCTCGGCGGCGCGGCCGTCCACGCCTTCCACTCCGGCGTGGCCCACCACATGGCGGACACGGAGGCGGAGGCCATCGACTACGTGCGGTCGCTCCTCGACTACCTCCCGTCCTCGTGCGAGTCGCCCGCCCCGCGCTACGACTACGAGCCCGAGGAGGACGACCTCACGGCGGCCCTGCGGGTCGGCGATCTGGTCCCCGCGTCCGCGCGCCTGCCCTACGACGTCGTCGAGGTCATCGAGCACCTGGTCGACCACGGCGAGTTCGTCCAGATCCAGTCCCTGTTCGCCCCGCGCATCGTCATCGGCTTCGCGTGCCTGGACGGGCGCTCCGTCGGGATCGTCGCCAACCAGCCGCTGGTCGATGCCGGGACGCTCGACGTCGACGCCTCGGAGAAGGCCGCGCGGTTCGTCCGCTTCTGCGACGCGTTCGGCCTGCCGCTGGTCACCCTGGTCGACGTCCCCGGCTACCGTCCGGGCACCGAGCAGGAGCAGGCCGGCATCATCCGCCGCGGAGCGAAGATGATCACCGCCTACGCCAACGCCACCGTCCCGATGGTCACCGTGATCCTCCGCAAGGCCTACGGCGGGGCGTACATCGTGATGGGCTCGAAGTCCATCGGCGCGGACATGGCCTTCGCCTGGCCCGACGCGGAGATCGCGGTCATGGGCGCCGAGGGCGCCGTCT
Source organism: Actinomycetes bacterium (assembly GCA_023426345.1). Classification (GTDB taxonomy): domain Bacteria; phylum Actinomycetota; class Actinomycetes; order Actinomycetales; family Actinomycetaceae; genus Pauljensenia. Next base: position 1,305 of record JAFAAX010000034.1, read on the forward strand.
CGATCCTCCACCGCCGCGAGCTCGCCGCGATGCGCAAGTCCGGGAAGTCGTCGAAGGAGGTGGCGGCGGAGAGCGCGCGCCTGGCCGAGGACTACCGGCGCGAGACCGTCAACCCGGCCCTGTCGGTGAGCACCGGCGACCTGGACGCCATCATCGCGCCCGAGGACACCCGCCGCGTCCTGGTCGACGCCCTGGAGACGCTGGCCTCCAAGGACCGGGCGATCTCCCACGTCAAGCAGCACGACAACGGGCCGATGTGACCGCCATGCCGTCCCCCTCCCAGCCCTCCCCCTCCGATCCCCCGCAGAATCGAGATCCCCTCATGACCGCTTCGTCCCCCTTCCTCCCCCGGCTCGCGGACGAGCCCTTCGCCCTGCTGTTCGCCGGACAGGCGACACCCTGGCGCGATGTCCTGGCCGAGGCCGGCGACGACGCCTCCCTGTCGGCGGCGCTCGCCCAGGCGCTGGAGGCCTCCGACGCGCTGGTCTCCCCCGTCGCGCGGGATCTGGCCGTCCTGTCCGCCGCCGCCCTGCCGTTCCGGTTCGGGACCACGGGCGAGGCCTCCGAGGACGGGACGGGCCCGTCGGTTCCCGCGGCGCCCCGCGCCCATGTCGCCTCCGCCCGCGACAACGCGCCGGAGCTGTCCGTGCCCGGCATCGTCCTCGCGCAGTACTCGACGCTGCTGGCCCTGGCCCTGGACGGCCTGGACACCCGCACGCACCGGCCCGTCGCCGTCGAGGGCCACTCGCAGGGCGCGCTGGGCGCCGAGATGTGGCGCGCGTGGGCCTCCGGCCAGCCCGGAGCCGTCGAGCGCGTCGTCGCCCTGTCGCGCCTCATCGGCGCCGCGGCGGCGCGCGCGACGCGCCGCCTGGGACTCCACGCCACCGGGGACGCCACCGCGATGGTCTCCGTGCGCCGCTTCCCCGAGCATCTGCTCACGCGGATCCTCGACGCGCAGCAGGGCCTCGCCCACCCCGTGTCGATCGGGGTGCGCAACGACCGGCGCACGCACGTCCTGTCGGGCGCGCCCGCGGACCTGGCGCTCGTCGTCGACGCCATCGGGAGGGCGGCCGCCGCCGACCGCGCGGAGCACACCGCCCACCGCCGCGGCGGCGCGCCCCTGGCACCCGTCTGCGAGTTCCTGCCCGTCTCCGCGCCCTTCCACTCCGACCTGCTGGAGGACGCCGTCGCCCAGACGCTCGAGTGGGCGCGCGCGTGCAGCTTCGACGCCCAGTGGGCCGAGCCGCTGGCCCGCCGCGTCCTCACGGACCGCGTCGACTGGCCGGAGCAGGTGACCGACGCCGTCGTCGACTCCGGCGCCCGCTGGCTCCTCGAGTGCGGTCCCGGCACCACCCTCACGCGCATGACCCGCGCCCTGGTGGAGGGCTCCGGCGTCGGCCTGGTGTCCGCGGGCACCGCGGCCGACCGCGACCGCCTGTCCACGCCCGGGTGGGAGCCGGTCCCGCCCTCGGACTGGAGCGCGTTCCGGCCCCGCCTGCTCACCCTGCCCGACGGATCGACCGTGGTCGACACCGCGTTCTCGCGGCTCACCGGCTGCTCGCCGGTGCTGCTGGCCGGCATGACGCCCACCACCGTCGACCCCGAGATCGTCGCCGCCGCGGCGAACACCGGCCATTGGACGGAGCTGGCGGGAGGCGGCCAGGTCACGGAGGAGGTCTACGCGGAGAACCTGGCGCGCCTGCGCGAGATGCTGGAGCCCGGACGCACCGCGAAGTTCAACGCGATGTTCCTCGACCGCTACCTGTGGAACCTCCAGTTCGGCGCGCAGCGCATCGTCTCGCGCTCCCGGGCGTCCGGCGCCCCGCTGGACGGCGTCGTCGTCTCCGCCGGCATCCCGGAGCTCGACGAGGCCCGCGCCCTCATCGCCCAGCTCCAGGCCGACGGCTTCCCCTACGTGGCCTTCAAGCCCGGCACGGTCGACCAGATCCTCGCCACCGTCGACATCGCCCGGGCGGTGCCGGACACGCAGGTCATCATCCACGTGGAGGACGGCCACGCCGGCGGGCACCACTCGTGGGAGGACCTCGACGACCTGCTCCTCCAGACCTACGCCACCCTGCGCGCCACACCGAACATGGTGGTGTGCGTCGGCGGCGGCATCGGCACGCCCGAGCGCGCCGCCGACTATCTGTCGGGCCAATGGTCGCTGCGCCACGACCGTCCGGCCATGCCCGTCGACGGCGTCCTGGTGGGCACTGCCGCCATGACCGTCAAGGAGGCGCGCACCGCCCCCGAGGTCAAGGCACTCCTGGTCGCCACCCCCGGCGTGTCCGTCATGGACGACCGGGGCGGATGGATCGGCGTGGGCGAGTCCCGCGGCGGCATGACGTCGGGCCTGTCCCACCTGCGCGCCGACATGAACGAGGTCGACAACTCCGCGGCCGCCGCGGCCCGGCTCATCGCCGAGATCGGCGGGGACGGCGCCGCCGTGCAGGCCCGCCGCGAGGAGGTCATCGAGGCGCTCGGCCGCACGGCGAAGCCCTACTTCGGGAACCTCGCCTCGATGACCTACGCCCAGTGGGTGCGCCGATTCGCCGAGCTGTCCTTCCCGTGGGCGGACCCGACCTTCGCGGCCCGCTTCCACGACCTCCTCCAGCGGGTCGAGGCCCGCCTGTCCCCGACGGACCACGGCGACGTCGCCACCTTGTTCCCGAGCGTCCAGGATGCCCAGGACGCGCCCGCCGCGGTCGAGCGCCTGCTGGACGCCTACCCGATCGCGGAGACCACCGAGGTCACCGCCATCGACACCGCGTGGTTCCCCACCCTGTGCCGCTCCTACCCCAAGCCGATGCCGTTCGTCCCCGTCCTCGACGACGACCTGCTGCGCTGGTGGGGCCAGGACGGCCTGTGGCAGTCCCAGGACGACCGCTACCCGGCCGACTCCGTGCGCATCATCCCCGGCCCCGTCTCGGTGGCCGGCATCGACCGCGTCGACGAGCCCGTGGCGAGCCTGCTCGGCCGCTTCGAGCAGGCCGGCGTCGAGCGCCTCCGCGCCGAGGGCGCCCCCGTGATCGCCGGACGGGCCCGGATCGGCCGGGGGACGCCCTCGTCGACGGTGGAGGACTACCTCCGCGCCGTCCCCCACATCATGTGGACGGGCCACCTCATCGCGAACCCCGCCCACGTCCTGCCCGCCGAGCGCGTCGAGGCGGTCGACCACCCGGGCGAGGACGGGACGCCGGGCGTCGATCTGGTCCTCCCCCTCGACACGGCGTGGGACGCGGATCCGGACGGCGCCGCGAAGCACGCCGTGCGCGAGCTCGTCATCCCGCTGTCCCTGCCGGCCTCCACGGAGCGCGGCGGCGTGCCCGTGGTCGACGAGTCGCGGCTGCCCGCCCACATGCGCGATCTGCTGGCCGGCACGGCCGGCGTCGGGTCGACGTCGGTGGCGGGGGACCGCGTCGACGCCCTGCCCGAGATGGAGCCGTCGGCGGACTCGCCGTTCGGCGAGGCCCACTCCCGCTTCACCCTGGCGCCGACGCTCGGCCCCGATCACGCCACCGTCACGGCGAACGCCCTGACGGGAGGCCTGGCGCCCTCGGACTGGGTGCTCGACGCCCTGCTCGGCCCCTGCTGGCCGGCGATCTACGCGGCGCTGGGCTCGGCGGTCCACGACGACTACATCGTCATCGAGGGCCTGCTCAACGCCGTCCACCTCGACCACATGATCGAGCTGTCCGAGACGCCCGAGCAGCTGCTCGCGCGCGGCGTCACGGCGATCGACGTCGTCTCGCGCGTGGCGGCCGTCGACGAGTCCTCCTCGGGCCGGATCGTCACCGTCGCGGTCGCGCTGAGCGCCGACGGCGCGCCGATCGGCTCCACGAGCGAGCGCTTCGCGATCCGCGGACGCGCGACCGGGGACCAGACGCCCCCCGCCGTGCCCGCCGCCGGCGGAGCGCCCCGCGAGGTCCGCGACACGCCGCGTTCCGTCCTGCGCCGCGTGACGGTGACCGCGCCCCATGACATGACGCCCTTCGCCATCGTCTCCGGCGACTACAACCCGATCCACACCTCGGCCACCGCCGCGCGCGTGGCGGGGATGGACGCACCGCTGGTCCACGGCATGTGGCTGTCGGCCGTGGCCCAGCACGTCGCCTGCGCCTCCGAGGACGGCTCCCGCCACGAGATCCTGCGCGGGTGGACGTACGAGATGTACGGCACCGTCGACCTGGACGCGGACATCGAGATCACGGTCGAGCGCACCGGCCGCGTCGTCGGCGGCGGGCTGGCCCTGGAGGTCACGTGCCGGATCGACCGGGAGATCGTCTCCCGCGGCACCGCGACCACGCTGGCACCGGCCACCGCCTACGTCTACCCCGGCCAGGGCATCCAGGCGAAGGGCATGGGCCTCGACGAGCGCGCGAAGTCCCCCGCCGTGGACGCCATCTGGGCGCGCGCGGACCGGCACACCCGCTCCGCCCTGGGCTTCTCGATCCTCGCGATCGTGCGCGACAACCCGCTGGCGATCACGGCGCGCGGGGTCACCTACCGCCACCCCGAGGGCATCCTCAACCTCACCCAGTTCACGCAGGTCGCCCTGGCCACCCTGGCGTTCGCCCAGACGGCGCGCCTGCGCGAGGAGGGCGCCCTGGTCGAGGGCGCCGCCTTCGCGGGGCACTCCCTGGGCGAGTACGACGCGTTGAGCGCCTATGGCCAGGTGTTCCCGCTGGAGACCGTGCTCGAGCTCGTCTTCCACCGCGGCTCGACGATGCACCATCTGGTCGAGCGCGACGCCGAGGGCCGGTCGGACTACCGGATGGGCGTGCTGCGCCCCAACCAGCTGGGCGTCGACGACGCCCACGTCGTCGCCTACGTCGCGGAGGTGGCCCGAGGCGCCGGCGAGTTCCTCGAGATCGTCAACTTCAACCTGGCGGGCCAGCAGTACTCGATCGCCGGGACCATCGCCGGCCTGGACGCCCTGGCCGCGGACTCGCGGCGCCGCGCCGCCGAGGCGGGCGGGAAGAACCCGTTCATGTTCGTCCCCGGCATCGACGTCCCCTTCCACTCGACGGTCCTGCGCCGCGGCGTCCCCGAGTTCCGCCAGAAGCTCGAGGAGCGCATCCCCGCGGACATCGACGTCGACGCCCTCATCGGGCGCTACGTCCCGAACCTCGTCGCGCGCCCCTTCGAGCTCACCCGCGACTTCGCGGCGTCGATCCTCGAGGTCACGCCCTCGCAGGCCCTCGCGCCGCTCGTCGCCTCCGACGAGGCCTGGGAGCGCGCCGCCGCCGACCGCCAGGGTCTGGCCCGGCTGCTCCTCGTCGAGCTGCTGAGCTGGCAGTTCGCCTCCCCCGTGCGGTGGATCGAGACGCAGGACGTCCTCCTGCGCGGCGTCGGCCGCGGGGGCCTGGGCATCGAGGAGGTCGTCGAGGTCGGACTCGGCGCGTCCCCGACGCTCGCGAACCTAGCCGACCGCACGCTGCGCCAGCCCGCGTTCGCCGGGCGCCACGTCACCGTGCGCAACCTCCAGCGCGACGAGGCGGCCGTCTTCCACACGGACGTCGCCGTGGTCATGGACGAGGACGACGCCCCGGCCGCGGCGCCGGCCCCCGCGGGCGCCCCGGCCTCGGCCGCCCCCGCTCCCTCGGCCCCGGCGCCGGCACCGGTCCCCGCGGCCCCTGTCGCGCCGTCGGGCGGACCCAGCGGTGCCGATGTCGCGGACCTCCGCTTCGGCGCCTCGGACGCGATCCGGGTGCTCCTGGCCCTCTCGGCGCGCGTGCGCCCCGAGGAGGTCGGCGACCACGACACGACGGAGTCCCTGACCAACGGCGTCTCCTCGCGGCGCAACCAGCTGCTCATGGACCTCTCCGCGGAGCTCGGCCTGTCGTCGATCGACGGGGCGGCCGAGTCCGATGTCGCCACTCTGTGCCAGACCGTGGACCGGCTGGCCCACAACTACCAGCCCTTCGGACCGGTCCTCACCGACGCGATCCGGGAACGCACCCGCAAGCTCTTCGGCGCCGCAGGCGTCAAGGCCTCCCACGTCGCCGACCGGGTGGCGGGCACATGGCAGCTCGGGCCCGGGTGGTCCGCGCATGTGACGGCCGGGCTGCTCCTGGGTACCCGGGAGGGGTCCTCGACCCGCGAGGGCGACCTCGCCACCCTCGGGGCGGAGGCGCCGACGAACGCCGCGGGCGTCGACGCGCTCATCGACGCCGCCATCCAGGAGGCCGCGGGCCGCCACGGCGTGGCCGTCTCGCTGCCGTCCGCCGGCGGCGGCGCCAGCGGCGGCGTCGTCGACTCCGCCGCCCTGGACGCCTTCGCGGCAACCGTCACCGGTCCCGACGGGGTGCTGGCGGCCACCGCCCGGCAGATCCTCGCCCGGCTCGGCCTGGACC
>JAFAAX010000030.1 GCA_023426345.1 Actinomycetes bacterium
CCTCCGCCCAGCGCTGCGCCGTCGCCTCGGCGCGCCGGACGGCCTCGCGGACGTCCGCGTGGCCGGCGTCGTTCTCGCGTGCGGATTCCCTGACCATGACAGCCTCCCGAACTCGGATCCCGGCGCCGAGGAGCGCTCCTGGGACTCAATCTAGTGGCGCAGGACACGCGCCGTGGGCGGTCCGGGCCCCGGGTCGTCCCGGCGCTGGCGAGCGGCCCCCCCGGGCGGGTCCGCCCTCGTCGATGATTGACGAGGGCGGCGGCCTTCCCGTCAGCCTTCCCGGAACTCCACGCCCCTACCGCCGGCGGGATAGTGCCAGGTGAGCGATCCGGGCGGAGCCACGGCCAGGCACGTGCCACACTCCAGGCAGGCCGCGAACTCGACGCTGATCGTGCCGTCGCCCTCCACGCGGTAGACATGCGCGGGGCACACGGCCTCCAGCAGGGGGCCCGCGCCCGTGGCCCTGGCGACGTCCTGATGGACCTCAATGTGGCTGTTGCCCTCGTCGGTGTCGTAGGAGTCCCTGGCCAGCCGCTCCGTGATCGTTCCCCAGGCCCAGGTGTTGCTGCTCGTCGATGCACTCATCGGTGTCCGTCCTGTCCTCTCCCGCTCACAGGGCCCGCACGGCGGCCCAGCCGTCGCGCGCCAGCTCCGTGACCTTGATCCCCGACCGCTTCAGCGCGTCCATCGCGACCTTCGCGATGTGCGTCCGAGGCGTCGTGTCGAGGTTGTACATCCCGTGCAGGACATCCGCCAGCAAGGGCCCGTACGCCTCATACATCCGCGCCGTCTCCAAGAAACCCGGAGCACGCCGGTAGGTCGCCATGTCCGCGCCCACGAAGCTCTCGTCCACCTCGGCCCGGTAGCGGTCCATCGCGGCCTGTGAGAAATCGCCCACGTCGAGGGCCGCGCCGGCTGCCGTCGCGGCGGCGATCGCGGAACCGGCAGCCAGGTCCATCCCCCGGATCGTCAGGCCCGTGTTGAGGGTGAACCCTGCCGCATCGCCGATGATCATCAGGCCGGGACGCGCGAGGTCATGGGAGGCCATCGCGGGCCCGTCCTCGATGGTGAGGTGGCACCCGTACTCCAGCAGCTCGCCGCCCTCCAGGAGCGGGGCGATCGCCGGGTGCGCCAGGAAGTGGTCATGGACCTCCGAGGACACGAGGCCCTTCGCGGCCAAGTCGTCCAGACGCAGCACCACGCCGACCGAGACCGAGTCCCGGTTGGTGTAGAGGAACCCGCCCCCGGCGCACCCCTGAGTCGCGTCCCCGACCACCGCATAGGCCACGCCCTCGCCTGCAGCCGCGTGGAAGCGCTCCTGGAGGCGGTCCTCGCCCAGGCGGATCACGGACTTCACCCCGACCGCGAGGTGCTTGACCGGTTCCTTCGCGCGAACTCCAGCCTCCTGGGCGAGGAACGAGTTCACCCCGTCGGCGGCTATTACGATGTGGGCGCGCAACTCGTCTTCCCCGGCCACGACACCGACCACCTGGTCGCCCTCGCGCAACAGGCGGTCCACCTTCGTGGCCGGCAGCACCATGACGCCGGCCTCCTCGCACTGCTCGACGAGCCACGCGTCGAGCCTCGCCCGCAGCACGCTCACCGCGTTCGCGGGCTCTGCCAAGCGCTGGTCCCAATAGTCGATGTCGACGTGCGACGCCGGGTTGAGGAAGGAGATCACGTTGCGGGTGATCACCCGCTCCACCGGGGCCCGCTCGACGAAGCCGGGGAACACCTGCTCCATGACTCGGCAGTAGAAGATCCCACCCGACAGGTTCTTGGACCCGGGGACCTCCCCCCGTTCGACGAGGGCCACGCTGCGCCCCGCCTCGGCCAGCCGGTAGGCGCACACGGCCCCTGCCACGCCGCCGCCGACGACGATGACGTCGAAATCGACCTCGTCCTGCTCCGCCATGGCTCAGCCTCTCAGAGTCGCGGTGAGGGCCGGGAGGACCTCGTAGAGGTCCCCGACGACGCCGAAGTCGGCCTGGGCGAAGACGGGAGCGTCCTTGTCCGTGTTGATCGCGACGACCGTGCCGGCCTCGCGCGCCCCGGACATGTGCTGGAGCTGGCCTGAGATCCCCACCGCGACATACAGGTCCGGGGCCACGTGAGCCCCCGAGACCCCGATGTAGTGGTCCTTCTCGAACCAGTCGACGCCCTCGGCCAGCGGGCGGGAGCAGCCGACCTCCGCGCCCAGCGCCGCCGCCAGATCGTCGACCAGGGCCAGGTCCTCGCGGGCCTTCACGCCGCGCCCGGCCGCCACGATCCGCCGGGCCGCCGTCAGGTCGACGTGCTCCTGAGCGGCGACGCGCTGCTCGACGCTGGACAGTCCCAGGGCCTCCACGGCCACGGGCCGGACCTCCGCCGGGGCGCCCGCCGCCTCAGGGGCGCTGCCCGCCTCGACGAGGACGACCACCGGGGACGCCCACACCTCCTCGGCGTCGACGATGCCCCCGAAGACAGAGCGCGTCACCGCCACGGCGTCCTCGGCCCGCTCCACCGACGTCACACCGGTGAGGACCTCGGCGCCCAAGCGGGCCGCGACGGCGCCGGCCAGCGCCTTCGCCGGCCCGGACGTCCCCGCCACCACCAGGCGGGGGCTCCGCTCCTCAGCCAGGGCGGCCACCGTCGTCGCGGCGGCCTCCGCCGGCGTCGCGCCGGCGACCTCGATCCAATGGACGCCATCGACGCCCGAGGCGGCCACCGCGTCAGCGGTCCTGCGGTCCCCGACCACCACGGCCTCCACGGGCCAGCCCGTGGCGCGCGCCGTCTCGACCAGGCCCGACACCTGCGGCGTCGTCGTCACGATCCATGACACACTGCTCATCGTTTCCTCACTCCTCACGATTCTTGTGGTGCGCGCGGGCGCGCGTCACAGGGCCCCGGCGGCGCGCAGCGCGCCGACCAGCTCCACGGCCGCGGCTTGCGGGTCCGCCCCGTCGATGACGACGCCCCGGCGAGCCGGACCCTGCGCCCTCGTGGCGCTCGACCGGACGGGGGCGGGCGCGGGCGCCAGCCCCAGATCCGCCCACGCGACCTCCTCCACCGGCTTCTTCCCGGCTCCCAGGATGTCCTTCATGCCCGGCACCCGCGCCACCACCGCGTCCGCGGCCGCGCACAGGACCACCGGCGTGCGCGCCAGCACCACCTCCGAGCCTCCCGGGACGGCGCGCGTGACGCGCAGACCGTCCTCGACGGGCTCCACGGCCGTCACCTGGCTGAGCGTCGGCCATCCCAGCTCGCCGGCCAGCACGCCCGGCACCACGCCGGCCGCGACGTCCACCGACGCGTCCCCGGCCAGCACGACGTCCACGTCGCCGAGGCGATCCACCAGGGCGGCCAACGCGCGGCCCGTCGACAGGGGGCCGCGCGCTTCCGCGGGCGCGTCCCCCACCAGCACGGCGCGGTTCAGGCCGCGCGACAGCGCGCCCTTCCTCGCCAGGGACGACACGACGTCGGCCCCGCCCACGGAGACGCCCACCAGCTCCCCGCCCGCCGCATCGGCCAGACGGCGCGCCAGCTCCGCGGCCACCGCGTCGTACTCGCCGAACGACGCCTTCGCCCGCGACCAGTCGACGGCCCCCTCGGCGCCCACCGACGCGTCCTGCGGACTCGCCGCCCACTTGTAGGCCACCACGATCCTCATCACTGCACTCCTTCTCAACGGGTCATTCGCGACAGGAGGCGCTCCCCACACGCACCAGGGCGCCGCCCCCTGCCGACAGGGAAAGGCCAGGCGCTCAGTTCGAGTGCTGACGGACGATCTGGCGGCCGACGATGTGCACCATGATCTCGTCGGTGCCGCCGCCGAAACGATGGCCGCGCGCGTCGCGCCACAGGCGCTCGACGCGGACGCCCTCGGTGACGCCGATGCCGCCGTGGATCTGCAGCGCGTCGTCACAGACCTCGAAGGCCGCGATCGAGCAGTAGCGCTTGCACATCGCCGCCTGGATGCGGTCCAGCCGGCCGGTGTCGACCATCCAGGCGGAGCGCTGGATGAAGTTGCGCATGTTCTGCAGCTTGATCGCCATGTCGGTGAGCTTCTGCTGGATCTGCTGGAAGCCGCCGATCGGCTGGCCGAACTGGACGCGCTTGGCGGCGTAGTCGGCGGCATCGTCGAAGGCCGCCTGCGCCAGGCCCAGCGACTGCGTCGCGGTCATGATCCGCTCGACCTCGAAGTTCTTCATGAGCTGCACGAAGCCCTCGCCCTTGATGCCCACCAGGCACGACTCCGGGACGGTGACGTCGTTGTAGAAGATCTCTGAGGAGTCCGAGGTGTGCCAGCACATCTTGAGGATCGGGGAGTACTCGATGCCGGGCGCGTCGCTGGGCACCAGGTACATCGAGATCGCGTGGTGGGGATCCTCGGCATCGGGGTTGCGCGCCATGGTCAACAGGAACTTCGTGTCGACGGCGTTCGTGACCAGCGTCTTGGTCCCGTTGAAGGTGACCATCCCGTCGTGGTGGACGGCCGTCATCGTCATCGCGGAAGAGTCCGAGCCGGCCCCCGGCTCCGTGAACGCCAGGGCGAAGGGCACGCCGCCCTCGGCGAGGATGCCCAGGACCGCCTGCTTCTGGTCCTCCGAGCCGAACTCCAGGATGTCGAGGACCTGGAGGATCTCGGTGGCGTAGCCCAGGTTGAGTCCCTGGCGGGCGACGCGCTCACCGATCATGCACAGCGTCTGGATGTCGGCGGGCGTCCCGCCGTACTCCTCGGGGAAGCCCAGGGAGAGGAAGCCCGCCTCGTGCATCGCCTTCTTGAAGGCGACCGGCTGCTCGTGCCGCGCATCGCACTGGGCGATGTAGGCCTCCGAACACTCGCGCTGCAGCAGCTCGTCGAGGCTCTCCATGAGGAGCTCCTGCTCCTCCGTCATCTGGAAGTCCATGGTCGCCTTCTTCTGTTCTTGTTGTGATGGATTCAGTCGTTGTGTGGCGCCGTCGAGGAAGAGGCCGTTGCGGCGTTCCCGCGCGCGATCGCGGCCAGTGCCCGGCGGTCGATCTTCCCGGTCTGCCCGGTCCGTGGGAGGTGAGAGACGATTCGGAGGAACCGGGGAAGTTTGTAACGGGAAATCCGCAACTCTAGGTACGTGCGGACCGCCTCCAGAGTGGGCGGGGCATTTGGGTCGCTGGGAATGACGAATAGCAGAGGGGACTCGCCCCACATGCGATCCGGGACCCCGACGACCGCGACCTCAGCTGCCCCCGGGAAGCCCTCCATGGCACACTCGATCTCCGCGGGATAGATGTTCTCCCCACCAGAGATGATGCGGTCCGAGCTGCGCCCGCTGATAGAGAGATAGCCACGAGCGTCCTGGACCGCGATGTCGCCCGTGTCGAACCACCCGCAGGCACGCGAATCCAAGGGGGAGATCGCGCCGTTCACCCAGTATCCCGCCGCGACGCTGTCGCCCCGGATGAGGAGGCGGCCCTGCCGCCCGGGGGCCACCGGTCGGCCCTTGTCGTCCTCCAGACGGACCTGGACATGGATCAGGGGTGATCCCACCGATTGGGGGTGATACGCCACGTGGTCGGCGGCCAGGAGCGTGGCACCCCCGGTGGTCTCCGTCATACCCCACGACGGCGACAACGAAATGCCTCGATCCAGGCACTGCTGGACCAGTTCCTGCGGGGCGGCAGCCCCACCGACGACCGCACAGCGAAGAGCAGACAGGTCTCTCTCCCAGAACTCGGGAGCCCGGCAGATCATTGCGTAGATCCGCGGAACGCCGAACATCAACGTGACCCGGTATCGCTCGATCTGACAGAGCGCCAAATCGGCGCTGAAATGGCTCTGAATGATGACCACGCCACCAGCGATCAGCACCTGCAAGGTGAACGTCTGCAGCCCTCCGACATGAGCGAATGGCGTCACCGTGAGAACCACATCATCCGAGCCGATCGGGAATTCGCGGGTCCAGTTCTCCCATGAGGCCGCGATGTTGCGGTAGGTCAGGCACACGCCCTTGGCGCGCCCCGTGGACCCCGAGGTGTAGTGGATCATCGCGATGTCGTCCTCGACGAGATCAGCCCTGGGTGGGATGGCGGTGGCCTCCCGACACAGGGCGCTGAGGGCGACCACACCATCCGGAGGCGTGGAGAGGACGTCCATGTCGTCGACGATCGCGACGAAAGCACTGGGGGAGCTGCCAGGGTGCGAGCCTTCCGCCCGAGTGGCCTCAATGTACGCAGGGGCTGACTCTTGGTCGAAGACCACGACGCTGCAGCCGGCGTCCTCCAGATTGTGCCGGGCCTCCAGCGGGGCAGAACGGAAGTGGAGAGGGACCAGGACGGCCCCGACGTGGGATGCCGCCAGCGCGCAGACGAGGTGGAGTTCGGAGTTTCGTGCCACGACGCCCACGCGGGCACCCGGCTGGACACCGAGTTCGTGGAGGCATGCGGCAAAGCGCACGATGTGCCGGGCGACTTCGCGTCGGGTGTAGACGATCCCGTCACAGACAACGGCCGTCCGCTCCGGTTCCGCAGCGGCCAGGTCCAGGACACGGTCGGCGAATGACTTGATCACGTCGTGCCCTCCTTCATCGGGTCCCACTGGTAGCGACTGCGTGCAGTGCGGGCGCACGCCAGAGTCGACAGATGACACGCGTCCCTGCCGCATCTCTTCGAGAGATTACCGACCGAAACAGTCCTTAATATGCGCCCTTAGTCCCAAACGTGGCCCTGACCTGCCCAGACAAGGGTGGTTTAGAAGTGGCCTCACCTGGCGACAGAGTGGCCGAAGGGGGGAAGAGGACTGCCTTGACGCCCGTCGGCGATCGAAGTCTGTCCGCGATGGTTCCGCGTGGCACGGGACCATCGACCTACATTGGGACTAATGCGGTCCGTATTATGGTGCGTATGGGCGGCCTCAGCCCCGACACGGAAACAACGATGTCCAGGACGCGGGTGGTCGGCTCGCACATCAGGCTGCGTGTCCTCCGGCGATGATCGGCAGCTCTCCCCGTTCTCTCTGCGTGTGAAAGGAATGAAACGCGACATGGAAACGAAAGCCCCAACGTTCCACAGGTGGGCGATCCTCATCGCCGCCTGCGCCCTGGTGTTCTGCACCGGGACGATCTATGCCTTCTCGGTCTTCCGCAATGACCTGGCTGATCAGATCGGCCTCAGCTCGACGATGACCGCTTACTCGATCAACTCGGCGCTGGCGCCGATCCCGATGATCCTCGGCGGCTACTTCGTCGACCACCGTCGCTCGCGGGCCGTCGCACTGGCGGGCGCGATGCTCTATGGCGTCGGCTGGGTTCTCACCGCATTCGGGAGCACCAGCGGGATCGCCGTGATCCTCTCCTACGGCGTCGTCGCCGGCCTAGGTCAGGGACTGGTCTACGCGGCCGCACTCAACAATACTCTGCGGTTCTTCCCCGACCGCCGCGGCTTGGCCTCCGGCCTCATCACGGGTGCGAACGGCGGCGCGACAATCGTGATGGCCCCGCTGATCCAGTCCTTGATGTCACATAGTGGACTGCAGACGATGATGCTTGTCCTCGGCGGAGTCTTCCTGGTCATCGGAGTGGTCGCGTTCCTGGTTATCCGCCAGGCGCCTGCTGACTACGCACCCGAGGGCTGGACACCACCGGCAGCAACGGTCTCCGCGCCGGCGGCCGTCAACGTCAAATGGCTCCAGATGCTGGGCACCCCCATGTTCTGGCTGATCGTCGTCATCTTCGTCTGCGGAGCGTTCTCCGGCGTCATGATCTCCGGAAACGCCTCCCCGATCGCCCAGGGCATGTATCTGTACGAGGCGGCGGGCGCCGCAGTGTTCGTCTCCGTCTACTCGTTCTCCAACCTGGCGGGCCGGATCATCTGGGGCACAGTCTCCGACAGAATCGGTCGCGTCCGTGCCATCCAAGTGATCTTCCTTGTCGCGGCCGTGGGCCTGCTTATCGTCATGCTCGGCAAGGGTGAACACCACGCCGTTCCACTGGTTGCCGGGCTGCTCTGCATTGGTACCTCATTCGGCGGCATCATGGCCATCATGCCGACGCTGGTGATGGGCCAATTCGGCCCAGCCAACCAGGGTGTCAACTACGGATTGGTCTTTGCCGGCTATTCGATTGCCGCCCTGCTGTCTCCACGTCTGGGCGCCAGCATCGGTGCCGCGAACAACGGGGATTTCTCCCTCGCGTTCATCATCGCGGTGTGCGCGGCTGCTCTGGGCATCTGTCTGGCGTTCGTCTACCAGGCTGTCACCCGTCAGCGGGCCAAGATCTCGGAATAGGCTGCTGCGGCGTGAGTCGCAGCAGCCTTCCGAGGCACGGATCGATAAGTGTGTCTTCCACACCACCGGAACGACACGGCCGACAGCGCGCCCGCCTGCTACGAGGTCGGCAGAATCCCCGCCCGGGGCGTCAGCCACGGACCGACGACACACGACAGCAGGGCATCGGACTGACGGTCGATGTTATCCAGTGCTCGTTGCTTGAGATGGGGTGGAGTGGCCAGGAAATGCATGAGCATCGCGCCTTCAAGGGCGTCACCCAGGGCGACAACATTCGTCTCGGCTACCAGTGAGCCCTCGCGCTTCGCGCGCTGGAGGATGGATCGGGTGGACATGACAGCGCGGCCGACGGAGCGTTGCCAGGCCGCCGAAACGTCGACCGAGGCGGCCTGGTTCTCCACCATCAAACGGGCCAGTGCCAGGCCGCCGGGGCTGAAGTAGGCCGCGATTCTGAGGCGAATGGTCTCCCGCATCCGCTCGACGAACGTACCGCTCTGATCACCCCTGTCCAAGTCGGCGAACAATGCCTCAGCTGTTGACAGCGCGTCCAGCAGCAGATCCGTCTTGTTGCTCCATCGCAAGTACAACGAGGACTTGCCGACGTGGGCGCGCGCGGCGACCTTCCCAAAGGCAAAACCGGACCACCCCAACGTGCCGTACACCTCCAGTGCAGTGGCAAGGACGTTGCCGTCGATCGAGGCGTCACGAGGGCGTCCGATGGACGCCCTCTCCGGAGCCGACTCCACGATCTCAGCCTCCTGCGCGCCCACACTCCGTGCCGCTTCGTCTGAACTCATCAGTCGTTCCTTTCTCACCGGGCGGGGGCTGCCATCTGCGAGCCACCTACACCCCTATCTCTACCACGGGCCCGTGCTTTCGGACCAAACGCGGTCCGTGGTGTCCCATCGACGTGACCAAGGAGCCTCCACTATCCAGGGCGGCCCTGCCGTGACGACGGATCCGAGCCGTCGCGGCCTCTTTCTCGATCTCACCACAGAGCCGGGTGCCAATATGGGACCATTGAGGTCCAATAGTCCGTCAGAGTGCTCTATGGTGAGGTTCAGCGCCTGCGGTTCAGCATCCTGCTGCGGCACGAGACGCAGCCCAGCCGGCGACAACCAGCAGCGTCCCGTCAAGGACGACGATAACGGATCACTGCGTTCGTCCGTCATACGAAGGCCAGCCGCGCCGCGATAACGGCCACACGCCATGCACACCCCCGACATGTCTGCCGGCCAGGACGCCCGCATAGCCACACTGCTCACGACTTTCAAAACACTTGCTGACAAGGAGATAGACATGACAAAGGTCATCACACGGGACCAAGCGGCCCAACTGGTCTCTGATGGGGATACTGTGGCGTTCTCATCATTCGGATTGTCCTGTCTCGCGGAAGAGGTGCTGATTGGCGTCCAGGAGAGATTCGCCGCTGAGCAGAGACCCCGCAACCTCACCGTCGTGCACGCAGCCGGTTTGGGGAAGCGCGGTGACGACACCAAGGGCCTTAATCACTGGTGCGCCGAAAGTTTGATCAAGCGGTATGTGGGAGGAATCCCCACTGCGTCGAGCAAACTCGTCGAGCTGATCAACGGAGACAAGATCGAAGCATGGTGTTACCCGCAGGGCGTGATTTCTCAACTGTATCGCGAGATCGCGGCCAAACGCCCCGGTATTATCACGAGGATTGGGCTCGGAACCTTCATGGATCCGCGCCTCGAGGGTGGGCGGATGAACTCCGTTTCCCACGACGACCTCATCGAGGTCGTCACTATCCGTGGCGAAGAGTATCTCCTCTACCCATCGATGCCGATTGATGTAGGCGTCATCCGCGGAACCTACGCGGACGAGCACGGCAACCTCACGATGACCGAGGAGTCCCTCAAGATGGAGGTCCTCCCCATCGCGCAAGCGGCGAAGAACTCCGGGGGAATCGTCATTGCGCAGGTCAAGCAGGTCGTCAAAGCTGGCAGCCTCGACCCCAACTTGGTCAAGGTGCCAGGCATCCTCGTCGATTACCTGGTCGTCAGCGAGCCAGAGAACCATATGCAGACAGAGAACACGCAGTACAACCCGTCGTTCTCCGGCCAAATCAAGGTCCCCGTGGAGAGTGCCTCGCAACCACTGGACCTCTCAATCCGCAAGGTCATCGCGCGTCGAGCCGCGTGCGAGCTCACGTCCGGCGCAGTGATCAACCTCGGTATCGGCATCCCGGTTGAAATCGGGGGGATCACCAGCGAGGAAGGGGTGTCGAGCCAAGTCATCATGACTACCGAGGCAGGATCGATTGGTGGAGTACCCGCTGGGACCAAGGACTTCGGTCATTCTTACAATGTCGAAGCAGCTGTCGATATGTCGGCGCAATTCGACTTCTACGACGGGGGCGGACTGGACCTCGCGTGCCTCGGAATGGCGGAGACCGACAGATTTGGCAACGTGAACGTCTCCAAGTTCGGGGGGCGCGCGAACGGTCCCGGCGGATTCATCGACATCGCCCAGACGGCCAAGACTTTGGTCTTCGCGGGGACTTTCACCTCCGGAGGTCTGCGTTGCGATGTCTCCAAGGGATATCTCGAGATCTTGCAAGAGGGACGTGCCGACAAGTTCGTGAAGAACGTCGAACAGGTCACGTACGCCGGGGGGATGGCGCAACGTTTCAACCAGCGCGTTCTCTTCGTGACCGAGCGCGCCGTCCTCGAACTGATCAACGGACGCCTGACGGTCACAGAGATCGCGCCCGGGGTGGACCTCGACCGGGATGTTCTCGGACACATGGCATTCACGCCGAAGGTCTCGTCGTGCCTCAAAGTGATGGACGAAGCGCTCTTCCATGAGACCTGGGGAGGTCTTCGGGAAAGCCTGGCGAAGAACAGTCAGAAGAAGCACACGGCAGAGGCCAAATGACGTCTTGATGACCGTCTGAGAGAGGAGTTCTTGAACATGAATGAAGGAATGGTTGGATCCACGTACGTCGCGGAACCATTCGAGGTGTCTGCGGTGAAGATCGCCGAGTTCGCACGTGCCACACATGCAGAAAACCGGGCACATTTCGACGCGGAGGCGGCAGCCAAGGTCGGCGCCCCGGCCGTTGTTGCACCTCCGACCTTCGTAGTCAGCACAGCGCAGGCCGCCGAGAAGCTCTTCCTCGACGACCCGCGTTCCGGGGCGGACTTCTCCCGGATCGTTCACGGGGGCGAGGAGCTCTCCTTTGTCCGGCCCATCGTCGCGGGAGACGTCCTCACCACCGACTACACAGTCGAGTCTGTGACTGTCAAGGCAACGCTGACCATCACCCGCGGACGAAGCGAGGTGCGCGACCAACGGGGGATGCTCGTCGCGACCGCCGTCTCCACAATGATCCAGCGCGAAGGGAAGTGACGAAAATGGTGCCTGTGGAAATGCTTGCCGGTATCACGCAGGGGAGCAAGCTGTTCGAGGTGATCGAACACATCAATCGCGACACGCTCGTCCGATATGCCGGCGCGAGCGGCGACTTCAATGCTATTCACTACAACGACACCGCGGCGCTTGACGCGGGGCTTCCGAACGTCATCGCTCACGGCATGTTGACCATGGGCCTTGCTGCGACAGCTGTGGAGAACTGGGCGGGTGACCCGACTGCCATTGCTGCAATGGGGACCCGGTTCGCGTCGATGGTGGTCGTCGGATACCCCGACGGTACCGACGTGCGGATCATCGGTCTGCTCGGTCAGGTTGCTCCCGGCAGGGCCAGGATCGAGCTGCAAGTCGAGGACGCCAACCACGAACACGTGCTCACGCATGCATTTGCCGACGTGAAGGTGTCAGGCTGACTGCTGCGACGTCACGGTCGGGAGCAGGGGTGCTCTTCCCGGCAGTCTCTGTCTGTCTGCGCTCGTCTCGACGGGCTCGGACCGTTCGCGACCGGTCAGCGCGCCGCGACTGAACGGAAGACTGGCGCCGATCACTCTCACTCCTATATAGGACCAAAGGGGTCCTATATGTTCGATGCGTGCTCTACAGTGGGACTCAGCACCAGTGGTTGAGCATCCTGCCGCGGTGCTCGGCGCAGTCTGGCCGTCGGCGATCGATGGCGCCCCGTCGAGGATGCCGCTATCGACCGATGACGTCCGTCAACCGCACACCGATCCCGCGAACGCAGCGGCGACTCGTCCGGACGTCGTCGAGACGTGTCCGTGAAGTGAAGCACAACAAGGAATTTGAGTGGAGGCCGAAATGACTGAGGGTCCTTTGAGTGGCGTCAAGGTGATTGAGCTCGCGAACTTCATCGCCGCTGCGACCGCTGGGCGGTTCATGGCGGATCTCGGAGCGGAGGTGATCAAGATCGAGTCACCCAAAGGCGACCCGCTGCGCTACACCGCGCCAACCGAGGGCCGGCCTCTCGACATGCACGAGAACACCACGTGGGACCTGGAGAACTCCGACAAACGGATCGTGTCCATTGACACCCGCAGTGAGGACGGACGTCGCATCCTGCTCCAGCTGCTCGACCGTGCCGACGTCCTCATCACGAACTGGCGTGAGCAGAGCCTGGTGCGCCAAGGCCTCGACTACGACACTCTCCATCAGCGGTTCCCGAAGCTCGTCTACGGCATCGTCACCGGCTACGGTCAGAAGGGCCCTGACCGCAACCTCCCCGGCTTCGACTTCACGGCTTTCTTCGCTCGGGGCGGCTACCTGGGAAACCTCCGCCAGAAGGGCGACCGGCCCTTCAATGTCGTGCCAGGCACAGGCGACCACAACGTCGGCATGAACCTCGCGGCTGGCATCCTGGCCGCGCTCGTCGGAGCGGGGCGCACCGGGGTCGGTGAGAAGGTTGAGACGTCCTTGTTGGAGACCGCCGTGTTCAACCTGGGCATCCCGATCCAGTCGGCGCAGTACACCGACATCGGGTCGACTTATCCGATTGAGGCTCGTGAGTCCGACAGCCCGCTGCTCGGCGCCTGGCTGACTCGGGACGGCCGGTACATCCAGACGTGCATGCCGAACTACAACCAGTACTTCCAGACCTTCATCTCCGCGATCGGACACCCCGAGATGGCGAATGATGAGAACTACTTCCCGATCCAGAATCTCCTGGCCAAGCACCTCAACACCCAGGTATACGACGTCATTATGTCGACATTCGGGGAGAAGACGGCGGCGGAGTGGAACGAGATCCTCACCGAGGCCGACATCCCCTTCGCCGTGTGCCAGACCTTCACGGAGATTCTCGATGACCCGCAGGTGTGGGCGACAGACTCCTTCTACACCCAGAAGTACGAGAACGGGAACGAACGAACGCTGGTCCGCCTGCCCGTCCGCTTCCAGGAGTACGGGACGCCGACGCCGCGCAAGGGCTCGGCCATCGGCGAGGACGGCCCGGAGGTCCTGCGCGAGGTCCTCGGTTACGACGAGGAGACGATTGAGCGCCTGCGCGCGAATGGAACCCTGTATGTCTGGACCGATCCGGCCGAGAACTGATCGTCATGGCTGAGTGCGTGGTAGGGGTCGACGTCGGATCGACAACCTCCAAGGCTGTGGCGATTGACCGGGACGGCCGTGTCCTGGCCCGGGCGCTGCGACCCGAGGGCATTGGCTCGACGGCCGGTGAGGCCGTGCTACGCGAGGTCATCGAGGGTGCGGGAGCAGCCAGCGACGAGGTTCGCTACGTCGTTGCCACGGGGTACGGACGGAAGATCTTCCCGGCGTGCGATCGGCAGGTCAGCGAGCTGTCCTGTCATGCCAAGGGTGTCGCCCACTCGGTGCCCGGGGTGCGAAGCCTCATCGACATCGGCGGCCAGGACGCCAAGGCCATGTCCATCAACGAGGCCGGAACGATGACGGCGTTCCAGATGAACGACAAGTGCGCGGCCGGCACCGGCCGATTCCTCGAGGTGATGGCAAACGTCCTACACATCGGCATCGAAGATCTGGAGAAAGACTACGTCGCCGCGACGGATCCCGTGAAGATCTCGAGCACGTGCACAGTCTTCTCTGAGTCCGAGGTGATCTCCCAGTTGGCCCGCGGGGCCAAGCGTGAGGATGTCGTCGCGGGGATCTGCAACTCGGTGGCCTCCCGCTTCGCCGCGCTCTTGTCCCGCGTCGGTGTTGAGCCGATCGTGTGCATCAGTGGGGGCGTCGCCCGGAACCACGGAGTGCGTGCGGCACTGTCTCGCGATCTGGGGGTCGAAATCGTGGCGCCTCCCTACGCCCAGTACATGGGGGCTCTGGGGGCGGCCCTGTACGCCAACGAGTTCGCAAAGAACAAGAATTGAGAGTCAGGAGAGCAAGATGAGCGAGGGCGAGAAAAAGGCGAGGAAACCGTTGGATCCCAACTCCGGGCGCGCCAAGATCAACCAGATCACGGCCGACCACTACGCGGGAGTCTGGGCCGCGAAGGAACGGGGCGAAAAGATCGGTTGGTGCGCCAGCAATTTCCCCCAGGAGATCTTCGAGACCATGGGGATCAAGGTCTGCTACCCGGAGAACCAGGCGGCGGCCGTTGCCGCGCGCGGCGCCGGCGAGCGTCTGTGTACTGTGGCCGAAGGCGAGGGATATTCCCCCGACCTATGCGCGTACTCGCGCATCTCCATGGGGATCGCGAACGGCGCAGAGTCGCCCGAGCAACCGATCCCTCTCCCGGACTTCCTCTTGTGCTGCAACAATATCTGCAGCGTGATGATGAAGTGGTACGAGAATCTGGCCCACCAAATGGGTATCCCGATGATCTTCATCGACATCCCGTTCAGCAACGACTACGACCCGACGGACGAGCAAGTCGCCTACGTGAAGAGCCAGTTCATCGACGCCATCCACCAGCTCGAGGAGATCACCGGAAAGACCTGGTCCGACGAGCGCTACCAGGAGGTCGCCAAGATCTCGAACCGCGTGTCGCGCGCGTGGCTGAAGATCGCGGACTACACGAAATACAAGCCCTCTCCTTACAACGGGTTCGACCTGCTCAACTACATGGCCGCCGCGGTCTTCGCCCGCGGAACGGTCCAAGCCGCAGAGGCCTTCGAGACCTTGGTCGCCGAGCTGGAGAAGGCCGTCCAGGAGGGCACGACGACGTTTCGCGGCGAGGAGCGTCACCGTATCCTGTTCGAGGGCATCGCCTGCTGGCCCTACCTGCGTGTGACCAACCAGGGCCTGCGCGACGAGGGCATCAACACGGTCGCCACGATCTACGCGAACGCCTTCGGATTCATCTACGACGACTTCGACGGCATGGTCCGGCGCTACTGCGAGGTCCCGAACGCCGTCAACCTCGAACGATCCCGCGACCAGCGCATCAACTTGGTGAACAACCAGCATGCCGACGGGATCCTGGTTCACACGAACCGCTCCTGCAAGATGTGGAGCGGCTTCATGGCAGAGGAGGCGCGCCAGATCGGGCAGGCCTGTCACGTGCCGGTCGCGACTTTCGACGGAGACCAGGCCGATCCCCGTAACTTCTCCGAGGCCCAGTACCTCACCCGTGTCCAGGGCCTCGCCGAGGTCATGTCTGAAAGAGAGGTCCAGCATGTCAACGATTGATGAGCTTCTGGCCGTCGCCCATGAAGCTGCGATGTCCCCGAAGGCACGCTTCGACGCATATCTGGCGGCCGGACGCAAGGTCGTCGGATGCCTGCCCGAATACACGCCCAGCGAACTCGTCCACGCGATGGGGCTGGTCCCCTTCGGCGTGTGGGGAGGCGACCGGGTGGCGACGAAGTCCGCGAAGTACCTGCCATCCTTCTACTGTGGGCTGCTGCAGACCACGCTCGACCTCGGCATTGAGGGCGGATACGAGGGCCTGAGCGCCGTCCTCATCCCGAACCTGTGCGATCAGCTCAAGGCCGTGGGACAGAACTGGAAGTACGCGGTCCCCGACATCCCGTTCATCCCGATGTCCTATCCTCAGCACCGGGACACTCCGGCAGGCCGCGCCTACACGCGAGCCTCCTACCAGCGCGTCATCCGCGACCTCGGGGAGATCACAGGGGCGACGTTCAGCGACGAGGCCCTGGGGAAGAGCCTGGACGCCTACAACGCGCACAATGACATGATGCGTCGGTTCGCGGACGTCGCGGCTGTCCTTCCCGATGTGATCACCCCGTCGAAGCGCTCCGACGTGTTCAAGTCGGCGTACTTCATGACAGTCGAGGAGCACTCCGCACTGATGTCGGACCTTCTCGGCGAGCTCGAGGGCCACGTCGCCAACGCGTCGGCCATCCCGGTGGTCACCACGGGCATCCTTGCTGATGCTCCCGGCCTACTGGAGATCCTGGACCAGGAGGGCTTCAGCGTCGTCGCCGACGACATCGCCGCCGAGTCCCGCCAGTACCGGGTCGACGCCCTGACCGGCGACACCGCGTTGGAGAAGCTCGTCGACAAGTACGCGCACATGGGCAACTGCTCGCTCTTGTTCGATGCCGAGAAGGGCCGTGCCGATCACCTGGTCGAGGTGGTCAACACCCGCCACGCAAAGGGCGTCGTCTTCGTGATGACGAAGTTCTGCGATCCTGAGGAATTCGACTATGTGCCCGTCAAAGCCGCACTGGACGCGGCGGGTATCCCATCGGTCTCCATTGAGGTCGATCGTCAGATGGACAGACTCGATCAGGCCGAGATCGCACTGGAGACCTTCCGAGACCTCATTGGGGCCTGAGTGATCATGGCGACCACACCGGAATGGTCCTGTCGTTACGGGGTGGCCTCCGCCGAGGAGGTCACCCCGGACGGTGCGACTCTGGTGGAGGTGTCGGCCAACATTCCGGAGTGCATGACCCCGGGCCCCACGCTGAGTTTCACGCGCACGGACGCTGACGGGAGCGTCACGACGCACGTCGGACACTATGTCGGAGCCCTGGGAGGGGCCTACTGCTACCGAGTCGACAGCGTCTCCTGATGGCACCGCGACCTCCCACTCACATTGAGGAGCATCGAGTTCCCATGAACGAACACATCACGCACACCGCCATCTCCCTCGACACCGTCGCGGATTATTCCGTCGCGGTCCTCACCCTGGACAACAGCGAGGGACGCCGACCCAACACTTTCGGCGCCCAAGGACTGGCCGAGTTCGCCACCGCGCTGGCTCGAGTCCACGACCTCGCCACTGCGGGTGAGATCCACGCCGCGATCCTGACCGGCAAGCCCGGCTCCTTCTTGGCGGGCGCCGACCTCAAGTCATTCCAAGCCCTCACTGACGACGAAGAGGCGCTCGCGTTCTCCCGCGATGGGAAGGAGATCTTCACCCACATCCAGACCCTCGGCATTCCCACCATCGCCCTGCTCAACGGTCTGGCGCTGGGAGGCGGACTGGAGCTCGCGCTGTTCTGCGACTACCGGGTCGCCACGCCCGACGCCAAGTTCGTCGGCTTCCCCGAGACCTATCTGGGCTTGGTCCCAGGGTGGGCCGGGTCCTACCACCTGCCGCGGCTTATCGGACCGGAAGCCGCCCTCAGGGTCCTCGTCGACAACCCGCTGGCCGGCAACCGACTCCTGAGTATCCCGGACGCCGTCGACATCGGCATCGTCGACGCTCAGGTCCAAGATGACGCCGAAACAGGCACGTTCCTCACGCGGATTCTCACCGGAGACGTTCCCTCGCGCGCTCCTCTTGCCGATGCAGCTGCTTGGGCCGCGGCACTGGACGCCCGCCGCCCGATCGCTCGCGCCCGGCACGCCGCGGGGACGGAGGCCCTGTCGAATCTGCTCGACCTCGTGGCCCTGGCCCGCACGGGTGATCAGGCGACGTATTTCGCCCGCGAGTCCGAGTACGCTCGCCGCGCGAACATGTCTGACGCTTTCCGCCGCAATCTCTACGCCTTCAATCTGCTGGCCGCCCGGCCACGGCACCCCGCTGAGGAGGCACCGGACACCACCCCCATCGCCGAGGCACTCGGGGAGGCCACCCAGAGCCTGCCCGGCCACCTCGAAGCTGTGTCACTGGAGGATCTCCGTCCAGAACTTCCGGCGCTCGTGTCGGCGGTTCGCGGCCTGCTTGCCGCAGGGTGGACCACGGCCCAGATCGACACTGTCGCGTTGAGTGACCTGAAGTGGCCGCTGTACTTCGGTGGGATCCTCCCCATCCTCGATGTGCTTGCTGGCACCGCAATCTTGGAGCCAGGCGTCGCCACAGTCCCGCCTCGTGGAGTCTGAGCCCTCGAGTCGTCACGCGTGGTGCTCGCGAAGGTTGCGGGCGCCCTCGTCGATCGCGGGCGGGCGCCCTCGTCGATGATGGACGAGGGCGGCGCCCCACCGCTGGGGCGGGGCCGGGTGGACGTCGGTCAGCTCGCGGCGGCCCGCGCGGCGCGCACGGAGACGACCTCGTAGAGGGCGATCCCCGTGGCGACGGCCGCGTTGAGGGACTCCACGCGGGAGGCGATCGGAATGGAGACGACCTGGTCGCAGGTCTCGCGCACCAGCCGCGACAGGCCCGCGCCCTCGGCGCCCGTCACCAGGACGAGGGGCCCGTCCGCGAGCCCGAGGTCCCGGATCGCGACGTCCGAGCCCCCGTCGAGCCCGACGACGAAGAAGCCCGCCTGCTGGCACTCCTGGAGGGCGCGGACCAGGTTCGTCGCGCGCGCCACCGGCACGCGCGCGGCCGCCCCCGCCGAGACCTTCCATGCGGTCGTCGTCACGCCGGCCGAGCGGCGCTCCGGGATGATGACGCCGTCCGCGCCGAACGCGCCCGCCGAGCGCAGCACCGCGCCCAGGTTGTGCGGATCGGTCACCTGGTCCAACGCCACCAGCAGGGGATCTCCGATCTGCTGCTTGGCCCCCACGATGAGGTCCGCGACGTCGGCGTACTCGTAGGCGGGCACCTCGATGGCGACGCCCTGATGGGCCGCGCCGTCGGCGGCGACGTCGAGGTCGTGGCGCGACACCTCGAGCACGGGGGCGCCCGAGCGCGCGGCGGCGCGCACGACCTCCTCGACGCGGTCGTCGGTGGCGTTGCCGGTGGCGAGGAACACGCGCTCGATCGGCACGCCGGCCCGCACGGCCTCGGCCACCGGGTTGCGCCCGGCGATGAGCTCGTGGCCCTCCGGCAGCTTGATCGACGTCTTCGCCCGCGCGCGGGCGATCGCAGCCTCCTGCTCGGACTGACGCTCGCGGGCGACCTTGCGGGCGTGGGCGGCGTGATAGGTGCGGTCCTCGGCCTTGGGGGTGGGGCCCCGTCCCTCGAGCGCCTTCCGCCCGTGCCCGCCGGTGCCCACCTGCGCACCCTTCTTGGTCGTCGGCTTGCGCACCGCGCCGCGGCGCCCCTGGTTCCCAGCGTTCCCTGCCATCGCACTCTCCCGTTCATCCGCCCCGACGGCCCGCCGCGTCCCCGGCTCTCACGGGGAGCGCACCCAGCGTAGAGGATGCGCGCGGCCCTTCCCTCGTGGCCTCCCCCACGCGGCCATCAGCCCACGCGCCAGGTCGCCCCGTCCCGGCCGTCCTCCAGCGCGACGCCCGCGGCCGTCAACCGGTCCCGCAGAGCGTCCGCGCGCGCCCAGTCCTTGGCGGCGCGCGCCTCGGCGCGTTCGGCGATCAACGCCTCCACCAGGGCGTCCAGCGCCTGATGCTCGGCCCAACCGAGCCCTTCGGCCCCGGCGCCGCCGCCCAGCATGTCGCACCACTGGTCGGAGGCGGGATCGAGGCCGAGGACGTCCAGCATGGAGCGCACGAGCAGCTGCTCGCGGCGGACGACGGCCGCATCCCCCGAGGCGAGCGCCGTGTTCCCGGCGCGCAGGTGCTCGTGCGCCACCGCCATCGCCCCCGCGACATTGAGGTCGTCGTCCAAGGCCGCAGAGAACGCCGACGGGAGCTGGGCGGGGGTCAGGGACCGCACCTCGTCTGCCGGGACCTGCCCGACGGCGGCGATCGAGCGCCCGACGAACCCCCCGAACCGCTCCCACGCGACCGCGGCGGTCGGCAGCGTCTCCGGGCCCCACTCGATGGCGGAGCGGTGGTGGACGGTGGACAGCGCCCACCGCACGACGACCGCCGGGAAGTCCCGCGTGAGCGCCGCCACCGACAGCGTGTTGCCCAGCGACTTCGACATCTTCTCGCCCTGGGTCGTCACCCACGCGTTGTGGACCCACAGGCGCGCGAATCCCCAGCCGGCGCCGTGGGACTGGGCCTGCTCGTTCTCGTGGTGCGGGAACCGCAGGTCGATGCCGCCGCCGTGGATGTCGAAGGTCTCGCCCAGGTAGCGCCGCGACATCGCCGAACACTCGAGGTGCCAGCCGGGACGCCCCGGTCCCCAGGGGGACTCCCACTGCGCGGTCTCGGGCTCCCCCGGCTTCGCGGCCTTCCACAGGGCGAAGTCGCGGGGATCGCGTTTGCCCGCCTCGAGGGCGGCGTCGATCTGGGCGTCGTCCTCGGTGGTGCGCATGTCGGCCAGGCGCTGCCGGGTGAGCGAGCCGTAGTCCGGCTGCGAGTGGACGTCGAAGTAGACGCTGCCCGTGGCGGGGTCCGCGTAGGCGTGGCCGCGCTCGATGAGGCGCTCGACCAGGGCGATCTGGTCGGGGATGTGCCCGGTCGCGCGCGGCTCGTAGGTGGGATCCAGGACGCCGAGGGTGCGGTAGGCGTCCGCGAACTCGCGCTCGTAGCGGTAGGCCCACGCCCACCACGGCTGCCCGGCGCCGGCGGACTTGCTGAGGATCTTGTCGTCGATGTCGGTGACGTTGCGGACGTAGGTAACGTCCAGGCCGTCGCGCCGCAGCCAGCGGATCAGCGTGTCGAAGGCGACGGCGCTGCGGAGATGGCCCACGTGCGGGGAGCCCTGCACCGTCGCGCCGCACAGGTAGATCCCGACGCGGCCCGGCGTCACGGGGTCCAGCGGCTGGACGCGTGCGGTCTTCGAGTCGTACAGATGCACCGTCATGGGCCCATGGTACTGGGGACGCCGTCGCGCCCGGACCGCGCCGGCGGTCCGCTCACGCGGCCTGGACCCGCACGAGGTTCCCCGCGGGGTCGCGCAGCGCGAAGTCGCGCGGACCCCAGGGCTGGTCGGCCGGCTCCTGCACGATGTCGGCGCCGGCCGCGCGGGCGCGCTCGAACGCGGCGTCCAGATCGGTCGCGGTGAGGACGTACGGTCCGGGGCCCGTGCCCTTGGCCAGCAGGCGGGTGAGGGCCTGGGCGTCCTCGTCGGAGCGCCCCGCCCCGGGGTCGGACACCACCAGGAAGGGCCCGGTCTGCGCATCGACGGCCAGCGTCACCCACCGGTGGCCGCCGGCGGGCACGTCGTTCGCGACGGTCATGCCCAGGGCGTCGCGGTAGAAAGCCACGGCGGCCTCGACGTCGGTGACGGTGACGGGGATGAAGAACAGGGAGAGGTGAGGGCTCATGTCCTCCAGGCTAGGCGCGGCGCGCCCGCCGACGCTTCTCCGAAACTGCTCGATCCGCAGAGGACGGCCCGGAGCCGGACGAGGCCCGGCCGGCCCCGCGCCTCACCGCATGGGCACCGGGCGGCCGAGGATCTGGGCGAGGCACGCCGGCAGCTCCTCGACGTCGTCGTGCGAGCGCGCCCGGTAGGCGCTGGGCGTCTCGCCGACCAGGCGCGTGAACGACGAGCTGAAGGAGCCGAGCGAGGCCGCCCCCACCGCCATGCAGGCCTCCGTCACCGTCGAGCCCGACCGCAGCAGGACCGTCGCCCGTTCGACGCGCCGCGTCATCAGGTAGGCGTGCGGGGTCTCGCCGTAGGCCTTCTTGAACTCCCGGGAGAAATGGGCGGGGGACATCATCGCCCGATCCGCCACGGTCGCGACATCCAGCGCGTCCGCGTAGGCGCGGTCCATGAAGTCCCGGGCCCTCCTCAGCCGCGTGAGGAGCTCCACCGGTTGGACGGACGGGGCGGCGGCCATGCGGACGCGCGACGCCGCCGGAGCGCCGACGACGCGCGCGGTCCTCACCGGCGAGGCCCCGGCCCGGCTCATGCGCCGCCCTCGTCGATGTGCCCCTCACGGCCCTCGGGGCCCCGCGAGGCCTCCCCGGCCCCGCCCTGGTCCTCCCTGCGTGCGACGAGCGCGCATGCCTGCGCGGCCAGCCCCTCCCCGCGCCCGGTGAACCCCAGGCCGTCGGTGGTGGTCGCGGAGACGCTGACGGGCGCGCCGACGATCGCGGACATGCGCGCCGAGGCCTCCCCCAGCCGCGCCGCCATCCGCGGCCGATTGCCGATGACCTGCACCGTCGCGTTGACTGGCGCCCATCCGGCCCGGGCCAGCCGGGCGATGACCTCGCGGAGGAACGCCTCTCCCGAGGCGCCGGCCCACTGCGGGCGCGACGTCCCGAAGTTCGTCCCCATGTCGCCCAGCCCCGCCGCGCCCAGCAGCGCGTCGCACAGCGCGTGCGCGGCGACGTCGCCGTCCGAGTGCCCGACCAGCGGCGACTCGCCCGGCCAGTCCAGGCACGCGAGGTGCATGCCCGCCGTCTGGGCGGGGACGGGCTCGGAGGACTCGTCGGCGGCGAAGGCGTGGACGTCCAGGGCTTGGCCGATGCGGAAGGGGATCGTCATGCCGTCAGCCTATCGAGGCGCCCCATCCAACCGGACCCTCAGTCCCGGTAGATGTCGAGGTGGGCCTTCTCGGCCTTGACGGGGATGAGCATGACCAGGCCGATGGCGAGGACCAGGATGATGCCCAGGATTCCCCAGGCCGTCGGATCGCCGCCCGAGGAGCCCTCGACCACGCGGCCGAGCTTGATGAACAGGCCGTAGAACAGCGGGGACAGGAAGGACACGGCCCGACCCGTCGTGGCGTAGAGGCCGAACACCTCGCCCTCGCGCCCCTCCGGGATGACGCGTCCCAGGAAGGACCGGGACGCCGACTGGGCGGGCCCGACGAAGATGCACAGAAGCAGGCCCAGTATCCAGAAGACGATGGCGCCCCGGGCATGCAGGACGAACACGCCGAGCCCGGCGGCCACCATGCAGATCAGCGACCCCATGATGAGCCTCTTCGGCCCGACGCGGTCGTCCAGGGCGCCGAAGCCGATGGTCGCCAGGCCCGCGACGACGTTCGCGGCGATCGCGAAGAGGATGACCTGAGAGGACGAGAACCCGAAGGCGGAGGCCGCGATGATCGCGCCGAACGTGAAGACGCCGGCCAGGCCGTCGCGGTAGACGGCGGAGGCCAGCAGGAACCACAGGGTGTGGGGGGCTTCGTGGAACAGCGAGACGATGGTGCCCCACAGCTTCTTGTAGGAGTCGAGGAGCGACTCGCGCCCGGTGTCGTGGCCCGGATGGGCGGGCTTCGGAGGATTGAGGATGACGGGCAGGGCGAACACCGCGAACCACAACGCGGCCACCAGCATGGAGACCCGGACGTTCATCCCGTTGTCGGACGTAACGCCGAACCAACCGACCTCCGGGTTGATGAATCCGACGAAGAGGATGAGCAGCAAGACGATCCCGCCGACATAGCCCATGCCCCAGCCGAGGCCGGAGACGCGCCCCATCGTCTCACGTGTCGAGATGTGGTTGAGCATCGCGTTGTAGTTGACGGAGGCGAACTCGAAGAAGACGTTGCCCAACCCCAGCAGGCCGATCCCGAGCCACAGCGCGCCCTCCTTGCCCAGCGGACTGTCCGGGGCGACGAAGAACATGCACGCGAGGCACACGACCACCGCCGCCGTGAACCACGCCAGCCAGACGCCGCCCTTGCCGCGGCGGTCCGCGCGCTGCCCGGTGATCGGGGCCAAGAGGGCGATGATGACGCCCGCCACCAGCAGCCCGGTGGACAGGTGCTCATTGGCCGTCGTCTTGTCGGTGAACATGCCGTCGCTGGTGAGGTAGACGGAGAAGACGAAGGTGGTGGCCACGGCGTTGAACGCCGCCGACCCCCAGTCCCAGAACGCCCACCCGAGCACCTTCTGGGAGAGAATCCTCGGAGCGTTCTCCCGAGCCGCCGTCGGCGCCTGGACGGCCGGTGCGGTCTCGGGCGCCATCGGGGCGCTGGATCCGTTGGGGACGGAGTCGGTCATGAGCGGTCGCTTCCTGCGCGAAGGGGCGCGGGCCCGACAGCCCGCCGACGGCAAGCTATCACGGCCCGGCGAACGAGCAGGCGAGGAGCTCGGCCACAGCGAGGTCGAGCGGCGTCGTCACCTTGAGGGCGCGCTGGTCGCCGTCGACGACGGACACCGGCAGACCCAGCGACTCGACCAGGCCGGCGTCGTCGGTGGCGGCCGTCGACTCCGAGCCCGCCCGGTCCGCGGCCGCGCGGTGCGCCCGGGCCAGCACGTTCCACGTGAAACCCTGGGGCGTCTGCACGGCGCGCAGACGGGTCCGATCGGGCGTCCCGACGACGGCGAGCGGGGCCGACGCGCCGGCGGCCCCGCCCTCCGGCGGCGCGATTTCCTTGAGCGTGTCCGCCACGGGCAGCCCGGGGACGACGGCGACGGCGCCGGCCTCCACGGCCGCGACGACGCGGCGCACGACGTCGGCAGGGACCAGGCACCGCGCCGCGTCATGGACGAGGACGGGGCTGCCGTCCTCCAGCCGGCAGCCCAGGAGGCGTGCCAGGTCCGGCAGCGCGGCGAGTCCCCGGGCCACGGAGGCCTGCCGCGAGGACGCGGACCCGGCGACGACCCGGATGCGGGGGCCCTCCTGCGGGAGCGTCGCGCGGAACGCCTCCAGGGCGTCCTCCGGAGCGGTGACGACGACGCCGGCGATCCCGGCGGCGAGCAACCCGCCGACCGCGCGCGCGACCATCGGGACGCCGGCGACGGGGACGAGCGCCTTCGGCCCCGCACACCCTAGACGCGTTCCCGATCCGGCGGCCGTCACGACCGCCCATGCGGCTCCCGCGGGGACGGACGCGCTCATCGTCGCGCGCCCACTCTCACTCCGCGACGGCGGACGGGACCTCGGAGACCTCCTCCTCGCCCTCGGCGAGGATGTCGTCGAGGCGCTCGGCGGCGTGGACCTTGTCGATGTGGCGGGCCAGCGCCAGCTCGGAGGTGAGGATCTGGCGGGCCTTCGTCAGCATGCGCTTCTCGCCGGTGGAGAGCTTCTTGTGCTCGTCGCGGCGAGTGAGGTCGCGGACCACCTCGGAGACCTTGACGATGTCTCCCGTGGCGATCTTCTCCTGGTTCGCCTTGAAGCGGCGCGACCAGTTGGTGGGTTCCTCGACATAGGGGGCGCGCAGCACGGAGATGACCTCTTCGAGGCCCTTCTCATCGACGACGTCGCGGACGCCGACCAGGTCCACGTTCTCGGCGGGCACCTGGATGGTGAGGTCGCCCTGGGTGACGCGCAGGGTGAGGTAGGTCTTCTCCTCTCCGCGGATCTTCCGCGTGGAGATCTCCTCGATCGTGGCGGCTCCATGATGGGGATAGACGACCGTCTGTCCAACGGTGAACGACATTGAATTGTTCTCCCTGCGACTCGACACGATGGCTCGATTCTACCAGCTGGCGCGTCGAGTGGCCGTTCGCGTTCAGCGAGGGGTAAGGTCTGCCACTCGCGCCGGCGGCTCGGACACCAGCTTGTAGCCCAGGCCCCGCACCGTGAGCAGGCGGACCGGATGGGCCGGATCCGGCTCGATCTTCGCGCGCAGACGCTTGACGTGGACGTCCAGCGTCTTCGTGTCCCCGACATAGTCGGCCCCCCACACGCGGTCCATCAACTGGCCGCGGGTGAGCACGCGGTCGGCGTTGCGCGCCAGGTACTCGAGCAGCTCGAACTCGCGCAGCGGCATGGCGACCGGCTGCCCGTCGACGAGCACCTCATGGCGTTCGACCCTGACCTCGACGGCGCCCGTGCGCAGCACCTCGTCGTCCTCGTCCAGTCCCCCCACGCCCACGGACCCCCGCCTGCGCAGGACCGCCCGGACGCGGGCGAGCAGCTCGCGATAGCTGTAGGGCTTGCTCACATAGTCGTCGGCGCCCAGCTCCAGCCCGACGACCCGGTCGACGACGTCGTCCTTCGCGGTCACCATGATCACGGCGACGTCGGAGGACTGGCGCAGGCGCCGGCAGACCTCCGTGCCCGACATGCCCGGCAGCATGAGATCGAGCAGGACCAGGTCGTAGCGGCCGCCGAGCGCCAGTTCCAGCCCGCGCTCGCCGTCCGCCGCCTCCCCCACCTCGAAGCCGTCGCGGCGCAGATTGAACGCGAGCGGCTCCCGGTAGGAGTCCTCGTCCTCGATGACCAGGATCGCCGTCATGCGTCCTCCTCCTTCTCGGATCCGCCCTGGTCCGCGAGCGGCAGGACCAGGGTGAACGTCGACCCGCGTCCGGGGCGCGACCAGACGGTGACGGTGCCGCCGTGATCGACGGCGACGTGTTTGACGATGGACAGTCCCAGGCCGGTCCCCCCCGTGTTCCGGGAGCGCGCCGGATCGACGCGGTAGAAGCGCTCGAAGATCCGCTCCTGGTCCGCCGGGGGGATGCCGATGCCGGAGTCGACGACGGAGACGCGGACCAGGTCGTCCTCGAGCGTGACGCCGACGCTCACCCGCGTCCCCCGGTCCGAGTAGCGCACGGCGTTGTCCAACAGGTTGCGCACGGCGGTCACCAGCATGTCCCGGTCCCCCCACACGCGCGCTCCGGTGGGGGTGCGGGGGCCGGTCAGCTCCACACCGGCGGCCTGGGCGACGGTCTCCTGGCGGGCCAGCGCCGCGCCGACGACCTCATCGACGTCGACGAGGACCGGCGCCCCCATCGCTCCGGGGTCCTGGAAGCGCGAGAGGTCGAGGAGATCCCGGACCAGCGCCGACAGCCGGTCGGACTCCCGGACCAGCTTCGGCGCGAACTGGGCGACCATCTCCGCATCCCCGGGGTTGTCGGCGATGGTCTCGGCGAGCAGCCGGATGGCGCCGACCGGGGTCTTGAGCTCGTGGGAGACGTTCGCCGTGAAGTCGCGGCGCGTCTGCTCGCCGCGCCTCCGGGCGGTGAGGTCCTCGGCCGTCACCAGGACCCGCCCTCCGGGCAGAGCCGCGCCGCGCACGTCGAAATCGCGCGCGGAGGCGTCCCTCACCACCGACCGGGGGATGCGCAGCTCCTCCTCCAGGGGCATCCCGCCCTCGCGGACCCGGTGCACCAGATCGACCAGGGCGGGCGGCGCCAGCGCCTCGCCGCGGGTCAGGCCCTTCGCGTAGGCCGTCGCGTCGGCCCGGATGATCGAGTCGTCGCGGTCGACGACGACGGCGATCTCCGGGATGGCGGTGAGGACGGCGAGGACCTCGGCGGGAAGGCGGTCGCGCGCCTCGGCTCCGGCCTCGTCCTCGACGGGATGCACCGTCCCCTCGCGGCTCTGCTGGCGCTCCGAGGCGTGGAAGGCCGCGACGCCGACCGACCCGACCAGGACGCCCAGGACGGCCACGACGACCAGCGTGAGAACTTCGGGCACGCGTCCACACTACTGGCCCGCGCGGCCCCCGACGGCGCCGGGCGGCCCCTCGGGGCGAAGTCGGCGGCCAACGGCAACGGCGCGTTCATCCCGCGTTCACCGGGCGTGCGCCCGGCGGCCGGGCGGCCGTGGTGTGCTCATCACCGCGGCCCCTCCGGGGTCGGGGCCGGGGACCGTCTCGCGCCCATGAGGATCAGGAAGGTGCGCCCCCGATGCGCGAACTCTACCGCCAGGAACTGGCCCAGCTCGGGATCGAGCTGGAGCACATGAGCCACCACGTCTCCCGCGCCATCTCGCGGGGCGTGCAGGCGCTGCGCGAGGGCGACCTCACGATCGCGGAGCAGACGATCGACGCCGACGAGCGCCTCGACGACGCGGCCCGGACCATCGACGAGATGTGCGTGGACCTGCTGGCGCTCCAGGGGCCCGTCGCCTCCGACCTGCGGCTCATCCTGGCCGCGCTGCGGCTCTCCCAGACGATGGAGCGCCAGGGGGACCTGGCCCGTCACATCGCCCTCATCGCGCGCTCGACGTACCCGGCGCAGTCCATCGCCCCGTCCGCGGGCCCGCTGCTCACGCGGATGGGCGAGCAGGCGGTCCTCATGGGGTCCCTCGAGGAGCAGCTCGTCTCCACCCAGGACCTGGCCCTCGCCGGCCGCCTCCAGGACGAGGACGACGTCCTGGACGACCTCCAGGTCCAGGTCCGCACGCTCGTCGTCGACCCCGCGGAGAACCTCTCCCGGTCCCAGGTCATCGACCTCGTGCTGGCCGCGCGGTTCCTGGAGCGCTTCGGCGATCACGCGGTCTCGGTGGCGCGCCGCGTCGCCTACATCGTCGAGGGCGCCGACGCCGCGGATGCGCAGGGGATCCAGCCCCGGCTGTGAGCCGGCTGGCCCTGACGAGGGCGGCGCCCCCTCCGGGGACTCGGAGTTCCGGGAGGGGGCGCCGCCCTCGTCAATGGGCGGGGTCGACCCGCCCGGGGAGAGGGATGGGGGATCACTTGCCCTGGTTGGCGACGGCGTCGATCTTCGCCTGGGCGTCGGGGTCCAGGTAGCGGCCGCCCGTGACGACGGGGGCGAGCGTGTCCTCGTCGAGCTCGTAGACCAGCGGGATGCCCGTCGGGATGTTGAGTCCCGCGATGTCGTCGTCCGAGATGCCGTCGAGATGCTTGACGATGGCGCGCAGCGAGTTCCCGTGCGCCGCCACCATCACCGTCTTGCCGCTGCGGATGGCGGGGACGATGGTGCTCTCCCAATACGGAAGGGCGCGCTCGAGGACGTCCTTGAGGCATTCGGTGCGCGGAATCGGCTCGCCGGCATACCGGATGTCGGCGTCCTGGGAGAACTCCGACCCCAGTTCGATGGCCGGCGGCGGCACGTCGTAGGAGCGACGCCACTGCATGAATTGATCTTCGCCGTACTGGTCGCGGATCTCCTTCTTGTTCTTGCCCTGGAGCGCGCCGTAATGGCGCTCATTGAGCCGCCAGTTGCGCTCGACCGGGATCCAGTGGCGATCCGCCGCATCCAGTGCCAGATTCGCCGTCATGATGGCGCGGCGCAGCAACGAGGTGAACAGCAGATCCGGGAGGACCCCATTCTCCTTGAGCAGCTCGCCGCCGTGGACGGCCTCGGCCCGGCCCTTCTCGGACAGCGGCACATCGACCCAGCCCGTGAAGAGGTTCTTCGCATTCCATTCGCTCTCGCCGTGGCGGAGCAGCACCAATGTGTAGGTCATGGCGTCATTGTCCCATCCCGGGGCCCGACCTGTCATGGGACCGCCCTCCCACCCGGCGGACCGGGAATGGGAGGGCGAAGGCACAGCTCTCAGGACGCCGATCTCACTTGACGGCGGCGTGGTACTGGTCGGCGATGGCGGCCGGGATGCGGCCGCGATCGGAGACCTTGAGGCCGTTGTCGTGGGCCCAGGCGCGGATCGCGGCGGTCTCCGCGTTTCGGGGGGCGCCCGCCGAGCGGGTCCCCCGGGGGGCGCGGCCGACCTGGCGGGCGTGCGACTGCCACTTCTCCAGGTCCTCCAGCATCTCCTTGGCGTGGGCTTCGGACAGGTCGATCTCGTAGTTCGCCTTGTTGAAGGAGAAAGAAATGGTGCGATCAGCGGGAGATCCGTCGATGTCATCGATCAGGACGGTCTTGGTCTGTTTCATGATCCGGTCGCCTTTCAAGCCTGACGGGGTGGAGTATGCGGACACCGACAGAATAGCGAATGATCAACACTGACGCACTGGGTGAGTTCTGCGTCCCCGGCGCTGTGGACAGGGGCAGGGCGATCAATTCGATGGCCCGCGCACCGCGCGCTCGGGAATCCGCGGGTGCATGCCTATTTCCTCGCTGGGACCTCCTTTCCAGCGGGAAAGGCGGCTCCGGCGGGGGGTGTCGGCGATTCCATTCCCTACCGGGACAACCGGCTCCCGGCGTGAGGAGATGCCAGGGGAGCGATGCGCAAGAGCCGCGAATAGAGATCAGCGGGTCCGGGTATTCCGACCGACGCCTCATAGCCGATGAAATCCGGAGAGTGAGGGAATTCACGAACCGCACGGAAGCCGGGCGGAGCCGGGTGAAATCGCATGGCGTTCGGTCTTCCTCTCGCGACTTCGGTGCTGTTTCGCCGCGAGTTCGGTGCTGTTCTTCGTCGAGTTCGGTTCGTGCGGCCCGCGAGGGTGTCCGATGCTGGGTGCTGGTGCCGGTCAGGCTGCGCCTCTTGACAAGATGTTGAAAACTGAAATACTTGTGCACCAACAGCGGCCGCCTCGGCTGCCCCTTTCCCCTCCACCCCCTCCTCTCCTCCTCAAGGAACGCCCATGCAGTTCGGCATCTTCTCCGTCTCCGACATCACCACGGACCCCACCACGGGCCGCACGCCCAGCGAGGCCGAGCGCATCGCCTCCGTCCTCACCATCGCCGAGCACGCGGAGGAGGTGGGCCTGGACGTCTTCGCGATCGGCGAGCACCACAACCCGCCGTTCTTCTCCTCCTCCCCCACCACGACGCTGGCGCGCATCGCCGCCCGGACTCGGACGCTCCAGCTCAGCACCTCGACGACGCTCATCACCACGAACGACCCCGTCAAGATCGCCGAAGACTTCGCGATGCTCCAGTACATGGCGGACGGGCGCGTCGACCTCATGATGGGCCGCGGCAACACGGGCCCGGTCTACCCCTGGTTCGGCAAGGACATTCGCGAGGGCATCCCTCTGGCGATCGAGAACTACGACCTCCTGCGCCGCCTGTGGGACACCGAGGTCGTCGACTGGGCGGGCCAGCACCGCACGCCGCTGCGCGGATTCACCTCGACCCCGCGCCCGCTGGACGGCATCCCGCCGTTCGTGTGGCACGGCTCGATCCGCTCCCCCGAGATCGCCGAGCAGGCCGCCTACTACGGCGACGGCTTCTTCCACAACAACATCTTCTGGCCCGCCTCCCACACTCAGCGGATGGTGGCCCTGTACCGCGAGCGCTACGAGTTCCACGGACACGGCCCCGGCAAGTCGGCGATCGTGGGACTCGGCGGCCAGGTGTTCATGCGCCGTAACTCCCAAGACGCCAAGCGGGAGTTCCGCCCCTACTTCGACAACGCGCCGGTCTACGGGCACGGCCCGTCGATGGAGGACTTCACCGAGCAGACCCCGCTGACCATCGGATCGCCGCAGGAGGTCATCGACCGC
The DNA here is from genome assembly GCA_023426345.1 of Actinomycetes bacterium. Taxonomy (GTDB): domain Bacteria; phylum Actinomycetota; class Actinomycetes; order Actinomycetales; family Actinomycetaceae; genus Pauljensenia. The sequence continues at coordinate 31,219 of JAFAAX010000030.1, forward strand.
ACCCTGGGATTCCACGACGTGGTCGGGGACTATCAGCGCCAGCTCTTCCTCATGGACCACGCGGGGCTGCCGCTCAAGTCCGTCCTGGAGCAGTTGGACCTCCTGGGCGAGATCGTGCCCGTCCTACGCCGCGAGTTTGAGGCCATGCGCGACCCCGCAGTCCCTTCCGACCCGCCCACCCACGCGTCCCTGCTGGCCGCCCGCGACGGGGCCGGCGCGGTCCCGGAGATCGCCGTCCAACTGGCCCGCGCCGCACGCATCGAGGACGAGGTCCGCGCCGGGCGCCCGTCCTCCGGCTCCGTCTCCCCCGTTTCCGCTTCCGGCATTGACGAGGGCGGCCACGGATCCGACGAGGCGCATGCGGCCTTCATGGACGCCGGCGATGAGTCCTACGGGTCGGGAGACGCCTTCGGCGTCCGCGTGGCATCGTCCACGCAGGACTCCGTCACCGGCGCGTCCTTCTACCCTCAGCAGGACAGCGACGAGGCGGCTGTCGAGCACGCCGACTCGCTGCTCGGCGGCAGCCGCCGCTGACCGCTCTGCCCGCGAGCCCGCGCAACCCCGCACCATCCCGATCCGCCTGGAGGAGCCCGAAGCCATGACCACGATCGCCGTCGTCAACGCCGGCCTGTCAGAGGAGTCGGCCACGGCCCGGCTGGGCCGCGCGATCGAGGACGCGCTGCGCGCCCGCGCGCAGGCGCCCGACCTGGCGATCCGGTGGGTGGATCTGCGTCCGCTCGCGCGGGCGATCGCCGACAATCTCACCAGCGGATTCCCGGGCCCCGACCTGGCGCAGGCGATCGAGCGGGTGCACGCCGCCGACGGGCTGGTGCTGCTCACGCCCACCTACCAGGCGTCGTACTCGGGCCTGTTCAAGTCCTTCCTCGACGTCTTGGAGGACGGGACGCTGGCCGGCAAACCGGTGCTCATCGGCGCGACGGGCGGGTCCGCCCGGCATTCTCTGATCACGGAGAACGCGGTGCGTCCGGTTCTCATCTACATGCACGCCGATCCCGTTCCCACCGCGGTCTTCGCGGCGACCGAGGACTGGGGGGCGCACGCCGCCGACTCCTCCGGCAACGAGGGGAGCCGCCTGTCCGTCCGCATCCGGCGGGCCGCCGATGAGCTGCTCGACCGCCTCGCGGGCGCCCGCCGATCCGCCGTCCCGCCGGCGGCGGACGCGCTCCGCGCAGCGGAGCCGCCCTCGTCGATACCGGATCCGGGGGACCCCCTGGCGTCGGAGCACGGCACGAGCCTGCGCGACGCCTATCCGGGGTTCATCGACTTCGACACCCTGCGGGCCCGCGGGGGCCTGCAGTGAGCGCGCGCGGGGAGGCCTGGGAGTCCGCCTTCACGACGACCCGCCGGCTGTCCGACCGCATCGAGCGCGAACTCAAGGCGGCCCGGGGGATCAGCCTGCCCGAGTACAACGTGTTGCTCCAGCTGTCCCGCGCGGGGGAGGCGGGGCTGCGCGCCGGCGCGCTCGCCCGCGAGGTCGTGTTCAGTCCGTCGCGGCTCACCCACACGCTGCATCGGCTGCGCGAGCGCGGCCTGGTGGAGCGCGCGGAATGCCGGAGCGACGCCCGCGGCGGCGTCGTCACGCTCACGGCGGCGGGGCGCACGGAGTTCGAGGCCGCCGCGCGGGTCCATCGCGCCGTCGTGCGCGGCCTCGTCCTGGACGCGCTGGAGCCCGGCGATGCCGAGGCCCTCAGCCGCATCTTCGGCAGGATCGCCCGGCGGCTCGACGAGGACGGGTGAGGGCCGGGGAGCGCGCTCAGCGGTCGACGGCGTGGCCCTCGACCACGTCGGCGTCCATCGCGCGCAGCGTCCCGCGGCCGAACGTGAAAGCGCGGGCCAACGCCACGACGCCCGTGACCACCGCCGATGCGCCGGTGAAGATCACCAGGGCGACGGCCGACCAGCCCGGCACCGCCACGACGACCACGCCGGCGACGATCGAGAGCAGACCGAAGGCCACGGCCCACCCCGGGGACACGGCGCGTGCCGACTCGACCAGAGCCAGGATGCCGTCCGCGATCCAACCGATGCCGACGATGAAGACGATGACGAACGCCAGGGTGCCCGCGGCGATCACCGAGTTGCGCATCATGAAGACGCCGCCGATGAGGAACAGGACCGCGAACAGCACGTCGAGGATGCGCCACCCGGCGCTGATGCCCGGCGTGGTGATGGCGACGATCAGGCGCACCACCGCCTGGATGACGAAGTAGAGGCCCAGCAGGATCGCGGCGACGGCCAGCGACTTCACGGGCCACACCAGCAGTGCGATGCCGATCGCCACGGCGGCCAGGCCGCCGATGCCGAACATCCACCGGATGCCGGTGATCGCGCCGCGCGTGAGGTCCTCTGCCTCCAGGCGCAGGGCGTCGACGGGCCCGATCGGCGGGGGGACGGACGGGGACGAACTGCTCATCGGGGACTCCTCTGCTCGGGATGGACGATCACCGGCCCGCCGATCCCGCGCGGGCCGCGCCGCGGGCGGCGGGCGGGAGGTCGCGG
>JAFAAX010000133.1 GCA_023426345.1 Actinomycetes bacterium
CTCCCTCATGAGAGGAGCAACCACCATCACCGGGGCCTGACAGCCCCCAACCAACCAATCAGCACCACACGCCGGAAGTGGGGAATTTCCCCATCCGAAAGCGGGGACCCCAACTTGACGGAACACAATCCTTCCAGAACGCACCCACGTGCGCTCACATCAGGTGTCACCAATCCCTGCAGCAGACCCTCTGGCCTATAACCCACCTGCGCCGTTCAAGCCCGGATATAGGAAGGACCCGATCCCTTCCGGGACCGGGTCCTCACTCGCCTCATCGGCGGTGGTAGCGGGGGCAGGATTTGAACCTGCGACCTCCGGGTTATGAGCCCGGCGAGCTACCGAACTGCTCCACCCCGCGTCGACATCGACTAAGTTACCCGCGTCCCTCCCCAGTTTCAACCGGCAGGGTGATGACATGACTCACCACAGGGTGCCGCGGGACGCCTGCGGAACTGAGTGGACGTCGATCGCCTGCGGCCCGCACGCGCCACGCGACGAGCGCCCCCCACACCAGCCAGGGCCAGCGCGCGGGGGCGTCCTCGTCAATCAATATGCTCTGAGGGTCGCTCACGACCCGGACTGCGCGCCCGACCCGTCCGTCCCGGTATCCCCGGACTGCGCGCCGCCGCTGGAGCCCGCTCCGCCCGTCAGCCCGGAGACGCTCTGCCCGAGCTCCTCCTGGGCGGCCAGGGCGTCGGTGAGGGCCTGATCGAGATCCGTCTGGGCCTTGCCATAGGCCGCCCAGTCGCCCGACGTGCGCGCCGAGTCGGCCGCGGTCATCGCGTTCTTCGCGGCCACGAGCGCCTGGTTGAGCCGCTCCTGCGCGCTGAGCGTGCCGCCCGTCGTGTCCGTGCCCGACGACCCGCCGGTGGAGTCCGACTGCTCGCCTGCGACCTCGGCCGCCGAGTCGCCGCCGAATGTCTGGTCCAGCGACGCCTCCAATGTGTTCGCGAAGCCCACCTGATCGCCGAAGGCGGTCAGCACGGCTCGCAGCACCGGGTAGGACGCCGTGCCCTTGCCCTCGACGTACACGGGCTGGACGTAGAGCAGACCGCCGCCGACGGGCAGGGTGAGGAGGTTGCCGCGGATCACGGTCGAGTCCGACTGGTTGAGCAGGTTGAGCTGGGTGGCGATCTCCTGCTTGGAGTCGTAGGCGTTCTGCACCTGGCCGGGGCCGGGCACCGTCGTCGAGGACGGCAGCGCGATGAGACGCAGCTTGCCGTAGTCCTCCGCCACCTTGCCCGCCTCGTTGCCCGTCTCCGAGTCGACAGCGAGGAAGCCCGCCATCGCCTCGCGCTGGGTCGTGCCGCCCGGCACGAACACCGACGTCAGCGAGAACTCCGCCGAATCCTGCCCCGGCATCTGCATGGTGAGGTAGTAGGGGGGCTGGAAGTTCGACGAGGTCGCCGTCCCGGTCTGGGAGGCGTCCTGGCTGTTCGCCGTGGAGGCCGCCGCGGCGGTCGAGGTCTCCTGGGCCAGGCGCCACCGGTCGCCGCCCGTGTAGAACTGCGAGGCGTCGGTGACGTGGTAGGAGGTCAGCAGGTCGCGCTGGACCTTGAACAGGTCCTCCGGGTAGCGCAGATGGCTCATCAGGTCGCCGGAGATCGCGCTCATCGGCTCGATCGAGTTCGGGTAGACCTTCATCCAGGTCTGCAGGATCGGATCGTCCTGGTCCCACTGGAACAGACGCACCGACCCGTCATAGGCGTCCACCACGGCCTTGACGGAGTTGCGCATGTAGTTGACGGTCTTGGCCTGCACGTACTGCCCGATCTGGTCGGCCTGGGAGTCCACCGTGGACTGCGCCAGCGACTGGTGCTCGGAGTACGGGTACGAGTTCGACGTCGTGTACGCGTCGACGATCCACACGAGCCGCTTCGGGGTGGACGGGTCGCCGTCCGTGTCGACGACCGCCGGATAGGGCTTCTGCTCGAGCGTGAGATACGGCGCGACCTTCGCGACGCGCGTCAGCGGATCGCGGTCGTAGAGGATCTGCGAGGCCGAGTTCGTCTGCGAGGAGAAGAAGATGTCCGTCGAGCCGAACTTGATCGAGTAGAGCAGCTTGTTCCACAGGTTGCCGACGCTGGGCCCGCCGTCGCCGGTGAACGTCGTGCGGACCTGGCCGCCCGCCGCGTTGTCGTCGGGGTAGTCGAGCTCCTGCGGCTCCGCGCCCTCCGGGGCGCCCACGATCGAATAGTTCGGGGACGAGGGCGAGAAGTAGATCCGCGGCTCGTAGTCGCCCATCTCCCCCACCGAGGGGATGGACTGCTCCCAGTAGGAGGGCAGCCCCGAGGACGTCACGCTGTTGCCGTAGGCGGCCACCACCCCGAAGCCGTGGGTGTAGACCGTGTGCTGGTTGACCCAGGTCTGCTGCTCGGCGGACAGCCCCTCGAGGTTGAGCTCGCGCATCGAGATCACCGTGTCGCGCAGCTCGCCTCCCACCCGGTAGCGGTCCACCGACATGCCCGAGCCGAAGGCGTAATAGGGGCGCGACTGCTGGAGCTGCTGAACGGTCTTCGAGATGACCAGCGGGTCGAGGAGGCGGATCTGGGAGGTCGACTCCGAGTCCTCGCGCAGCTGTCCGGGCTTCGCGTTGGTCTCCGCGTCGTAGGTCTGATACTCCAGGCCGTCCAGGCCGTAGGCGGCCAGCGTGGCGTCGATGTTGTGCTGGATGAAGGGGGACTCCAGTTCGCGGGCGTTCGGCGTGACGCGGAACTGCTGGATGAGGGCCGGATAGATCCCGCCGATGACCAGCGCCGACACGATCGTCACCACCACGCCGGTGGTGGGCAGGCGCCACGTGCCGCGGAACGCCGCGACCACGAACAGGATCGCCACCAGTACCGAGATCACCGCCAGCAGCGTGCGCGCCGGCAGGACCGCGTTGACGTCGGAGTAGAGAGCGCCGTCGGCCGTCTCCCCCTGCTGGGTGAGCAGCGAGTAGCGTCCCAGCCAGTACCGCGCGCCGATGACCACCGAGATGCCGGCGGCCAGCCATCCCACCTGGAGGCGCGCGGGGCGCAGCGCGTAGGGCCGCGGGCTCACGCCGACCGCCCCGTAGAGGTAGTGGACGACCACCCCGGCGATGAGGCCGATCACCAGGAGGCTGAGCGCGAAGGACGCGATCATCTGCAGGACCGGCAGCGTGAACACGTAGAAGGAGACGTCCTTGCCCAGGACCGGATCCGTCGCGCCGAACGAGGTCCGGTTGAAGAACGTGAGGATCTTCTGCCAGTTCGCCGCCAGCGTTCCGCCGTTGGTGAAACCCAGCAGGATCGGCACCCCCCAGAACAGCAGGCCGCGCAGTGGTTCCACGGCCTCCTGGTACTGGCGCAGATTCGCCCCCGTGTCGCCCCGCACGCTCGCGGGCCGATGCCGGTAGGCGTATTGGATGTTGAGGGCCGTGAATCCGAAGACCAGCAGGAAGCCCAGCACGAAGAGCCCGATGACGGCTCCCCACCGGGTGAACAGGATGCGCGTGGAGTGCATCTGGTCGAACCACAGGATCTCGGTCCACACCTGGGAGGCGGCGACGATCAGCGCGATGATCACCGCCAGCACGATGAGCGTGACAGTCCATGGGCTGAGTCGGCGGCGCCCGGTCCCCGCTCCCTTCTTGGGGCCTCGTGGTTCCGGTCGTGCGGTCGGGAAGGCGCTCACCGCGTCATCCTCTCAAGTGTCAATCGGGTGCCTCATTGGACCATCCCAGTCTACCCGCGCGCTCAAGGCCTGCCTGGAGGGAGGTGTGATCCCCGCGACCTCCCGCCCCTCTCCGATCCCGGCCGGCAGGCGCGGGGGCGGCCTCGTCCTCAGTGACGAGGGCGACGCCCACCCGGGAAGGCCCGGTCCCGCAGGCGTGCCACCATTGGGGCATGGAGCACAACCCGCCGGCCCCGCCGGCCGCCGCCGCCCTGGCCACCGTCGTCCGCGACATCGAGCGTGCCGCCGCGCGCGCGGGCTGGGATCATGCGCCCTCGTTGTACGCGTTGGTACCCACCCGCCAGCTCGTCGAGCAGCCGGACATCCCCGGGGACGTCGCCGCCCAACTGCGCCATGGATGGGACGGCACCCCGTGGCACCTGTCCGCCGTCATCCAGGAGGACCTCCCCGAGGACGAGCTGGAGGAGATGCTCGGCCATCTGGCCTGGCCGGAGTCGGTCGCCGGCGCCGCGCTCACGGTCGAGCGGATCATTGTCCCCCCGGAGGTGGAGGCTCAAGCGCCCGAGGACCCCGACGAGGCCCTCGCCTTCATCCTCAACCACCCGTCGCGCACGGACGTCCGCCTGGCGGTGGGCGTCCTGCGCTCCGGAGAGACCTGGACGGCCGTGCGCACCCGCGCTTTCGACGCGGACGATCAGGTCGGTCAGGGGGAGAATCTGGTCCCCGGCCTCACGCAGGCGCTCCTGTCCTCCTTCGCGCCCGTCGAGGACGGGACCGGCGGGGGTGCGGACCCGGCGCGCCGCTGACCTGGCGCGCCGCTGACCCCCGCTGATTCCCGCGAGGTTCGCCCACGTGTGACGCCGAGGCGCGCGCGGTCGTCACCGTGGGGCCGTCAGGGGTGGTGGGCGAATGCACCTGGCCGCGAGCCAGAAAACGACGTCGCGACCTCCACCGCTGCGTTCCCACCTCATGTTCCCCCGGTGATCGTCGGACTACACCAAATGGTCGGCGCGTCGTGCCGAGCAGGATTCCGAGCGGCCGCGTTCATGCAGATCAATGATGATTTGTGATGAACTGATGGTCGGCTCGGCGGTGACCATTTGGTGTTGTCTGCCAGTTGGGGTCGGGGTCGCCCTCGTCGATGACACGAGGACAGCGACCGGACTCGCAAGTCGCCATGGGCGAACCTCGCGCGGAGGGGGGGAGGGCGGAGGAGGTCAGGGGTGGGCGGAGCCCGACTGGGCGTCGGAGGCCTCGCACGTGGGCAGCGTCGCGCCCTGGCCGGCGGCGATCGCCTTGACGGCGGACACGGCCTCATCGAGGGTGGAGACGCGGACGACGGACAGCCCCTCGGGCACGTGCCCGACCACCTCATCGCAGTTCGAGGCCGGAGCCAGGAACCACGTGGCGCCATCGCCGACCGCTCCCCACATCTTCTGGCGGATCCCGCCGATGGCCTGGACCTCGCCGTCGTAGCCGATGGCTCCCGTCCCCGCGATCGACTGGCCGCCCGTGAGATCGCCGGGCGTCAGACGGTCGATGATCCCCAGAGCGAACATCGTGCCCGCCGACGGCCCGCCCACCTTCTCGAGGTTGACGGTGATGTCCAGCGGCAGGTCGACGTCGGCGCTGAGGTAGATCCCGAGTTTCGAGCCCTGCGTCCCCGCCCCGCCCGAGGACGTCACGATCGGGATGTCCACCTGCTGCCCGTCGCGGGTGACGGTCACGACCACCGTCGAACCGACCGGGACGGTCTTGAGCAGCGCGAACGGCACCGACGCCGCATCGACGGGGTGGACCGTGCCGTCCGGCGTGGTCATCGACACGAGGACGTCGCCCTCCTGGACTTTTCCGTCCGCGTCCGATCCGGAGACCGGCCCCGCCACCGTCATCGTCGCCGGGACCGTCCAGCCCAGGTACTCCAGGGCCGCCACCTCCGAGGTCGACTGCGAGCTCTGCATCTGGGCCTGTCCGGCCTGAGTGACCTGCTCCTGGGTGACACCCTGGGGATAGACCTGGTCGTAGGGGACCAGGACGTCGCGGTCGTCGAGGCGGGCCTCCACGTACTCGACGAAGTTCAGGCGCTGGCCGGGGCCTCCCCGCTCGGAGACGGTGACCATGCGCAGCTCGCCCGTGCCGTCGCCCGCGGTGGGCACGGGATCCACCGCCACCGGTTGGCCCGTGGACGGATCCGTCCCCGAGATCTCGATCATCGGGGTGTCGCCCTTCGAGCCGATGACGTCGAACGTCGGCCCGGGTCCCTCGGCCACGTAGGGCATCGGCACGACCAACGCCGCCACCACCACGGCGACCACGACGACCATGCCGACCACTCCCGCGATCCGACGGCCGCGCCGGCGACGCGGCCGCACCGGCGGCGCGTCGACATCGGCGGGAGCGCCCTCGTCCCCGGGAATGGACCCGGGAACCGGCCCGGGCAGTGGCACGCCGGCGCCGCCGGAGGGAGTGACCGGAGAGAGTTCGGAGGGCGTTGGATCGTCGTTCACCCGCCCATTGTGGACTGTCCGCACGCCCCGGTCGCGCCCAAGACCGCGGCGACACGGAGTTCCCCTTCCGCTCACAGCTCACTCCCGGCCTCCACCCAGCCGGCAGCCCGGCCCAGCCAGTAGAGTCGGCACATGAGTGAGTCAGGGGACACCTCGCCCGACCAGCCCGCGGATCCGTTCGAAGAATTCCTGCGGAAGATGCTCGGCGACCAGGCCGGCGAGGAGGCCGCGCGCTCGATGCGCGAGCAGGGGTTCGACACGTCGCCCGTCAACGCACTGTTCGCCGACCCCGCGCAGATGCAGTCCGCCCTCAACCAGTTCCAGTACCTCTTCAACGCCACCGAGGGACCTGTGAACTGGCGGATGGCCACCGATATCGCCCAGCAGCAGGTCTTCCAGGCGGGCGACCCGGCCCTGTCCGCCGCCGAGGCGCAGCGGGCGCGGGACGCCATGGTGGTGGCCGACCTGTGGCTGGACTCCGTGACGGATCTGGGGCCCGGCCAGGTCCAGCGCGCCGCCTGGACCCGGCGCCAGTGGATCGACCAGACGCTGCCGATGTGGACGCGCATCACCGAGCCCGTCGCGTCGAATGTGTCGCGCGCCCTCACTGACGCCCTGTCCTCGCAGTTCGGCGACGATTCTGAGACCGGCGGCCTGCCCGAGGGGCTGCCGCCGGGGATGGCCGACATGCTGGGGCGCACGACGCAGATGATGCCGAAGCTCGCGGCGATGATGTTCGCGATGCAGATGGGGCAGGCTCTGTCGGCTCTCTCCCAGGAGGCCATGGGCTCCACGGACGTCGGCCTTCCCCTGGCCGACGGGCAGACCACGGCACTGGTCGTCCACAACATCGGAGCGTTCGGGGAGGGGCTGGAGATCCCCTTCGAGGAGGTCCAGCAATTCGTGGCCGTCCGCGAGTGCGCCCATCAGCGCCTGTTCGCGTCGGTGCCGTGGCTCGCCCACGACCTGGTGCGGGCCGTGGAGAGCTACTCCTCCGAGATCGCCCTCGACACCGACGCCATCGCCGACGCCGCCCGAGAGATCGACCCCACGGACCCGGCGTCGCTCAACTCCGCGATGTCGCGCGGCGTGTTCTCCCCGGAGTCGACCGCCCGCCAGCAGTCCGCGCTGGAGCGCCTGGAGACCCTGCTCGCCCTGATCGAGGGGTGGGTGGAGGTCGTCGCGGCCCGCGCCGTCGCGCCCTACCTGCCGCACGCCGATCAGCTGCGCGAGATGATGCGCCGCCGTCGCGCGGCCGGGGGTCCCGCCGAGCAGATGCTCGGCCAGCTCATCGGGCTCCAGATGCGCCCGCGCCGCGCGCGGGGCGCCGCCCGGGTGTTCACGCTGGTGGAGGACGCTCAGGGCCGCGAGGGGCGCGAAGCCCTGTGGCGCCATCCCGACATGGTGCCCACCGCCGCGGAGCTCGACGCGCCGGAGACGTTCCTCGCCGACCGCGAGGCGGGCGCCTCCCAGGACGCCGAGTTCGACGGCGAGCTGTCCCGCCTGCTCGACGGCACCCTGGGGTGGGCCGAGGGCCTCTCCCCCGACACGGACCCGGAGTCCGACAGCCTCCGCCGGGCCGGCCTGCTCCCCGAGGACGTCCCATCCGGGGACGAGGGCGACGCAGCCGGCGGCCCCTCCCCATCCGCGCCGTCCTCGCCCTCCGCCTCATCCGGGGACGAGGGCGGCCCCACCCACGACGAGGGCGGCCCCTCCGACGCCACGGGATCCGACGGCGTCCACGGCTCGCCCGACGACGACGCTGACCGACCCGGCGGACCGGATGACTCCGACAGGCCGGGAGGCGCGCCCGCCTGATCGAACGATCCCGGCGCCGGCGGTCCTGTACAGCGGTCCTGTGGATGCCCGTCCACAGATCCGCCGGCCGTCTCCCCGTGGGGCGCCCCCTGCCCCGACACTGAGGACACCCGCCCGGTCCGGCCAGGGACCGCGGCGCCTCACGGGACGGAGACGACGTCATGGGAGCACAGGTCCGGCTGGTCGAAGGCACCGCCCTGGTCCGACGAGGATCGGACGCGCTGCAGGTGGGCGGCGATCCTGATCATCACGTCGTTCTCACGGGCCTGTCCGAGCCCCAGCAGGCGTGGCTGCTGAGGGCCGCGCGCCGCGCTCGGCCTCCCTCCCTCGACGCCGCCCCGGCCGGGGAGCCGGCCCCCTCGACCGTTCCTCCTCCCGGCTGTGAGCATCTGATCGCCCGCCTCGTCGCGGCGGGCTTTGCGACGCACGCGACCCGCCGATCCGCTGCGGCGCCCGTCCCGGGCGCGCGAGCGCCCTCGGTGCGGATCGACGGCCTGGATGCCGTGACGACGGCGGCCGCCATGATCCTCGCGCGCGTCGGCGTGCGCCACCTGGACCTGAGGGACCGGCGACCCGTCGACGCGTCGGTCCAGGGGACGGTGAGCGCGAGCCTCTGGGCGCTCCCCCGCCCCGACGCCGTCAGGGACATGATCGTGTCCCTGGAACCCCGGGCCCGCGTCGAGCGCCTCCACGGCCCCGACGTGGTCGTCGTCTCGCGCGCCCGGCATGCCGATGCGGCCGCCTGCGGCCTGCTCCTGGTCGAAGACCGGCGCCACCTTCCGGTGATCCTGCGCGAACGCTCCATCGTCGTGGGCCCGCTGGTGCGGCCCGGCCGGACGCCCTGCGCGCAGTGCCTCGACCTCCACCTCACCGACGCCGACCGCTCGTGGCCCCTCCTCGCCCGCCAGATGGACGACTGGCCGCTGCCCGCGCCTCCCGTCGCAGCCATCCAGGTGGCGGCGCTGGAGGTCGCCCGCCGCGTGCTGTCCGCCCCGGGCGGCGACCCGATCCTGGGCGAACCCGCCGGGGGCGATCCGGCATGGTCGCAGGTCCGCGTCGACGCCCGGGGCGGGATCGCCGTCCGCGAGGTCGCTCCGCATCCGCGATGCGGATGCGGAGCGGCGGGCGATCCGTTCGACTGACGAGGGCGGGCCGCGCCACGCGGCGAGGTCGTGGTTCACGACCGCCGCCCACCCGGTTCAGCCCTCCGGCGCGTCCTCGACCGGCACGTCCTCGCCCCGGACCAGGGCGAGGACCTGCGCGCCGTACTGGTCGAGCTTGACCGCGCCGATGCCCCGGATCACGCCCAGCTGGCGCAGCGTCTTCGGGCGGGCGATCGCGACATCCCGCAGCGTCTGGTCGGCCAGCACCGTGTAGGCGGGCTTCGAGGCGACGCGGGCCTCCCGGGAGCGCCAGTCCCGCAACCGCTCGAACAAGGCGATGACCTCCGGGGGGTTCTCCTCCTCGAACTCGTGGGCGCGCGCCTTCGCGCGGTGGCGCGGGGAGTCGCCCGACGCCGACCGCGCCCGGCTCCGCTGCTCCACGGCCTCCTCCGGCCAGATCCCGTCGAGGAACCGGCTGCGCACGCGCGATCCCCGGCCCCGGTCCGCGTGGCGGGAGCGCGACCACGAGAGCTCCAGGTGGTCGCGCGCCCGCGTCACCCCGACGTAGAGGAGCCGTCGCTCCTCCTCGCGGGCGACGGCCGTCTGCGCCATGGAGATCGGCAGCAGGCCCTCCGAGACGCCGATGAGGAACACCGCGTCCCATTCCAGTCCCTTCGCGGCGTGCAGCGTCGAGAACGTCACGCCGGCGACGGCCGGCGCCGCCTGCGCGGCCGAGCGCTCCTCGAGCTCGGCGACGAAGGCCGGCAGGGACAGGGACTCCCGCTGCCCGGCCAGCTCGACGAGCGCGTTGAGGTTGTCCCAGCGCTCCCGCACGGCTCCCGACCCGGCCGGAGGCTCCGGCGTCCACCCGGCGACGCCGGCGATCTCCTGGACGCGCTCCACCAGGCCCGGCCCGGCGGGGGCGCCCTCGTCGATGTCGGATCCCTCCCCGCCCTCACCGGAGGCGGCGGCCCGGGAGCGGTCGGCGAGCGCCTCGCGGCGCAGGAGCAGCAGGGCGCGGCGGATCTCGTCGCGTTCGAAGAAACGCGCCCCGCCGCGCACGACGAAGGAGAGGCCCGCCTCGGCGAACGCCTCCTCGAGCGCCTCCGACTGGGAGTTCGTGCGGTACAGGACCGCGATCGAGTGGATGGGTACGCCCCGCGCCACCAGCTCGGCGGCCCGGGCGGCCACGCCCGCGGCCTCGGCCTGGTCGTCGTCGTAGGTGCGGAACGACACGCCCGGGCCCATGGGCCGTTGGGACACCAGGTGGACGACGCCGTCGAGGGCACCGCCGCCGCGCCGCGTCCCCTGCTGGACGCCTGCCGCAGACCCAGCGCCGACGCCCAGCCCGCCCGCCGCATCCGACGCGCGGCCCATCACCTGGTTGGCGACGGCGACGATCTGGGGCGTCGACCGGTAGTCCCGGTTGAGCTGGACGACGTTGGCGCCCGGATGGCGGGACCGGAACCCGACGAGGTGGCGCGGATCGGCGCCGGCGAAGGAGTAGATGGTCTGCGCGACGTCTCCGACCACGCAGAGGTCGTGCCGGTCGCCGAGCCACAGCTCGAGCAGATGCTGCTGGAGCAGGGAGACGTCCTGGTACTCGTCGACCACGAAGGCGCGGTACTGGGAGCGGACCTCGCGCGCGATGTCCTCCCGGTCCTGGAGGATCCCGCACATCAGCAGCAGGACGTCCTCGAAGTCGATGACCCCGCGATCCTGTTTGGCGATTTCGTAGGCGTCCATGAGCCGGGCGAAGGCGTCGGCCTCCAGGCCTGCCGGGGGCTCGCGCCGCTCCGTGCGGATGCGCTGCGCATAGCGGGAGGCGCCGACCATCGACACCTTCGCCCATTCGATCTCCGCCGCCAGGTCGCGCACCGCCGTGCGGTCCGCGCGGATCCCGCTGCGCGCCGCCGCGGCGGCCACCAGGGAGGCCTTGTGGTCGATGAGGTGGGGCACCTGACCGCCGACCGACCGCGGCCAGAAGTACGAGAGCTGGCGCAGCGCCGCCGCGTGGAACGTCCGCGCCTGGGCGTGGGGGACGCCGAGATCGCGCAGGCGCTGGCGCATCTCCGCGGCCGCGCGCGACGTGAAGGTCACCGCCAGCACCGTCGTCGGGTCGAACGCGCCGACCGCCGCCCCGTAGGCGATGCGGTAGGTGATCGCGCGGGTCTTGCCGGTGCCCGCGCCGGCCAGGACGGCCAGCGGCCCGCTGACCTGCTGGGCGACCCGGCGCTGGTCGGGATCCAAGGCGTCGAGCAGTGCTTCGGGATCGGAGGGGGCGGCTGGGGTCATGCCTCGATTCTCCCAGCCGCCACCCCCTTTTGCGATCCGTCATGTCGCACGCCTCTGGCGCACCGAGCGAGCCCGGCGTCACCCTTCGAAGGTGCCGGTCGTGTCACGCTGCCGCTCGGAGACGCGGACGGACCAACGCCGAACTGCAGCCACCCACGCCCAGCACGCGAGGCATCCACAGATCAGAGCCAGGAACCACGGAGCTGACAGCACGACCTGGAGGACAAACGAGACGAGGAGCCAGAGAATGAACCCCACATCCTCGATGAGCTCCTTGTGCTTCATACCAACGCACTCCTGACACGACGAGCCGCCACAGAGGTCCGCCGATCCCACGCGTCCACTGACTGTTCGCCGCCGAAGACCCGCTTGCAAATGTACGTGATCACAGCGGGAACTCCCTGACACGGTATCCATCCGACGGGGCCTGTACAGAATGAGTACATGGCGTTGTACAGCCTGGTGAATGAGTCCCACGCACTGGGACCCTGCGACGCGCGAAATGCCGCGAGATTCACGAAACCGATATACCGCCCGTCCATGTACGTGTACAAGGTGCCGTAGCAACCTTTTGGATTGAGGATGACATGTTGACCAGTCCCCTCGTCGCAGAAGAAGTCCGGCACCCCTGTCTGGATGACAACGACCGAGTCCGGAGATCCTCCACTCGGGCCCGGATCATCAGAGTCAGAAGAAGCGTTGGCGGACACGGTCACCGTCAACGACAGTGCGGCCGCCAGCACGACGGCTGCGACTCTTGACAACACACGATGAAACATCGTCTTCTCCTTTGAGACGACAGAAACAAGATCGCCCACGCCCATGGGGGGTGGTGTCGGATGCGATCCGCGCAGATAACTGACTCGCACACGTCAGACTAGGGTGACGTGAACAGATTGTCAACAATCCGTTCTCGTGCAATTTTCCGCTCTCTGAAACATCCTCGACCCGGTCAGGAACAGCACAGAGAGTCGATCCACCGTAGAGACTCGATCAGCACCGACCCATTGATTCCCTTGTTTGTGGGTCGCATTTGTGGTACGTTCGGTCCGTGTTCAGGGAAGAGGACATCGAGTTTGCGCCGTCGTCAGGTCGGCACGGCATCGCCAGGAAGGATGCGTACTACACGATGACGCACCCGCAATTCGTTGATGTCCTCGACGGCGAGCACGGGGACGTGACCAGGGCGTTCTATGGGCATCCTCACGCTCAAACGGACAGAATCATCGAGGTGTTTGCGGCCTTGAAGCCTGATGGCCGGTTGGTCGTGTTTCATGCGATGGATCGACCCGACTTGGAGAGTTGAATCATGGAAGGAGAAGCGATGGAGGATCGCACGGACTACGAGGCGCTGGCCGATCGGGCGGAACGCGGAGAGATTGCGGTGTTGGGCCGCGCCTACACCGGAGACGGGTCGCGTATCGACCTGGGGGACATCTTCGTGCCCACCGGCAGGCCGCGGGCAGAACAGGCCTACGCGCGGCGCACCTGGAAGGTGCGCGCACCTGAGGAGTTGGATGAGGCACTCGAAGCACGAGCCCACAGCGAGGACATGCCCAAGTCCGCTCTCATTCGCAAGGCGGTCGCCGACTATCTCGCCCACGCCTGAGCATCGTCGAGCTCATTGGTGGCCGACGGCGGACCCATGGCTTCGCACCCCGTCGCCGCACGTGATGAACGATCTTGTCGACACCTGTTGAGCGCATCCTGGTGGCAGGGCGATTCCTCAGGAACGGCGCAGGGGGTCGATCCGCCTCGGAGACTCGGGCAGCGGGGCGCCGAACCATTCCTCGAGGAGGTACCGGGCGATGGCCGTGGGGCCGGGCGGCTCCATCCGGCCCGACGTGATCTGCTCCGCCAGCTCCTCGCGGGTGAAGAAGCGGGCTTGATCGATCTCGACGGCGTCGGGCCGCGGATCGGCGGGGGCGCCGGGCTCCAGGCGCGCGAGGAAGCCGAGCATCAGGGAGCGCGGCATCGGCCACGGCTGCGCCGCCACGTATCGGACCTCGCCGACGCGCAGGCCCACCTCCTCCAGGACCTCGCGGCGCAGCGCCCGGTCGGGTGACTCCCCGGCCTCGACGAACCCGGCCAGCACCGACCAGAACCCCGCCCGCCACGCCGCGTTGTGGGCCATCAGCACGCGGTCCCGGTCATCGACGACCGCCATGATGACGGCCGGGTCCTGGCGGGGGTACTCGATGGCCTCGCACTGCGGGCAGGTCGTCGTCCACCCCGCCGACGTGGTCTCCACCGCGTGCCCGCAGCGCGCGCAGAACCGGCTCTGCGCGTGCCAGCGGACCAGCGCCACCGCCTGGAGCGCCAGCGCCGAGTCGTCGTCGGGCAGCAGGTGCCCGCACCATCGGATATTGCCCCAGCTCACCCCGCTGGCCTCGACGGGCTCGGCCACGCGGACCGCGACGTGGACGACGCCGTCGGCGCTGCGCCCCATGAGCATCGCGCCGTCCGGCCCGACCCAGCGCAGCGCCTCCTCCAGCGGCGGGCGCCACAGTCTGAGGTCGCCCGGCGCGGGAGCCGGGGCCGGCCGGGCCGTCCCGGCCGTCGCGGCCCCCGCCGGGATGTCGGTGTCCCGGCCCGCTGCCGCGGCCTCGTCGACGGGGGCCACCGA
>JAFAAX010000193.1 GCA_023426345.1 Actinomycetes bacterium
GCGTCTGGACGCGCGGCCCGCCGTCCTCGTCCCCGATCCCGCGCCCGGGCAGCGCCTCCCCCCGGGGCTGGAGGCCGGCCGCGCCCTGGCGGTCCGGGTGACGGGAGGCCCCTGGCCGGTCCTGGGGCGATGGTGGGAGGAGCCGGGCTCGCCCCGCGCCCCGCGCGCCTACCTGCGGCTGGGCCGAGAGGACGGCCCCGATCTTCTCCTGGTCCAACGGCGGGACCGATGGGCGGTCGAGGGGATCTACGACTGATCGGCGGCGTGTCCGTGGAGCCCGGCCGCGGCGGCGCCCTCGTCGGCGGGTAGGATCGCGCCGGAACACCGGGGGAAGGACCCACGAACCATGGCGAAGCTGTACTTCCGTTACGGCGCGATGAATTCCGGCAAGTCGACGGCGCTGCTCCAGGTCGCCTACAACTACGAGGAGCGCGGCCAGCGGGTGCTGCTGGTCAAGCCGCGCGTCGATCGGAAGGGGGACGCCGACATCGTCTCCCGCCTGGGCGTGACGCGCACCGTCAACCTCCTGGTGGACGCCGGCGACGACATCCGCCGCGCGATCCACGACGCCGCGCGCCGCGATCCCCGGCCCGGCGCGGACGGGGCGCCCCGCCCGGTCGCGGCCGTGCTCATCGACGAGGCGCAGTTCCTCACCCCCGCGCAGGTCGACGACCTCCTCCGCGTCGCCGTGCTCGACGGGATCCCCGTGCTCGCCTACGGGATCCGCACGGACTTCCGCACGCGCGCCTTCCCCGGCGCCCAGCGCCTGCTGGAGATCGCGCACTCGCTGGAGGAGCTCAAGACGATCTGCCGGTGCGGGCGCAAGGCGATCCTCAACGGGCGCCGCGTGGGCGGCGCGTTCGTCTTCAGCGGGGACCAGGTCTCCATCGACGGCATCGACTCCGAGTACGAGGCCCTGTGCGCGTCGTGCTACCTGGAGGAGTCCGGGGGGCGCCTCGGCGGGGACTGAGGAGCGTGGGCGCCGGCGACGCGGATAGACTGAGCGGATGGCCGTTTCCCGCACCCTCGACGACGTGATCCCCCTCCTCAGCGACGAGGACGTCATGGCGCAGGTGGGTCCCGCGACGTGGGCGAAGGGCCTCACCTACTTCCGCACCGGCCGCGTCCTCGAGGTCGAGCGCCGCGACGAGGCCCACGCGGAGGGGCGGGTCCGCGGGGCGGGCGTCGTCTACCGCACCTGGATCGGCGTGATCGACGGGCGGCTGGACCTCACCTGCGCCTGCACGGTGGGACGGGACTGCCGCCACTGCGTGGCGACGGTGCTGGAGATCCGCGATCGACTGCGCCGCGCCGTGCCGGAGGACTCGACGTGGCGGGCCGCGCTCCAAGGGGTCGTCGGACGGTCCGGCGCCCCGGGGGAGGGCATGGCGCTCCTCGTCGACACGCACGATCCGTCCCAGCCGATCTGGCTGACCCCGCTGCGGCCCGGCACCCATCAGCGGTGGGCGACGCGCCGGGCGGCCTGGCCCGACATCACGAACACGCAGTGGACCTCCGTGACGTCGGACCTCAACCCCACCCACGTCGCGCTGCTGCGCGAGGGGTTCCGGATCTCCCGCCTGGGAGCCGCGTGGCGCTCCCCCCAGGAGGTCAGCCTCGAGTCACTGGGGGATCAGGCCGGACCCTGGCTGCGACGGCTCGACCGGGCGGGGGTCGTCCTGCTCGCCGACACGGACGCCGACACGCCGCTGATCCTCGATTCGCGCCCCTGGCGGCTGCGCCTGGACGTCCGTGCCGTCGAGGACGGGCTGGCGCTCGCGCCCGTGGCCACCGACGGGGACGACGTGCGTCCCCATCCGCGCGTCGAGCCGTCGACCGGCCTCCTGCTCCTGGACGGCGGGACGCGGATCGCGCCGATCGGGGACGCCGAGGACGTCCTCGCGCACCTTCCGGCGGGGGGCGTGACGGTCCCCGCCTCCGACCTGGCCGAGTTCACCACGCTGTGGGCGCGCCGCCTCGACCGCGCCGTGGGGCTGATGTCGACGGACGGCTCGTTCGACGCCGGGGCCGTGGGCCGCCCCACGGTGGTCGCCACGGTCCGCCCCGAGGGCGCCTCCGCCATCACCGTGCGGTGGTGGACGGAGTACACGGTCAGCGGGTCCACCTCGCGGGTCCCGATCGAGCAGTCCCGCGACGACGACGATGTCCGCGCGGTCCTCCGACGCATCGAGTCGGCCGGGAGGGCGCTCGATGTCCCCCCGGAGCTCTGGCGCCGCGAGCTGCGCACCCTGCGGTTCCCCGCCTGGCGGGCCCCCGCCTTCCTGCGCGACGTCGTCGGCCGGCTGCGCGTCGACGGACTGGTGTGGGACGTCTCGCAGGCGGTGCGGGACGCGCGCGTGGACGAGGACGGCCTGGAGATCGCCGCCTCCCTGGACCGCTCCGCGGACTCGGACTGGTTCGGGCTGCGCGTGCGGGTGAGCGTCGGGGGGCATGCCGTCGAGCTCGCCGATCTCCTCGCGGCACTGGCCGGCGGGGAGGACCACCTGCTCGTCGACGGCACCTGGGTGGCGCTCGACGGGGAGCGGTTGGACCGGCTCCGCCGGCTCATCGAGGAGGCCCGGATGCTCTCCGACGCGGACGAGGACGCCGAGCCGCGCCTGTCGGTGCTCCAGGCGGGGCTGTGGGACGACCTGGCCGAGGTCGCGGACCACGTGAGCGCCGCGGAGGAGTGGACGCGCCGCGTCGGGGCGCTCTCGGGGCACGGGGAGCTGGCGGGGCTCCCCGTCCCGGCCTCCTCGCGCGCCGAGCTGCGGCCGTACCAGGAGCGCGGGCACCGGTGGCTGACGGCGCTGGCCGGCCTGGGTCTGGGCGGGGTCCTGGCCGACGACATGGGCCTGGGCAAGACCCTCCAGGTGCTCTCCGCCGTCCAGGCGCTGCGCGATGAGGCCGTCTCGCGCGACGGAGCCGCCCCCGAGCCGGTGCTGGTCGTCGCCCCGACGTCGGTCCTGGGCACATGGGAGCACGAGGCGGCGCGCTTCTTCCCCGACCTCGTCGTCGCCGTGGTCCCCGCGACGTCGAAGAGGCGCGATCTCGCCCTGGCCGACGTCGCGCGCGGGGCCGATGTGGTGGTCACCTCCTACACGATCGTCCGGATGGAGCCCGAGGAGTGGGCGGGCCGGGCATGGTCGGGCCTGGTCGTCGACGAGGCGCAGGCGGTGAAGAACCCGCAGACGGCGATTCATGCCGCGTTGAGCGGCCTGCCGGCCGCCTGGCGGGTGGCCGTGACGGGCACGCCCGTGGAGAACTCGGTGAGCGATCTCTGGTCGATCCTGCAGATCACGGACCCCGGGCTGCTGCCGGGATGGAAGGTCTTCACCGATCGCTTCCGCAGGCCCATCGAGTCCGAGGGCGACCGCGCGGCGCTCGACCGGCTCCACCGGCTGACCGCGCCCTTCATCCTGCGCCGGACGAAGGAACAGGTCGCGCCCGACCTGCCCGACAAGACGGAGACGGTCCTCGAGGTCGACCTGGGGGAGGAGCACCGCCGGATCTACGACCAGTACCTCACCCGCGAGCGCACAAGGCTCCTGGGCCTGCTCGACGACTTCTCCGCGAACCGGATGCAGGTGCTCACCTCGATCATGCGCCTGCGCCAGCTCGCGCTGGACCCGGCCCTGGTCGACGAGCAGTACGCGTCCGTGGGGTCCGCGAAGGTGGAGCTGCTGGCCGAGCAGCTCGACCAGATCGTCCCCGCCGGGCATCAGGTGCTGGTGTTCAGCTCCTTCACCTCCTTCCTCCAACGGATCCGGGCGGCGCTGGAGCGCCGCGGCATGGACGTCGCGTACCTGGACGGGTCGACGCGCGACCGGGCGTCCGTCATCGAGTCCTTCCGGACGGGGGAGAAGAAGGTCTTCCTGATCTCCTTGAAGGCCGGGGGAGTGGGCCTCACGCTCACCGAGGCCGACTACGTCTACGTGATGGACCCCTGGTGGAACCCCGCGGCCGAGGCGCAAGCCGTGGATCGCGCCCACCGCATCGGGCAGACGAAGAAGGTCAACGTCTACCGGTTGGCCGCCACCGGCACCATCGAGCAGAAGGTCCTCGAGCTCCAGGACCGCAAGCGCGCGCTGGTCGCGGCGGTCGTCGACGGCGGCGGGACCGGGGACGGGCGGATCTCGGCGGAGGACCTGCGGGGCCTGCTCGCCGACTGACCGGGGCTGCTCCGCCCCGATCGACGAGGGCGGCGCCCCCTTCGCGGGGGAGGGGCCACCGTCTCCGCCCGGCGCGCGGCCGCGGCCAGGGCGGCGCCCCCTTCGCGGGGGAGGGGCCCGGCGGGGGCGGGGCGTCTGCGCCGATCAGTGGGGCCTCTTGCCCATGCGTATCGATAGACGATACGATCATCCTGTTGTTCGATATGTCGAGCGGGGAGGAAAGCCATGCGTCCCGGAGTCGTCGTCGTCCTCAAAGGCCTCATCGCGTTCGTGGCGCTCGTCGTCGTCGGTTCCATGGTTGGGTTCTTCCCCTGGGCGGCGGCCGAGTACGCCAGGACCGCCCCCGAGTTCGCCGGGCTGCGCGTTCCGTTGTTGATCCTCGTCGAGATCGCCCTGGCCTGCGCCCTCGTGTTCCTCGCCTGCCTGTGGGCCCTGCTCACCCGCGTGCGGGCCGGGCGGATCTTCGATCCGGCGTCGCTGGCGTGGGTGCGCGCCATGGTCGTCGTCTCGGTGGCCGCGTGCCTGGCGTGCCTGGCGGCGGAGCTTGTCATCCCCGGTCCGCCTCTGCTCGGCATGGCGGTGTTCCTGCTGGCGCTGATCTGCGCGGGCCTGGGCCTGGTCCTCGTCGTCATGCGGGGGCTGCTGGTCCAGGCGTCCGGCTTCCAGGCCGAGCTCGACGAGGTGATCTGAGGTGATCGTCGTCGACCTGGACGTCATGATGGCCCGGCGTCGGATCGGCGTCGCCGAGCTGGCCGAGCGCGTCGGCATCACCCCGGCGAACCTGTCGGTCCTCAAGAACGGGCATGCCAAGGCGGTCCGCTTCTCCACCCTCGACGCCCTGTGTCGCGAGCTGGACTGCGCCCCCGGCGACCTCCTCCGCCACGAGGATGGAACGTCTGTTCGATAGGATGGGCGGGTGTCCGACCGACTGCCCGTCTCCTCCGACCGCCCGGCCTACGCCGAGCTCCACGCCCACTCCGCCTTCACGTTCCTCGACGGGGCGGACCAGCCGCGCGCCCTCGTCGATCAAGCCGCGTCCCTGGGGCTGGAGGCGATCGCCGTCCTGGACGTCGACGGGATGTACTCCGCGATCCAGGTGGCCACGGCCGGGCGCGCCGCAGGGGTCCCCACCGTGTCCGGCGCCGAGCTCACGCTGGCGCGCGGCCAGTTCGGCGCGGCCTCCGCGGACCCCGGGTGGGGACTGGCCCCCGGGGCGGAGGACCCCGGCATCCGCCTGCCGGTCCTCGCGACGTCCCCGGACGGCTACCACGACCTCTGCGCGGCGATGAGCCGGCACACCCTGGACCGGCCCGGCCAGCGACAGGCCGCCCACGTCCTCGAGGAGCTCGCGGGCGGCCGGGGGCGCACCGCCGACTGGATCGCCCTGACGGGCAC
>JAFAAX010000099.1 GCA_023426345.1 Actinomycetes bacterium
GCCGGTTGGAGGCCGCGAGGCGGGACCGAGAGCGTTTCGGGGGTCCTGGCGGCGGACACGGCACGGTGGGGGCGGTGGCCGTGGATGCGGTCGGGGCGGGCGCGGCCGCGACCGAGCCGACCGCATCCACGGCCACCGCCCCCACCGTGCCGTGTCCGCCGCCAGGACCCCCGAAACGCTCTCGGTCCCGCCTCGCGGCCTCCAACCGGCGCTCGGTGACGAAGTACTCCGGCGGCGCGGAGGCGACGCCCCACTGCGCGAGCAGCTCGGGCGAGGGGTCGACGAGCATCGCGTGCGGCGTCTGCTCCATGACGGCACGCGCGCCCAGGATCGGGTTGCGGATCGAGCGCGCGCAGGTGACGGCCCCGGCCCGACCGTCGCCGGCGAGCAGGCAGGCGTCCATCTCGGCGGTGAGGTCTGTCGTGAGCGCGGCTCCCCGGCCGGCGTTGAACAGCGGGAAGTCCTCGAAGACCACCACGGCGGCCGTGACGGCGTCCATTGCCGCGTCCCCGGCGTCCAGGATGTCCTGGCCGGTCCGCGCCGCGCGCGCCAGCGCCTCCTGGCAAGCGCGGTGGTCCTCCGGGGTGTACGAGGCCGGGACGTCGCCCGCCCCCGCGTGCACGACGATCCTCACCGGGTTCCCGTCACTGCTCAGCCGCACGACCTGCATCGTCGCTCTTCTCCCGTCCGTCTCGTGCCCGGTTCCCGGGACGAGGGCGAGCCTAGTTCGCGGACCGGGGAGTCGCAGGCGCGGTCGATGACCGGAACGTGCCTCGCGGAGGAACCGAAGTCGGCGGAGATCAGGACCGAAGTCGGCGGGGACGGTCAGTCGCGCAGGCCGTAGGCCTCGTGGATGACCTCGATGGGGTGGATGACGTGCGCGCCCGATCCCTGGCGCAGCTGCCAGCGGCAGGTCTCCGTGTCGCACACGGCGATCTCCGCGTTCGTCTCCTTGATGAAGTCGAAGACGGGCTGGCCGACCTTCTGGGCGACCTCGTACTTCTCCTTCTTGAGTCCGTACGTGCCGGCGATGCCGCAGCAGGGCTGACCGGACTCGACCACCGTCACCCCCGGCACGAGCTCCATGAGCTCCACGGCCGGCAGCCCCATGCCCGCGCTCTTGAGCTGGCAGGGGGCGTGGTACGGGAGCGTGACGTCCAGGCGTCGGAAGTCCTCGTCGAGCTCGCCCTTGTCGTGGAGCTCGAGGAGGAACTGGGAGATGTCGTAGACGCGGGAGGAGACGTCGCGCAGTTCGGGGGTGTCCATCTCGAGGATCTCGCGGGCCTCGTGCTTGAGCATGCCGCCGCACGAGCCCGACGACGTGATGATCGGCGCGTCGCGGTTGACGGAGCGCAGCTGGTGGGTGAGCTTCGAGACGTACTTCCGGGAGTCCTCGTACAGGCCGTTGGACTGGAGGGCCAGGCCGCAGCACCCGTGGTGGGGCACGAGGACCTCGTAGCCCAGGTGCTCGAGGACCTCGACGGAGCGGATCGAGGTCTGGACCTCGAAGAACTCCCCGGCGCAGCCGTGGAAGAAGATGACCTGCCCCTTCGTCCCGGACTCCGGGCGCGGGGTGTGCCGGCGGAACCACGCCTCGAAGGAGCGCCCCTCCGCGACCGGCATCGGCGCGTCCTTGGCGATCCCGATGACACCCTCGACGAGGGCGCGGATCGGCTTGTTCGCCAGCGCCCAGTTCGCGATCGGCGCCACCGGCGTCATCGCGGTGCCCATCAGCATGGTCCGCGAGATCAGCTTGTCGCGCAGGGGGATGCCCTCCTGCTCCTTCATCGCGGTGCGCGCGTGGTGGTTGATCTCGGCCACCTTGACGCCCTCGGGGCACACCAGCGTGCACGTGCCGCACGAGGAGCAGTAGTCGATCGAATGGTCGACGGAGATCGCGCCCCCGCGGTAGCGCTCCCCCTGGGGGCCCACGAACTTCGGCCCGGGGAAGAGGTCCGTGACGCGCGCGACCGGGCACTGCGTCTCACAGATCGTGCACTTCACGCAGGCGTCCAGGCTGGCCCGCAGGCCGAACTGGTCCAGGTCCAGGATGGTCTCGCTGCTCATGGCTGCTCCTCCACGATCGCGTCGGCCGCCCGCAGGGCGGTCGCCAGGGCGATGCCGTCGCCCGACTTCTCATGCCAGCGGGTGGCGCCGCGCAGGATCCCGCCGGCCGCGTGCAGATGGGGATCGATCACGGCGTCCCGGCCGTCGAGCACCGTCATCCGCTCATCGACCGCCACGCCGACTCGGTACAGGGGCTGCTCGGCCCCCCAGTAGTCGCCGACGACCAGGCCCTCGCCGTCCTCGCCGACGCCGTCGGGCAGGCGGACCGGCAGGCCGAGCGCGGTCTCGGTGACGTGCCCGGAGGAGTCCATCCACAGGGCGCCGGCCTCCAGGCCGCCCGTGGCCAGGACGACGTCGCGCGCCTCGATCCGGGTGTCGTGTCCGGCGGTCGCCACCGTCACCGTCAGCGGCCCGCCCGTGCCGAGCCCGTCGACGCCGGTGACCCGCGACCCCATGATGAGGCGCGCCCGCTTCTTCACCAGCCCCGTCAGCCGCTCGCCCAGGCGCATGCCCGGCACGCACGGCGGGGGCAGGGGGACCTCGAAGACATCGTGGCCCAGGCGCGCCGCGATGTCGCGCCAGGCGTCGGGATCCTCGAGGCCCAGCACGGCGGGCAGCCCGACGACCTCGCCGTCGCGCAGTCCGGGGGCGATCGCCGCGCACAGGCGGGCCCGAGCGTCGGCGCCGTCGAGGGCGCGGGCCCACTGCACGCCGGAGGTGTCGACCTCCCCGGGGCGCGCCGCGACGTCGACCCAGATCGCGCGGGCCCGGATCGGCCCGGCGTCCGGGCCGGCCCCCGGGACCCGCTGGCGGGCGAGGTTCTCCGCGACCAGCTCGGGGTAGAAGTCCTTGAGGCGGCGCAGCCCGACGAACACGTAGTCGCGGTCGTCCCGCAGTACGCCCGCCCGCATGGACGGCGGGATCAGGGCCGTCGGGCGCAGCGCGCCCACGGCCGTCGGCAGGCAGACGTTGCGGACCCCGTCCTCCGGCGCCTCCAGCAGATCCGGGCCCGCCGCGCGCGCCAGCCACTCCAGGGCGTCGCGGACCTCCCGGCCGGACAGGCCCGCGTAGGGATGGTCCAGGCGGTCCGGGTGGTCGGCCGACCACGCGTCGACGGCCGCCAACGGGTCGGACAGGCGCTCGTCCCCGTCGTAGCCCAGGACGTCGATCGTCCCCTGTCCGAGCTGCAGCCCGCCCAGCCCGGCCGTCGCCAGCGTCACCGACCTCCCCTGCTCGGACAGGCGCAGCGCGGCGGCCAGTCCGGCCAGCCCCGCGCCGATGACCACGGCGTCCCTCATCGCACGACCTCCTCGGCGGGGGCAGGCAGATGCTCGAGGTCCAGCGTGCCCCAGTAGATCCAGTAGTCCAAGGCGCATTCCCGCGCCTGCCCGCCCGAGAGGATCGGCCACAGGCCGATCCAGCGGTTCTTCAGGAACAGGCGGAGCAGCTCCGTCGCCCGCGCCGCGTCGACCATTCCGCACTGATGCGCGATCCCCGCCGCCCGCGATGTGCAGAAACCGCCCTGGCAGGGGCCCATGCCCAGGCGCACCTGTCGGCGGACGTCGTCGAGGGTGAAGTCCTCCAGCCCGCGCATCGTCTGCTCGAGCTTCGTCCGCGTGACGAGCTCGCATTCGCAGATGATCTGGCGCCCGCCCGGCGCGTCGACGGCCTCCGGGTCGGGAGTCGGCTCCTCGACCTCCTGGAGGCGGCGCCCCAGGGAGTACAGGCGGCCGGACTCGGAGCCGACGACCGCCTCGTCGGCGGTGCGGCAGGCGCGGTCCTCCCCCATCTGCTCGCACATCTCGTCGACGATCCGCTCGGCCATCAGGCGGTAGGTCGTCAGCTTGCCGCCGCCGATCGTCAGCAGGCCCGCGACGCCGTCGCGCTCGAGATGGTCCACGACGCTCATCCCGCGCCGCATGTGCCGCGTGTCGTCGGCGGACACCGTGGTGTCGCGCATCAGCGGCCGGGCGCCCGCCCACGCGTGGATCGCCCGCATCCGGCGGAAGCCGGGGATGAGCTCCTCGCCCGCGTCGAGCATCTGCTGGACCTGCTCGCGGGGGATCTCCAGATGATCCGGATCGTCCGTCTTCTTGTCCGTCGTGCCGATGATCGACACGGTGTGGGCGGGGACCAGGATGTCGCCGTCGGCCGGGTAGATGCAGCGGTTGAGCACCTCCTGGTTGAGGCGGTGGTTCATCGCGATCATGATGCCGGCGCCCGGCACCACGTCCACGCCGTGGCACTGCGCCATCGCCGCGATCCGGCCCGCCCAGGGCCCCGCGCAGTTCAGCACGAACCGGCATTCGATCCTCACGTCCTCGTCGCCGCGCAGGTCCCGGCAAATCACGGCCTGCACCTGGCCGTCCTCGTGCTCGATGCGCGTCACGCGGTGATAGGTGAGGACGCTCGCCCCGTGGGCCTCGGCCGACCGGGCCGCCCCCCACACGAGCTTCCACCCGTCGACGGAGCCGTCCTGGACCTCGAAGGCCCGCTTCGTGCCCGGGTTGAGCCGCGGCTCGCGGCGCAGCGCCTCCGCCACGGGGATCTCCTGGCACGGCACCTGGGCTGCGCGGCAGGCGGCCTCGAAGCCGTCGGCGAAATCGTCGTCGTCCCCCGGCACGCTGACGAACAGCCCGCCGGTGTCCTCGCAGGCGTCGGCCTGGATGCGCTTGAGGATCGCGTTCTCCTGGGCGCATTCGGTGGCCGACTCCGGGTCGGAGACGACGTAGCGGCCGCCCGAGTGGAGCAGGCCGTGGAACCGTCCGGTGGTCCCCTGGCCCAGGTCGGCGCGCTCGACCAGCACGGTCGGGAAGCCGCGCATCGCGGCGTCGCGGGCGACTCCGGCGCCCGTCGAGCCGCCTCCGACCACGACGACCTCGCTGCGTATCGTCCTCATCAGTCCTCCTGGTGCCACGTCCGGCATCCGCGTCGGTCGGCGTCCCGGGCGCCCACACCCGGGCCTGTCTCCCCGCCATCTTCACACCCGTCGGAGAGGTTGGCCGCCGCGGTCAGCCGCTTTGCACATATGTGCACACCGGCCCGGCGGCCGCTGACGTTTCTCCGAGCAACGAAACGGTAAAATCGCCGGGACCACGGCCGCGACGACACGGGGGGCTCCATGGACGCTGAGATCGACGGCGCGGCCATCGCGGTGATCGGCGTCCTGGGCGTCCTGGCCGTCGTCCTCTCCGAGAAGCTCGCGCCTCGGCTGCGCCTGGCCACTCCCCTGGTCCTCATCACCCTGGGCGTCATCGTCTCCTTCATCCCGGCGGTGCCGGCCATCGAGGTCAGTCCCGAACTCATCCTCGCCGGCGTCCTGCCGCCGCTCCTCTACGCGTCGGCCGTCAACCTGCCCGCCATGGAGTTCCGCCGCGATCTGGCGGCCATCGGCGGGCTGTCGATCGTCCTCGTCCTGGTCAGCTCGCTCGCCCTGGGCGCCGTCCTGTCGGCCCTCATCCCCGGACTCCCCCTGGCCATCGGGATCGCCCTGGCGGCGATCCTCAGCCCGACGGACGCCGTCGCCACGACCATCGTGCGGCGGCTGGGCGTGTCCCCGCGCATCGTCACCGTCCTCGAGGGCGAGAGCCTGTTCAACGACGCCACGTCGCTGGTCATCATGAGCGTCGCCCTGTCCGCGGCGAACTCCGCCGACGAGGTCTCCGTGGGCGGCGTCCTCGGGACGTTCCTCTTCTCCATCGTCGCCGCCCTCGTCATCGGCGCACTGGTGGGGGCCGGTGGACTGGGCTTCCGCCGATGGCTGCACGCCGCCCCGCTGTCGACGCTGGTCTCCTTCATCGCGCCCTTCGTCGCCTACGTGGTCGCCGAGGAGCTGGGAGCGTCGGGACTGGTGGCCGTCGCCACGACGGGCCTGGTCACCGGCAACGGCGCCGCCGATCGGCTCGACCCGACCGACCGGATGGCCGAGGCCACCACCTGGCGGTCGATCTCGCTGCTCCTGGAGGGAGGCGTTTTCCTGGTGATGGGGCTCGAGCTGTTCGGCCTGGTCGACGAGGTGCGCGCCGAGCACGAGAGCCTCGCCCAGGCCGCGGGGATCGCCGGCCTGGCGGTCGTCCTCATCCTGCTCGTGCGCAGCGGCTTCATCGGGCTGCTGCTCGCCCTCCTGTCGCGCCACGCCCGGCGCCGATCGGAGCGGCGCGAACGCGCCCGCGGCGCCTTCGACCGGTGGCGGGGATCGGAGCCGACCTCCCCGCCCCTGCTCGGGCGCGACGGCGAGCCGGTGCCCGCCGAGCGCGTCGCCCGGGTGAAGGAGCTCATCGCCCGCACCTCGGCCGACCTCGACTACTTCACCTCCGAGCACCTGGGCGTGCGCGAGGGCGCGCTGCTCGTCTGGGCGGGCATGCGCGGCGTCGTCACCCTGGCCGCCGCCCAGTCCCTGCCGCGCGACACCCCGCAGCGCTCGCTCCTGGTCCTCGTCGCCTTCCTGGTCGCGGCGGGCACCCTGGCGCTCCAGGGCGGCACGCTTCCGTGGGTGACCCGCCGGCTGGGGCTCATGCGCGACACGACGCAGCTCGACACCGAGCGCCTCGCCCTGCGCGTCGAGCTGGACTCGGCGGCGCTGGGCTTCTTCGACCAGCCGGGGCTCGCCCGGCCCGACGGCTCCGACTACGATCCCGTGGCCCTCGCCCGGGCGCGGCGCGACGTGTCGAACGCCCGGGCCGTCCACGCCCAGTCCGCGTCGACCTCGCCCGCGCGGTTCGCGCAGTACCGCGAGCTGCGACTGCGCGCGATCCACGCCGAGAGGGACGCTCTCACCCGGATCCGCGACGCGGGCCGCCTGTCGTCGAGGACGCTGCGGGAGGCGCTCACGCAGCTGGACGCCGAGCAGATCGAGATCCGCTCGCGCCGCGGCCCCGTGGTCACCGCGGAGGACGACGAGCAGGACGCGGAGGCCTGACGGGCCTGTCCACCGGCACCGCTAGGGTGGGGCCATGACCGAACAGACCGAGAGGGCCCGCGTCCTCGACCCCGCCGCCATGGATCCCGACGTCCGCGCGCAGGACGACTTCTTCCGCCACGTCAACGGGGCCTGGCTGCGCGAGCACGCCATCCCCTCCGACCGCCCCACCGACGGCGCCTTCCACGCCCTGCGCGACCTCTCCGAGGAGCGGGGCCGCGCCATCGTCGAGGACGCCGCCGCCGGGCGCCTCGAGGACCCCGACGCGGCGCGGATCGCCACGATCTACGGGCAGTTCATGGACGAGGACGCCGTCGAGGCCGCCGGGGCCGCGCCCCTGGCCCCGGAGCTCGACGCGATCCGCGGGGCCGCCGACCACGCGGCCC
>JAFAAX010000111.1 GCA_023426345.1 Actinomycetes bacterium
CCACGGTGGACTCCGTGGGCACGCAGCTGGGGGCGCTGGGCGCGGCGCTGGCCCTGCCGGGCTCGGCGGGCGCGGGCCAGGCGCGGTCCTTCGGCGTGGGGGACGGCGCGAGCTCGGTCCTGCCCCCGATCCCCGGGGTGGGCTGAGGCACGGCCTCCGGCACGGCGCGGCCGGCCCCGTCGCCTGCGCTGTTAGGATGAAGTTCCATGGTGAACTTCTCCGCGGGCACCACGGGTGCTGACCAGTCCGTCCCCAAGCACATCTTCGTCACGGGGGGAGTGGTCTCCTCCCTGGGCAAGGGACTCACCGCCTCCTCCTTGGGCATGCTGCTGCGTGCGCGCGGGCTGCGCGTCGTCATGCAGAAGCTCGACCCCTACATCAACGTGGACCCGGGGACGATGAACCCCTTCCAGCACGGTGAGGTCTTCGTCACGGAGGACGGGACCGAGACGGACCTCGACATCGGCCACTACGAGCGCTTCCTCGACGTGTTCCTCTCGGGGGCCGCGAACGCCACGACCGGGCAGGTGTACTCGACGGTGCTCGCCAAGGAGCGGCGGGGCGAGTACCTGGGCGACACGGTCCAGGTCATCCCCCACATCACCAACGAGATCATGCGGCGGATGCGCGCCCAGGCGGCCCCCGCCGACGGCTCGCCCGCCCCCGACATCATCATCACGGAGATCGGCGGGACGGTCGGCGACATCGAGTCGACGCCCTTCCTCGAGGCGGCCCGCCAGGTGCGCCAGCAGCTGGGGCGGGACAACTGCTGCTTCGTCCACGTCTCGCTGCTGCCCTACCTCGCGGCCGCCGGCGAGCTCAAGACCAAGCCCACCCAGCACTCCGTGTCCGCCCTGCGCTCCATCGGCATCCAGCCCGACGCCCTGGTCCTGCGCACCGAGCACGACGTCCCGGAGCCCGTGAAGAACAAGGTCGCC
Organism: Actinomycetes bacterium; assembly: GCA_023426345.1. GTDB lineage: Bacteria > Actinomycetota > Actinomycetes > Actinomycetales > Actinomycetaceae > Pauljensenia. The sequence continues at coordinate 939 of JAFAAX010000111.1, forward strand.
CTGATGTGCGACGTCGACCGCGATGCGGTGGTCGTGTGCCAGGACGCGCCCTCGATCTACGAGATCCCGCGCGTCCTGCACTCCGAGGGGCTGGACGCCTACCTGGTCCGCCGCCTGTCCCTGCCCTTCCACGACGTCGACTGGACGGACTGGGACGCCCTGCTGGAGCGGATCCACGAGCCGCGCACCGAGGTCGAGGTGGCCCTGGTGGGCAAGTACGTGGACCTCCACGACGCGTATCTGTCGGTGTCCGAGGCGCTGAAGGCGGGCGGGTTCGCCCACCGCACGCGCGTCAACATCCGGTGGGTGCCCGCGGACCTGTGCGAGACGCCCGACGGCGCGGGACGGGCCCTCGGCGGCGTCGGGGCGGTGCTGGTGCCCGGCGGATTCGGGGTGCGCGGCATCGAGGGCAAGGTCGGCGCCCTGCGGTGGGCGCGCGAGAACCGGGTGCCCACGCTGGGGATCTGCCTGGGCCTCCAGTGCATGGTCATCGAGGCCGCCCGTCATCTGGCCGGCCTGGAGAACGCGTCGTCGACGGAGTTCAACCCGACTACATCGGATCCGGTGATCGCCACCATGGACTCCCAGCGCCAGATCCTCGCCGGCAAGGGCGACCTGGGCGGGACGATGCGCCTGGGGTCCTATCCCGCGGTCCTCGACCCGGGCTCCGTGGTGGCCCGGGCCTACGGCGCCACCGAGATCACCGAGCGGCACCGCCACCGCTTCGAGGTCAACGGCGCCTACGTCGACCGCCTCGAGGCGGTCGGCATGCACGTCTCGGGCCGGTCGCCGGACGGGGGGCTGGTGGAGTTCGTCGAGCTGGACCGGTCGCTGCATCCCTACTACGTGGCCACCCAGGCGCATCCGGAGTTCAAGTCGCGCCCCACGCGGCCCCACCCGCTGTTCGTCGGGCTCGTCGGCGCGGCGCTGGACCAGCAGGCGGAGCGCTACGCCTCGGCCCGGGGGATCGCCGAGGAGGAGGCCAGCGCGGCCGAGGAGGCGCAGGGATGACGGCGGACGCCTCTCCCCGCAGCGGCGGCGAGGACCTGCGCGACGAGAAGGCGGAACGCCCGGTGGAGTCCCACGAGCGCGTGTGGACCGGTCGGGTCTTCGGCCTCGATGAGGACCGCGTGCGCGTCACCGCCGGGGGCGGGCCCGTCGTCCGGCAGTACCTGGCGCATCCCGGCGCCGTCGGGATCCTCGCTCTGCGCGGCGCGGCCGGGCGCGAGCAGGTGCTGCTCGAGCGCCAGTACCGCCATCCCGTGGGCGCCGAGCTCTGGGAGATCCCGGCGGGGCTGCTCGACGTGGCCGGCGAGGCGCCGGTGGAGGCGGCGCGCCGGGAGCTGCGCGAGGAGGCCGACCTCGAGGCCGGGCGCTGGGACGTGCTGATCGACTACTTCACGTCCCCGGGCGCCTCCCAGGAGTCCGTCCGCGTGTTCCTGGCCCGCGACCTGCGCCCTGTGCCCGACCCGTTCCCCCGTGAGGACGAGGAGGCCGACCTGGAGCTGGTCTGGACGGATCTGGACGGGGCGGTCGACGCGGCCCTGTCGGGGAGGCTGCACAACCCGTCGGCCGTCGCGGGGGTGCTGGCGGTCTCCGCTGCCCGCGCGCGCGGGTGGCGGACGCTGCGCCCCCTCGACGCCCCCTGGTTGCGCTGAAAGCCCCGGACCACCGTTCTTCCCCCCTTCCTGTCCGCGAGGAGCGTGGGCCCCGCCACGATTTCGGCAACGCCCTTGTTGTGATAAAAGACGTACACTGGCAATGACCGTCTGAACCGCGTCGGGGGAGGGGAACCATGGTGGAGCCGAGCGATGTCCGCACCCGTGAGCACGTCCTCGACCTCGTCGTGGAGAAGGGGCCGGTGACGGCCTCGACCATCGCCCGGCTGCTCGGGTTGACGGCCGCCGCCGTGCGTCGGCACATCACCGCGCTGGAGGAGGACCACGAGATCGTCGAGCACGAGCCCGGCGCGGTGGGCAAGCGCGGCCGCGGGCGTCCGGCGCGGCACTACGTCGCCACGGAGCGCGGGCACGAGAAGCTGCCAGAGGGCTACTCCGAGCTGGCCGTCAAGGCGCTGGGCTATCTGGGCCAGGTCGGCGGTGGATCGGCCATCGAGTCCTTCGCGGCCGCGCGCTCGCGCGAGATCGAACGGCGCTACGCCCCCGCCGTGCGCGAGGCCGGCAAGGATCCGCGCATGCGGGCCCAGGCATTGGCCGACGCGCTCACCCAGGACGGCTACGCCGCCACCGTGCGCGACATCGGCTCGGGCACCTTCGCCGTGCAGCTGTGCCAGGGCCATTGCCCGATCCAGCAGGTGGCCGACGACTTCCCGCAGCTGTGCGACGCGGAGACGCAGGCCTTCGCGCGCCTGCTCGACGTCCACGTCCAACGGCTGGCGACGCTCGCCGGCGGCGAGCACGTCTGCACGACCAACATCCCCGTGGGATTGCCGGTGATCCGACCGGTCGCTCGCAGCGCCGTCCACAAGTGAGCGCGCTGCGAGACCACGACACACCCCCAGGGGAGGAAAGGAAATCCATGACGCAGTCACCCCCTGTCATGACCTCGGAGGACCGCCGGCGGGCCGATGACCAGATCATCGAGTCCATCGGCGCCTACGAGTTCGGCTGGCACGACAGCGACGACTACTCGAGGGATGTCCGCACGGGCATCGACGAGGACGTCGTGCGCTCGATCTCCGCCCAGAAGGACGAGCCGGAGTGGATGCTCGAGCGCCGCCTCAAGGCCCTGGGGCTGTTCGAGCGCAAACCGATGCCCACCTGGGGCGCGGACCTGTCGGGGATCGACTTCGACGACTTCAAGTACTACGTGCGCCCCACGGACCGCCAGGTCAACGACTGGAACGACCTGCCCGCCGACATCCGCGAGACCTATGACCGCCTGGGCATCCCGGAGGCCGAGAAGAACCGCCTGGTCGCGGGCGTCGCGGCGCAGTACGAGTCCGAGGTGGTCTACCAGCAGATCCAGGAGGACCTCGAGCGCCAGGGCGTCGTCTTCCTGGACACCGACACCGGCCTGAAGAAGTACCCCGAGATCTTCGAGGAGTACTTCGGGAAGTCGATCCCCGCCGGCGACAACAAGTTCGCGGCCCTCAACACCGCGGCCTGGTCGGGCGGCTCGTTCGTCTACGTCCCCAAGGGCGTCCACGTGACCATCCCGCTGCAGGCCTACTTCCGGATCAACACGGAGGCCATGGGCCAGTTCGAGCGGACGCTCATCGTCGCCGACGAGGGCTCCTACGTCCACTACGTCGAGGGCTGCACGGCCCCGATCTACGACACGAACTCCCTGCACGCGGCCGTCGTCGAGATCTTCGTCCGCAAGGACGCCCGCGTGCGCTACACGACGATCCAGAACTGGTCCACCAACGTCCTCAACCTGGTGACGCAGCGCGCCATCGTCGAGGAGGGCGGGACCATGGAGTGGATCGACGGCAACATGGGATCCGCGATCACCATGAAGTACCCGGCCTGCTACCTCATGGGCGATCACGCCCGCGGGGAGACGCTGTCGATCGGCTTCGCCGGCCCCGGCCAGAACCAGGACACGGGCGCGAAGATGGTCCACATGGCGCCCCACACGTCGTCCTCGATCGTCTCGAAGTCCGTGTCCCGCGGGGGCGGGCGGACGTCCTACCGTGGCCTGGTCCAGATCCACCAGCGCGCCCGGCACTCGAAGTCGAACGTCCTGTGCGACGCGCTGCTGGTCGACAAGCAGTCCCGCACGGACACCTACCCCTACGTCGACGTGCGCACGGACGACGTCGAGATGGGCCACGAGGCCACCGTCTCGAAGGTGTCCGAGGACCAGTTGTTCTATCTGATGAGCCGCGGCCTGGACGAGAACGAGGCGATGGCCACCATCGTCCGCGGGTTCGTCGAGCCGATCGCGAAGGAGCTCCCGATGGAGTACGCGCTCGAGCTCAACCGCCTCATCGAACTCCAGATGGAAGGATCTGTCGGCTGACATGAGCACTGCCGAAACCATGGCACGTCCCCACACCCATGACGGCGCCCCCCAGGGCACCTCGCAGTCCTCACGTGGCGACCGCCCGACCTCGTTCGCCCTCGACGACATCCCGGTCCCCCAGGGACGCGAGGAGGACTGGCGGTTCACGCCGATGCGGCGCATCAAGCGCCTGTTCGACCCTGCGAACTACGACCGGGGCGACGCCCCCGTGCGCGTGGACGCCCCCGAGGGCGTCCAGGTCGAGACCGTCGGACGCGACGACCCCCGTCTGGGCGGGGTCCTGGAGCCCGGCGACCGCACGGCGGTCGTCGCGTGGAACGGCTTCGAGCGCTCCACCGTGGTGACGATCCCGAAGGGCGCCGAACTCGACCGGCCGGTGGCCATCGCCGTCGACGGCGTCGAGGGCACGCGCGCCCAGCACATCCTCGTGCGGGCCGGTGAGCTCTCCAACGCGACGGTGGTCCTCTCCCACACGGGATCCCCGGACGCCTGGCTCAACCAGACCGTGGAGATCGAGGCCGCCGACGCCGCGAACCTCACGGTCGTGTCCCTTCAGGAATGGTCCGACACGGCGGTCCACGCCTCGAACCAGCGGATGTCGCTGGGCAAGGACACGGTCCTGCGCCACATCGTCGTCTCGCTGGGCGGGGATCTGGTGCGCGTGTGCGCCGACACGGACTTCCGGGGGCCCGGCGGCGAGCTCACGATGCTGGGCCTGTACTTCGTCGACGCCGGCCAGCACCTCGAGCACCGGGTGTTCGTCCACCACTCCCAGCCTGACACCTACGCCCGCGTCACCTACAAGGGGGCGCTCCAGGGCGCGGACGCGCATTCGGTGTGGGTGGGCGACTGCCTGATCGGGCCGAACGCGGACAACACGGACACCTACGAGCTCAATCGCAACCTGGTGCTCACCGAGGGCGCGAAGGCCGACTCGGTGCCCAACCTGGAGATCGAGAACGGCGAGATCAAGGGCGCCGGCCATGCCTCCGCCACGGGGCGCTTCGACGACGAGCAGCTGTTCTACCTGATGAGCCGCGGCGTCTCCGAGGGCGACGCCCGGCGCCTCGTCGTGCGCGGCTACTTCCACGAGCTCATCGAGCAGATCGGCGTGCCCGTCGTCCAGGACCACCTCATGGCCGCCATCGAGCGCGAGCTCGAGGAGTCCGCCCGCGCCGAGGCCCAGGGGGCCGCCGAGCGCGCCGCCCGGACCTCCGCCGCCGACTGAACCGTCCACCACCACTGAGCGTGCGGCGCGAGGGCGTCGCCAAGGGAGAAGAAGAATGTCGACCCTGACCATCAAGGACCTCCACGTGACCGTGGACACTCAGGAGGGGGAGAAGGAGATCCTCAAGGGCGTTGACCTCACGATCAACTCCGGGGAGATCCACGCCCTCATGGGGCCCAACGGCTCCGGCAAGTCCACCATGGCCTACGCGCTGGCCGGCCACCCGAGCTACCACATCACCTCCGGCGACGCCTGGCTGGACGACCAGTCCATCAACGACATGACGGTGGACCAGCGCGCCAAGGCGGGCCTGTTCTTGGCCATGCAGTACCCGGTGGAGGTCGCCGGCGTGTCCGTGTCGAATTTCCTGCGCACGGCGAAGACGGCGATCGACGGGGAGGCCCCGCAGATCCGGCGGTGGGTCAAGGACGTCAAGACCTCCATGGAGAACCTGCGCATGGACGCGGACTTCGCGGACCGCGACGTCAACGTGGGGTTCTCGGGAGGGGAGAAGAAGCGCCTCGAGATCCTCCAGATGGAGCTCCTCAAGCCCTCCTTCGCGATCCTGGACGAGACCGACTCCGGGCTGGACGTCGACGCGCTGCGCATCGTCTCCGAGGGCGTCAACCGCGTCCACGGGGACACGGGATGCGGCGTGATGCTCATCACCCACTACACCCGCATCCTGCGCTACATCCATCCGAGTCACGTCCACGTGTTCGTCGACGGCCACGTCGCGGCCTCCGGCGGCCCCGAGCTGGCGGACCAGCTCGAGGACGAGGGCTACGACAAGTACCTCGGACTCTGAGGAGGAGAAGACGATGACGACGGCCTCACCGGGCGGGTTCTCCGCCGCGGAGCTTGACGCGCTGCGCCGGGACTTCCCGATCCTCTCCCGCACCGGGAGGGGCGGGCGGCCGATCGTCTACCTCGACTCCTCGGCCACGTCGCAGAAGCCGGAGTGCGTCATCGACGCCGAGGCGGGCTTCTACCGGCTCCACAACGCGGCGGTCCACCGGGGCACCCACCTGCTGGGCGACGAGTCGACGGAGGCGTTCGAGGAGGCCCGGCGGGCCCTCGCGCGGTTCGTCGGCGGCGCCCCCGATGAGATCGTGTGGACGAAGAACGCGACGGAGGGCATCAACGTCGTCGCCTACGCGATGGGCAACGCGTCGGCCGGGCGCGGCGGCGAGGGCGCGGCCCGGCTGAGGGTGGGCCCGGGCGATCGCATCGTCGTCTCCCGGGCCGAGCACCATGCGAACCAGGTGCCCTGGCAGGAGCTCTGCGCGCGCACGGGCGCCGAGCTCGCGTGGCTCGACCTCACCCCCGACGGGCGGATCGACCTCGACACGCTCTCCGTCATCACGCCGGCCACCCGGATGGTCGCCGTCACCCACGTCTCGAACGTCACCGGCGCCATCACGCCCGTGGAGCCCATCGTGGCGGCCGCGCGCAACGTGGGGGCGATGGTTCTCCTCGACACGTGCCAGTCCAGCGCGCACCTGCCGATCGACGTGGGCGCCCTGGGCGTGGACTTCGCGGTGTTCTCCTCCCACAAGATGCTCGGCCCCACGGGGGCGGGCGCGCTGTGGGGGCGCCGCGAGCTGCTGGAGGCGATGCCCCCCGTGCTCACGGGCGGCTCGATGATCGCCGACGTCACGATGGAGCGCACCGAGTACATGCCGCCGCCCGAGCGGTTCGAGGCGGGCTCCCAGCCCGTCGCGCAGATCGCCGCGTGGGCGGTGGCGCTGGGGTACCTCACGGATCTGGGGATGGACCGCGTCGCGGCCCACGAGGAGGTCATCACGCGGGCCCTCCTGGAGGGGATCGCCTCGGTGCCGGGCGTGCGCGTCCTGGGGCCGTCGGAGGCCGTGGACCGGGTGGGCGTCGTGGCGTTCACCGTGGACGGCGTGCACCCCCACGACGTCGGGCAGGTGCTCGACGCCGAGGACGTCGCCGTGCGGGTCGGCCACCACTGCGCGATCCCGCTCCACGCGTTCTTCGGCGTGAGGGCCTCCGCCCGCGCCTCCGCGGCGCCGACGACGACCCTCGACGAGGTCGACCGCCTGGTCGAGGCGCTCTCCCACGTGCGGTCCTACTTCGGGGGAATGTGATGTCCAGTCTCGAACAGCTCTACCAGCAGGTGATCCTCGATCATTCGCGCGAGCGGCACGGGTCGGGCGAGCTGCCCTTCGACATCGGCGCCTCCTCGCATCAGGTGAACCCGACGTGCGGGGACCAGGTGACGCTCGGAGTGTCCGTGGACGGCGCGGGCCGGGTGTCGCGGCTCGTGTGGGACGGCGACGGATGCTCGATCTCGCAGGCGTCGCTGTCCATGCTGTCCGACCTCGTGGAGGGCCGCTCCACGGATGAGATCGCCCGCCTGTACGCGGACATGGACCAGATGATGCACTCGCGCGGCGCGGGCGTGCCGGAGGAGATCCTGGACGACCTGGGCGACGCGGCGGCCCTGGAGGGGACCTCCCAGTTCCCCAACCGCATCAAGTGCGCGCTGCTGGGGTGGTACGCCCTGCGCGACGCGCTGGCCAAGCTCGGCACCGACATCGCAGGAGGACAGTGATGAGCATGGGGAACCCGATGGCCCAGTCCGACCCCGGCGCCCAGCGCTTCGGGGCCGCGACCCCGCCTCAGTATTTCACGGGCACGGATCTCGAGGAGGAGGGCGCGGTGGCGGGCGCGGACGTCCTGGAGGCCCTCAAGGACGTCATCGACCCGGAGCTCGGCATCAACATCGTGGACCTGGGCCTCGTCTACGGGATCCGCATCGACGCCGAGGACAACATCCAGATCGACATGACGTTGACGACGGCCGCCTGCCCGCTCACCGACATCATCGAGCGCCAGTCGGAGATGGTGCTGGCGGGGCTGGCGGCCTCGGTGGCCGTCAACTGGGTGTGGATGCCCGCGTGGGGGCCCGAGCGCATCACGGACGACGGCCGCGACCAGCTGCGCGCCATCGGCTTCAACGTCTGAGGCGCGGGCCCCTCAGCGGGCGCCGGGGCCGTCCTGGTCCGTGGGGGCGACGTCGTCGGCGGGACCGCCGCCGGGCAGTACCCGGCGCACGGCGTCCGACGCCGCGTCGACGGCCTCGGCCACTCCGCCGGAGACCTGGCCGATCACCCGCTGGACGGGCTCCAGGACGGCGCGGGAGGCCGGGTCGAGGAGCTGCTCCTTGACGGTGCGGCGCATCACCTTGCCGATCTGGTTGTGGGGGAGCTCCGCGATGACGGCCAGCTGGCGGGGCAGGGCGTAGTGGGCGATCGACTTCTCGGCCCACTCGCGGACCTGGGCGAGCGTGACCGGGGCGGCGGCGTCCTCCAGGACGACGGCGGCGGCGACCTCCTCGCGCTGGTCGCCGACGGGCACGCCGACCACGGCGACGTCCTTGACGCCGGGCATCGAGCGGATCGCGTTCTCGACCTGGCTGGGGTACACGTTGAATCCGCCGGAGAGGATGAGCTCCTTCGCGCGGTCCGCCAGCGTGAGATAGCCGTCGCGGTCGACGGCGATGTCGCCCGTGCGGAACCAGCCGTCCTCGGTGAAGACCCGGGCGGTCTCCTCCGGCATGCCCAGATAGCCGCGGAACACCTGGGGGCCGCGGACCAGGATCTCGCCGGGCTGCCCGTCGGGGACGTCGCGGGCGGGATCGTCCAGGGCGGCCAGGCGGACCTCGGTGGAGGGGAACGGGATGCCGAGGACGCCGTGGCGGTGGTCCGGGGAGATCGGCGACCCGCAGATGACGGGCGACGTCTCGGACAGCCCGTAGCCCTCGACGATCCAGCCGCCCGTCTGCTCCTCCCACGCCCGCGCGAACTCCGTCGACAGGGGCATGGCGCCGGCGACCGCCAGGCGGATCGAGGACAGGTCGGTGCCCGTCTCCTGCGCCCGCTTCGCGATCCGCTCGAACATCGGGGGGACGCCGACGAAGAATGTGACGGGGCGGCGCCGATGGGCGTCGAGCGCCATGTCGACGTCGAAGGAGGGCAGGACGATCTGCGTGGCGGCCTTGCCGACGGCGCAGCACAGGCAGAACGTCAGGCCGAAGGCGTGGAAGTAGGGGAGCAGGCTGTAGAAGACCTCGGCGCCCTCGTGGAGCTTCCACACCCAGAACAGGCACTGGTTGACGTTGGCCCCGATGTTGCGGTGGGTGAGGGGGACGGACTTCGGCACGCCGTTCGTCCCTCCCGTGTGGAGGATGACCGCGAGGTCCTTGCCCGTGGCGCGCGGGGTGGCGGGGTCGACGGTCCTCGCCTGCTCGAGGGCGCGGTCCCACGAGGCCGTCCCGGCGGGCGGCTCCCCCCGCAGCTGCGCGCGGGCCCGGCGCGACTGCTCGACGGGCAGGTGGAGCAGCGCGCGCTGGGAGCGCGGCATCCCGCGGGAGATATCGACCGTCATCACGGTGCGCAGATCGCAGCCGCCGTCCAGGGGGAAGGCGTGGGCGCACTTCTCCCACACCACCGCCACCTTCGCGTGATGGCGGTGGAGCTGGCCGAGGACCTCGGAGTCGGGGGCCAGCGGATTGTGCTGGGCGGCGACGGCGCCGATGCGCTGGCAGGCGTAGAAGACGGTGAAGGCCTGGGGGCAGTTCGGCAGGGAGACGGCCACCACGTCGCCGCGCCGCACGCCGGCGTCGAGGAGGACCTGGGCCCCGCGCAGAGAGGCGTCGAGGATCTCTGCGTAGGTGGTGGTCGCGCCGAAGTAGTCGATGGCGACGCGGTCGGGGTAGAAGCGGGCGGTGGTCTCCAGCACCTCGAACAGGGAGCCGTCGGGGAGGGGGATCTCCTCCGGGACGGCGTCGTAGAGCCGATGCGCCTGGTCGACGATGCTGGTCACGGATGTGCTCCCTCGGTGCGTCCCGCCGGCGCCCCCGGCCCGGCCGTTCCCTTCCAGGCTACCCCTACGGCACCGTAGGTTCCGTGGCGGCCGCGGCCGCGGCCACCGTGAGGTCGGCCACGCCCGGCGGCCCGCTCACCGGATCCGGCGCGCCCGGAAGCGGCCGAGCCGCTCCTCCTTGAAGGCCGGGTACGTCCCGTCCCCGATCGCCCGGCGGATGCCGTCGACGAGGTGGACGGTGAACCACTCGTTGTGGAGGGTCGCCAGCGTCGAGGACAGGATCTCCTTCGCCTTGAACAGGTGGTGGACGTAGGCGCGGGTGTAGTGGGCGCATGTGTAGCACCCGCACTCGGGGTCCAGGGGGGAGAAATCGCGGGCGAAGCGCGCGTTCGTGATGTTGTAGCGCCCGTCGACCGAGTAGATCGCGGCGTTGCGGGCGACGCGCGACGGATTCACGCAGTCGAAGGTGTCCGCCCCGGCCTCCACGGCCGCGAAGAAGTCCTCGGGCTCCGAGATGCCCAGCAGATGGCGCGGCCGGTCCTCGGGCAGCTCCTCGCAGACCCAGGACACGATCGTGCCCAGGTTCTCCTTCTCCAGGGCTCCCCCGACGCCGAAGCCGTCGAAGCGCGTGCCGTCGACCTCCATCGCCGCGAGCGTCCGCGCGGCGCGGCGGCGCAGGTCCTCGAACTGCGCGCCCTGCACGACGCCGAAGAGCTGCTGGTAGGGGTGGTCGGCGCGCTCGTCGGTGAGCCCGCGGTGGGCGGCCAGGCACCGCCGGGCCCAGGCGTGCGTGCGCTCGAGGGACTCCTCCTGGTAGCCGCGGGGATGCAGCAGGGAGGTGAGCTCGTCGAAGGCGAACATGATGTCGGAGCCCAGCCGGTGCTGGATCCCCATCGAGACCTCGGGGGTGAAGCGGTGGCGGGTGCCATCGATGTGGCTGCGGAACGTCACCCCGTCGTCATCGACGACGGCCCGCGAGGCCGTGACGGCCTGGCTGCGCAGGGCGGGGTCCGCCGTGTCGACGGCTCCGGCGAACTCCTCGGAGAGGACCTTCTTGAAGCCCGCCCCCAGGGAGAGCACCTGGAACCCCCCGGAGTCCGTGTACGTGGGCCCCGGCCAGTTCATGAACCGCCCGAGCCCCCCGGCCTCGTCGACGACGTCCGCGCCGGGCTGGAGGTAGAGGTGGTAGGCGTTGGCCAGGACCGCCTGCGCGCCGAGCTCCGCGACGGACTCGGGGAGCACGGCCTTGACGGTGGCCTTGGTGCCCACGGGGATGAAGGCGGGCGTGGCGATGTCGCCGTGGGCCGTGTGGAGGAGGCCCGTGCGCCCGAGCCCCGGCCCGGCCTCCAGGCGGTGGCGCACCTCGAATCCCCGGTCGGGGCGGGAGGAGGCGGCGGGGTCGCTCCGTCTCATGCGACGGCCTCCTGGATCGCGACGGCCTCCCGGCGGCGCACCCACGCGATGACGCGGTAGGTGACGGGCAGCAGGACGACCTCCAGCCCCACCTTGTACACGTAGCCGGTGAGCACGTAGTTCGCGAACGCCGCGCCCGTCACGATGCCGTAGAAGGCGATCGTGCAGAAGATCACGGTGTCGGCGGCCTCGCCCACCACCGTCGACCCGATGAGGCGCACCCACAGGCGCTCCGCGCCGAAGCGCTCCTTGATCCAGACCAGCACGCGGGAGTTGAGGAGCTGGCCGACCAGGTAGCCGCCGAGCGACGCGGCGACGATGCGGGGCACGAACCCGAGCACCGCGGCGAAGGCGTCCTGGTTCTCGTACCCGGGTCCGGGCGGGGCGGCCTGGACCAGCCAGAAGGCGAGCGAGGCGATGATCGAGACGGCGAACCCCGCCAGGATCGCGCGCCGCGCGCGGGCGAAGCCGTAGACCTCGGACATCACGTCGCCGAGGACGTAGGTGAGGGGGAACAGGACGGCGCCGCCGTCGAAGACCAGGAAGGCCGCTCCGACGTGGACGCCGATGAGCTTCGTCGCCGCGATGTTGGAGACCAGCAGGAAGGAGACGAACAGGATCGCGACCAGGTCGTAGAGGCGCGGTCCGGTCGGGGTGCGGGGCGGAGCGGTCACGGGGCACATTGTCGCACCCCGCGGCCCCGACGAGGGCGGCGCCCCCGCGCGGGGGCGGGCTTCGTGGGGCGTCCCACGTTCCGCGGCGGGGGAGGCGCGCGGGCCTCCGACTAGACTCTTCGGGTGATCACGGTGACGGACTTCTCCCTGCGGATCGGCGCGCGCGAGCTGGTGCGCGATGTCTCCTTCCGCGTGGATCGGGGCATGCGCATCGGACTGGTCGGGCGCAACGGCGCCGGCAAGACGACCACGATGCGCCTGCTCGCCGGGGAGCCCGATCGGGGCGGCGCGGCCGAGCACACGGGGACGATCGCCTCGACGGGCACCATCGGCTACCTCGCGCAGGACACGCACGTCGGGGACCCGGACCAGCTGGCGCGCGACCGCGTCATCTCCGTGCGCGGGATCGACGCGCTCATCGCGAAGATCCGCGCGGCCGAGCAGGAGATGGCCACGACGGAGGGCGCCCGCCAGCAGAAGGCGATGGAGCGCTACGTCCGCCTCGATCAGCAGTTCACGAACGCGGGCGGATGGGCCGCCAACGCCGAGGCGGCTCAGATCGCCCACTCGCTGGGACTGGAGGACCGGGTCCTCGAGCAGCCCCTCCGCACGCTCTCCGGCGGGCAGCGCCGCCGCGTGGAGCTGGCCCGCGTGCTGTTCTCCAACGCGGACGTCCTGCTGCTCGACGAGCCGACGAACCACCTCGACCACGACTCCGTCATCTGGCTGAGGGACTGGCTGCGGGCCTTCTCCGGCGGTTTCATGGTGATCTCCCACGATGTCAAGCTGCTCGACGACACCGTCAACCAGGTGTTCTACCTGGACGCGAACCGCGCGCAGGTCGACATCTACCACCTGGGGTGGCGGGCCTACCTGGCCCAGCGCGAGGAGGACGAGCGCCGCCGCCGCAAGGAGCGCGCCAACGCCTTGAAGAAGGCCGAGCAGTTGCGCGCCCAGGGCGAGAAGATGCGCTACAAGGCGACGAAGGCCGTCGCGGCCCAGCAGATGCTGCGCCGCGCCGACGAGCTGGAGGCGATGGCGGGCGAGGAGCGGCGCGGGGAGAAGGTCGCCCGGCTGCGGTTCCCGGAGCCGGCGGCCTGCGGCCGCGTCCCCCTGGCGGCGCAGGGGCTGTCGAAGTCCTACGGCTCCCTGGAGGTCTTCACGGGCGTCGACCTGGCGATCGACCGCGGCGCGAAGGTGGTCGTCCTCGGCCTCAACGGCGCCGGCAAGACCACCTTGCTGCGCCTCCTCTCACGGATCGAGGAGCCCGACACGGGCAGCGTCGTCGACGGGCACGGGCTCAAGCTCGGCTACTACGCGCAGGAGCACGAGACCCTGGACACAGCGGCGAGCGTCTACGACAACATGTCGCACGCCGCCCCCGACCTGGACCGCACGCACGTCCAGAACGTCCTCGGCCAGTTCCTCTTCAGCGGGGAGGACGTGGACAAGCCGGCCTCGGTGCTCTCCGGCGGGGAGAAGACCCGCCTCGCGCTGGCGACGCTGGTCGTCTCCCAGGCCAACGTCCTGCTGCTGGACGAGCCGACGAACAACCTGGATCCCGCCTCGCGCGAGGAGATCCTCAACGCGCTGCGGACCTACGAGGGCGCCGTCGTGCTGGTCACCCACGATCCCGGCGCCGTCGAGGCCCTGGAGCCCGATCGCGTGCTCCTGCTGCCCGACGCCGACGAGGACCTGTGGGACCCGAGCTACATGGATCTCGTCACCCTCACCTGACGGCGCGGGATCGGGCGACCCGGCCGCGCGGGCGCCCTCGTCAATGGGTCGGCGTCACAGGACCTTGGAGAAGAACGCGCGGGTGCGCGCCTCGCGCGGACGGTCGATGACGTCGGCGGGCGCGCCCTGCTCGACGATGAGGCCGTCGTCCATGAAGACGACCTGGTCGGCCACCTCGCGGGCGAATCCGATCTCGTGGGTGACGACGACCATTGTCATGCCGGAGGCCGCCAGGTCCTGCATGACGCCGAGGACCTCCCCGACCAGCTCGGGGTCCAGGGCGGAGGTGGGCTCGTCGAAGAGCATGATCTCGGGATCCATGGCCAGCGCGCGGGCGATCGCGACGCGCTGCTGCTGCCCGCCGGACAGCTCCGAGGGGTAGTGGCCCGCGCGGTCCGAGAGCCCCACCCGATCGAGGAGCTCGGCGGCCCGCGCCCGGGCCTCGGGCTTCGCGACGCCCGCGACCTGGACGGGGGCCTCCATGACGTTCTCCAGGGCGGTCATGTGGGGGAACAGGTTGAAGCGCTGGAAGACCATGCCGATCCGGGAGCGCTGGCGGGAGACGACCTTGTCGGGGAGCTCGTGGACGACGACTGTCCCGTCGGGCCGCGCCTCCTCGCGCAGTCCGAGGAGCTCGCCGTCGACGCGGATGCGTCCGGCGCTGATGGTCTCGAGCTCGTTGAGGCAGCGCAGCAGCGTCGACTTCCCGGAGCCCGACGGGCCCAGGATCACGCAGACCTCGCCGGGCGCGACCGTGAGGTCGATGCCGCGCAGGACGTGGAGGTCGCCGAAGAACTTGTGGACGCCCGCCACCTGGACCATCGGTGTCGCGCTCATGGGGTGACCTCGAGGAAGGGATCGACGTGGACGGTGTCGGAGGCGCCCGGGGCGTCCCGTCCGCCTCCGGTCGCCGCGCGGCCGGACCCGGCGCGCTGGTCGAAGCCCCGCCCGTAGTGCCGCTCGATCCGGGACTGGACGACCATGAGGATCGAGGTGATGACGAGGTACCAGATGGCCGCGGCCAGCAGCAGGGGGATCGGCGCGAAGAGCTGCTGGCCCTTGGTCTGGGCGACGAAGGTGAGCTCGGTGGTGACGGGGATCGCGGAGACCAACGAGGTCGTCTTGAGCATCGAGATCGTCTCGTTGCCGATCGGGGGCACGATGACGCGCATCGCCTGGGGGAAGACGATGCGGCGGAAGATCTTGCCGCGGTGCATGCCCAGTGCGGTGGCGGCCTCCCACTGGCCCCGGTCGACGGAGAGCAGGCCCGAGCGGATAATCTCCGCCAGGTAGGCGCCCTCGTTGAGTCCCAGGCCGATGAAGGCCAGCGTGAAGTTGAGCGTCGCGCCGGTGGTCAGCGTGACCGTGAGGAACTGGGGGCCGAAGGGGATCCCGAGGCCGAGCGTCGGCAGGAGCGTCGGGAGCAGCGACCAGAAGATCAGCTGCGTGTAGATCGGGGTGCCGCGGAAGAACCAGATGTAGAACGTCGCGACGCCGCGCAGGATCGGATTGGGGGACTGGCGCATGACGGCCATCGTGATGGCCAGCGCCGTGCCGAGCACCATGGCGAGCACGGTGAGGACCAGGGTGTTGAGGACACCGACCATGATCGTGCGGGAGAACAGCCACTCCCAGACGATGGGCCACTGGAAGTTCGGATTGAACACCAGTCCGCGCAGGACCATCGCGGCGAGCAGCGCGACGACCGCCGCGGACACCCACCGCCCGGGGCGGGGGACGGGCTTCGCGTGGAGGATCTCCACGCCGTCCTTGATCTCGGGCACGGGGACCGCCTCAGTCGACGGCCGGGTTGAGCTCGGCGGTGGTGAGGGCGGCGTCCTGGGCGCCGTAGGCCCCGAGGATCTGCGTGAGGTAGCCGTTGTCCATGAGGTACTGGAGCCCGGCCTGGACGGCCTTCGCGAGGGCCTCGTCGCTCTTCGCCACGGCGATGCCCTGGGGGGCGGACTCGAAGGCGTCGCCGACCTGCTCGAGCTTGCCGCCGGCCTGCTTGATCGTGTATCCGATCACCGTCGAGTCGGCGAGCGTGGCGTCGTACTGCCCGCCGATGACCTTGGTGGAGACGTCGGTCTGGAGGTCGAGCGGCATGATGCTGATCGCGTCCTTGCCGTCGGCCGTGCACTGGTCGGACAGCTCCTGGGCGTAGTCCTGCTGATAGGTGCCGTTCTGGACGCCGATCGTCGTCCCGCACGGATCGGAGGGGTCGAAGTCCTTCGGGTTGCCCGTCGCCACGGCGTAGGCGGAGCCGACCTGGACGTAGGAGATCATGTTCGCCTGCTGCTCGCGCTCGGACGTGATGGTGAAGGAGGACGCGCCGACGTCGAACTTCGTGCCCAGCGCGGGGATGATGGTCGGGAACTCGGCGTGGGTCGTCGTGCCCTGGCCGATCCCCATGACGACGGCGAGCGCCTTGACCAGGTCGACGTCGTAGCCGGTGGGCGTCTGTCCGTCGGCCTCCATGAACTCTCCGGGCGCGTAGTCGGCGGAGGCGCCGTTGCGCAGGACGCCGGACTGCTTGAGGGCGTCGGGCACCAGGGCCGAGACCTCGGGGACCTCGGACAGCGCGGAGACGTCGAACGGGGTGAGGGCGGCGGCGGAGGAGGACCCCGCGGAATCGGACTGCCCGGAGGCGGGGGAGGAGGCGCCGGACGGGGTGGCGTCCGGGTCGGAGCAGCCGGCGAGCGCGAGCGCCGCGATCGCGGCGGCGGAGACGAGGACGGCGGAACGGGTGCGCATGGCGAGCCTCTCAGCATCGACGGATCTGAATGAGCCCAGTATGCACATGGATGAATAATATTCGTTTTGCCGTCTCACGATACGTTCGTGACCCGGCGCACGGGCCGTTCGGCGTCCGCCGGCTCAGCGGCCCCGCATCGCGCGGCGGTTGGGGCGCACCTTCATCGGATCCACGCCCTTGGGGATCGGGGCGGCGGTGGTCTGGACGGCGTTGAGCCGCTGCGAGATCGCCGGCACCTCCTCCTTGGTGAGGACCTTGGGGAGGCGCTTGAGACGGGACTCGAGTGCGGCCAGAGGGATCTGCCCCTCGCCGTGGCCGACCTCGAGGACCGTGACGGGCACGTTCTGCGCGACGCGGCGGACGCGTCGGCGCTCCTGGTCGAGCAGGGGGCGGACCCGGGAGGACGGACCCTCCGAGACGAAGACGACCCCCGGCCGGCCGATGAGGCGCCACACCAGGTCCTTGTCCTTGTTCGCGGAGATCGGCTGCTCGGAGACGATCCATCCGCGCTTGATCTGGCTGATGACGGCGTACACGGAGCCGACGGTCCCGTCGATCTGGCTGTACATGGCGCGGCGCACCAGGAGCGACAGGATCGACATGTCCGCCAGGGCGGCCAGCATGAGGGCGGTGACGGTCCACAGGACGTAGGTGGCGACGCCGCCTCCGCCGAGGATGGGGATGAGCAGGAGCAGGCCGATGATGACCACGGTGAGGCCGATCATCGCCCATCCCACCCAGGGGTAGGTGCGCCGCGTGATCTTGTAGGCGTCCGCCAGGTTCTGGTACCAGCGGCGCTTCTTCTCGGGGGAGTCGTTCTTCTCAGCCATAGGGCTCCTATCCTACCCGGACCGGAGGCCGCTCCGACACCCGTCGGCGCCGCCGGGAGGCGACCCACAGGGCGGCGCCGGTCACGGCGATGACGAGTCCCGCGGCGGCGCCCAGGGCGAACGCGCCGACGGGTCCCGGCGAGGTCGCGAGGCGCCCGCCGATCGTCGATCCCAGGGACACGCCGACGGTCACGGACGCGGACAACGAGGTCATGGCGACGGAGAGGCCGCCGGACGGGGCCAGATGCTCGGCCAGGGAGAAGGCCGTCACCATCGTCGGGCCGACGAAGGCGCCGACCAGCAGCAGGCAGAGCGCGGTGCCGACCAGGCCCGACTGGGCGGCGACCAGCGAGATCAAC
>JAFAAX010000121.1 GCA_023426345.1 Actinomycetes bacterium
GGCTCTTCGGACATTCGGTGGGGGTCATGGGGTGAGTCCGCCGGCGGCGAGGAGCATGCGGAGCCGGTAGTTGTCGCGGTTGCGGAAGCCGCGGGCGAGGCGGCGGTGCAGCTCGATGATCCCGTTCACGGCCTCAGTGCCGCCGTTCGATGATCGTCCGGTCGTGAAGTAGGCCAGGAACGCGGCTCGCCAGCGGCGGAGGGTGCGGCCGAGGCGGGCGATCTCGGGGATCGGGCAGGTGTGGAATGTGTCGACGACCTTCTCGGCGATCCGCCGCCCCTCGGCGAGGTCCTTCTGGTGGTAGGCGGAACGCAGTTGCTGGGCGCACTGCCATGCGACGAACACCTCGTCGTGCGCGGGGTCGGCCTCGATCGCTGCCGCGAGCCTGGTCCGCTGCTTCTCGGTGAGGTTCTCGGCGCCGGCGCGGAGGATGGTCTGGATCCCGTAGAGCGGGTCGCCGGTCCGACCGCGATGCCCGAGGGTGTCTTGCTGGACGCGGCGGCGGACCTCGTCGACGGCGGCGGTGCCGAGCTTGACGACGTGGAACGCGTCCAGCACGGCCGTGGCGTCTTCGAGCTTGTCGTCGATCGCGGTCTTGTAGCCGGCGAACGGGTCAAGAGCTGCGACCTTCACGTTCTGCCGGAACGCTTCGCCGCGTTCGGCGAGCCAGGACGCGTAGGCCTTCCCGGAGCGGCCGGGCACGAGGTCGAGCAGCCTGGCCCGCGTCTTTCCGGTGCTGTCGCGGCTGAGATCGACCATCCCGGTCAGCTCCTTCGGGCCGCGCTTTCGGGGGTCGACGTGATGCCAGATGTGCTCATCGACGCCGAGGGTGGTGACGTTCTCGAACCGGGACTCGTCCTCAGCCAGTTTGACCAGCTCGGGCTCGACGGCCCGCCACACCGTCTTCCACGACGTTCCGAGCTGACGGGCGATACCGTGCACGGTGGCGTGCTCGCGGCGCAGCTGCCCGATCGCCCAGCCGACGGCGCGCGTGGTGATCGACCCGCGCCGGGCCACCAGACCCGGGAGCTGCTCCACGAACGTCCGTCGCACGCATCCCACCTCGTCGCACCGCCAGACCCGCTGTCGCCACACGATCCGCACCCGCGTCACGCCGGGCACATCATGAAGCACCCGTCGGCGACGTCCGCGGCCGGTCGCGACGACCCCGCACGACGGGCAGCCGGTCGGTGCCGCCGGGCTCGAGACGGTCACGATCAGCAGCCCGTCACGGCGGTCAACGTCCTCGACATGGACCCCATCGAGGCCGAGCAGCAAGTCGCAGCGGGAACACGGGCAGGCGGCAGAGCACGCGTCAGCGCACCCCGAACTATCGTGAGACACGTCGAGGTCCTCGGTTGGAGCAGCAGTTGGCGCTACTGATCCTCGGGGACCTCGACCCCTACCCGCCGAACCTCACCCGGCGAGCCTCACCCCCACCGAATGTCCGAAGAGCCGCTTTACCCGAGTACCACAAGGAGCGTGCTTGATCGATGGTCAGCGAAGCGGTCTGCTTCTCATTCCAGTAGCCCTTCTGCCAATCGTCGACAAGGAGTTGGAACGCGCCTGCGATCTTGGGGTCCTGGAACGTGATGTCTCCGTTGAACAGCTCCTTGGCAGCGTCGACCCCACCGTAGTTGGTGATGTACTTCTCGTAGAGCCACTCCTGAAGGAGTGAGTTCCCTGAGGAGCCATAAGCAATGCAGATGATGCCGTTCTTCTCCGCGGTGTCGCAGGCGTTCTCGAACTCCTCTCGAGTCGTCGGGACTCCGAGGCCGAGCTGGTCTAGGAGATCTTGATTGTAGATCAGCATCGATGCTTCGTACTCGTTTGGAATCGCGTACTGTTTTCCATCGACCTCTGCCGATCGCATGGCCCATGGGTAGATGATGTCCCCCCACTTGTACTGGTCGACGTACTTGTCAAGAGGGAGCAGCAGATCAGACTTCACGTATTCCGGAATCTCGAACGCGTCGGCCATGAATATATCAGGGCCATTCCCGGAACCGAGTTGGACACGAACCGCGTCGTTGACATTCGGAATATCCTGGAAATCGATTTTGATATCGGGATTCTGCTCCTCGAAGGGGGTGATGAGCGAATCCATCCAAGCTTGGCGATCACTGTCCTGGAGATTTCCCCAGACAAATCGAATCGTCGACTCTCCGGATTCCGCTGCTGCTCCCGACTCTGATCCGCCGCCACATGCCGTGGGGGCCATCCCTATTGCGGCCAACGACGCAAGGGCCGCTGCCGTCTTCCTTGTTCTGTTCAAAGTCCTCTGTCCCCTGGGTCCGATGGCGCCGCTTCGCGCCACCTCGATGAATCTACTGACGGGCCACTCAGCCGAGGCCACATAGCAGATCTGACTGAAACCGGCCGCTACTCCTCCTCCCACTCCTCTCGCGTTCAAGGCTCCGTTCGACTCGTCGTGGAGCTATTCCCCGGGTCAGCATCGCCGCATGTGCATGTCCCCAGACCCGCCATGCAACTCGATCTCGCCGAGCACGTCACTGCACGGTCCTGGTCGTCGTGCCACGGACGAGCATGAACATGCACGCGCCCGTCACGTTCTGCTTCCCCGTCGGGTTGCCCCCTGTGCCAACGCTGACAGTCTGGTCAATCAGGAGACGCGATCCCATGACGAGCGATGTGGAGAATTGATACTTATCTGTAGCACTCGGGGTCTGGCTCGCCAATGGCGCCTACGACGACGCCCGCGCTGCTCGACACAGGGTTCTGATGCACTCGCCGATCGGGCATCCCAGACATCCTCGTCACTCACTGTTCTCCCGCGGAAGCGGCGCCTGACGAGGGCCACACTCCCGATGGCGCGTTGGCTTCCGTCGTGGTGAAGGCCTCCAGGGCCGCCGCCCGTCTGCACGGAGCTGTTCACTTCGGGGCCGGCCGGCAACCGCACCATCATGGTTGGCACCCCGGGAACCGTCACCGTGGGTATCACCCGGCTCAAGCCACGGAGACCACCATCGAGATCGTCCTCCGCCAGGCCAGCGACTACCTCCGCGCTGTTGACATGGTTTCTGCAGGAAGAAGTCTGGTCCCTTCCTCGCCCGTGCCTCGCCCATGGATGACTCGGCCACTGGCTTCGATCGCGTCGCGCCGTCCCAACCGAAGACGTCAAGATCCAGAATCACCGTGGCATGGTCCCGGCCCACCAGGGGCACGAGACCTCCCGGATCCTGCCACTCGAGCCGCCCTCGTCGATGTGGGATCATGGTGGCATGACGACCGCGGAGCCCGGCCGGGGCGTGCTCGAGGTCAACGTTCCCGATCCCGGCACGGCGATCATCTGGGGCGCGCACGATTATCCGCACTGGCGAGTGCGCTGGCACCACCATCCGGAGGTGGAGTTCCACCTGATCCGTCAGGGGACTGGACTCATGATGGTCGGAGATCAACTGGTGCCCTTCCATGCAGGACAGGTCTCCATGATCGGGTCGGAGCTGCCGCACAACTGGATCTCGGACCTGGCGCCGGGCGAGGTGATCACGCGCCGGGACGTCTACTGCCTGGTCCGCCCCGGTGGGCTGCGCGAGATGGGCGCGGACGCCGACTTCCCCGAGGCCTCTGCCATCCGGGCGTTGTTGGAGCGGGCGGCGCACGGCATCATCTTGTCGGGTTCCTCCGCGCGCCAAGCCCGCGACCTGCTGGAGCAGATGGGCGGACACAGCGCCCTCCACCGCCTGGCGGACGTCTTCCACCTGCTGGCGCTCTTCGCGGATGCTCCCGATGATGAGTGGCAGACCGTCGTCACGCCCGGATTCCTCCCCGATCGGTCGCCGGAGGCCGCCGACCGCGTGAACGCGGCCTTGTCCTACATCGCGTCGCGCCAGGAGGCCGGCGCCCTGGACGTGCGTATGACCGAGGTCGCCGACGCCGTCGGCATGAGCCCCTCCGCTTTCTCCCGCTTCTTCCACCAGGCCACCGGGATCACCTTCTCCGACATGGTCACGCGCCTCCGGATCTCGCGCGCCTGCCACCTGTTAACCTCGACGGACTGGTCCGTCGCCCGCATCCAGGCGGAGTCCGGCTACGACAACGCCTCGAACTTCAACCGTCGCTTCCGCGCCCAGACCGGCACGACGCCGTTGGCCTATCGGCGGGAGCACTCGCTGGGAGGGCAGGCCAGCCGGACGCAGCCGGACCACCACCACCCGTGACGAGGGCGACGCCCCTCACGGAACGCCCCCTTCCCTGAGCGGGGTCGCCCTCGTCGATCGTCGCGACGCCGTTCGGCTCATCCGGGCTGGATCGCCGTCACTCCCGGCAGATCGCCGAATCGAGCCGCTGCGTCCCGGCTCATGAGGATCCGCCCCGTCTCAGCGGCGTGAGCAGCGATGACGAGGTCGTGAGCCCCTCGTGTCAGGCCGGCTCTGCGCACGAAGGCGATGAGCCGACCATGAGCGACTGCCGTGTTCTCCGTGTAGTCGAGGACCTCAATCGCCTGCAATGCGGCAGCCAGATGGCGCTCACGTCCATCAGCACGCTGCCGAGTGTCGGCCAACTCGATGCCGACGCGAAATTCCGCCAGGGAGACCGCGGCGATGGCCAGAACATCCTCATCGTCGAGAAGACTGGGATCCCATTGACCGCGCTCGATCTCCACCAGGATGTCGGTGTCAAGGATCAGTCGTCGACCCATGGATCCCCGATCTCATCCGAGACCGCTTCGAGTCCGCGGGCGATGTCCCGAGCGAGATCGTCGTCTACCTGCGGCAGCCTCTCCAGCGCCAGGCGGAGATCTCGGCCGGTGTGCCGCGGTACTGGGCTGATCCGCGCGATGGGCCGGCCCCCGCGGCGCACGGTGACGGACTCGCCGGCCTCGACCGCGTCCAGTAGGTGGGAGAAGTGCCGGGAGGCCTCGGTAGCGCTGATCGTCCGCACAGACCGATCATATCTGATTATCTGATCGCGAAGAAGAGGCGAAGGCCCCTCATGAACAGGGAGCGTCCCGGCATCATCGAGGACACCTCCTCGCGCTGTCATCCGGCTCATGCCGTCAAGCGTGCGCGACGTTCGCCCCCTCTCGCAACGCCCTCCCGCACGGACTGTGGACACCAGGTTCCGCGACCAGCTACCTGTGGATGACGAGCGGCTGTGGACGGACACTGGGCCTCAGGACGCCCCGCACCTCAGGCCCGGCCCGTCGCGGCGTCTCCTCCCGCCGGCCCCGCGGCCTCGGCCGCTCGATGGAGGACCCGGTCGACGACGCCGCAGCCGTCCTCGTCGATCATGGCGCGCGCGACCTCATGGGCGCGCGGGCGCAGGGACTCCGCCGTGGCGACCGCCCGCTCCAAGGCGGCGGCATCCAGTCCCGCGGCGCTCAGGGGAGCATCCGCGATCCCGGCGTCGCGGGCCCGGTCCGCCCACCACGCCTGGTCCCCGCCGAGGGGAACGATGACCTGGGGGACGCCCGCGCGGGCCGCCGCGTGGAGGGTGCCCGCGCCACCGTGGTGGACCACCGCCCCCATCCGCGGAAACAGCGCGTCATGGGAGACATGCCCGATGACGTGCAGATTCGGGCCCGGTGCGACCTCGGTCCCCGACCACCCAGGAGAGAAGACCACGCGGCGCGTCCGCGCCAACCCGACGACGGCGTCGCGCACGCGGTCGGGATCGGGCACGGTCATCGATCCGAAGCCGATGTAGACGGGCGCGGGGCCCCTCTCCACGAAGGCGGCCAGATCGGGGTCCAGATCTCCGGGCGCCTCCCGCAGATCGCCCACCATCCGCGCAGCCGACGGCCAGTCCGCGGGCTCGGGCAGCAGCGTCGGGGAGGCGGCGCACAGGGTCGGGTGATCCTCGAAGCTCAGTCGGGGCAGGGACATGCCCCACTCGCGGCACAGCGGCCTGAGCTGGTGCCCGAACGCGCTCCACAGCAGGTGCTGGATCAGCCGGTGCGTCGCGCGATTCAGCGAGCGCGGCACCGCCAGCAATGCCAGCGGCGAGGAGTACGCCGCCGTCGGCACGATCGGGAACATCGTGACGCCCACGAACGGGCGCCCGGCCGCCCGGGCCGCCACCTGGACGGCCTCGGCCCCCAGGCCCGAGCCGAGGACGACGTCGGCGCCGGCCTGCTCGATCGCGTCACGGGTCTGCCGGGCCCAGTCGGCCAGATGCCTCCGCGCCATCCCGAGCGTCGGGTCGCTCCCCGGCTTCGCCGCGGCGCGCGCGGCCCGCAGATCGCCGGCCAACGCCCGGGCGTCCAGCCCCCGGTCCCGTGCCGCCGCGGCGCCGTCCGCCTCCAGCAGCAGGGTGACGTGGTCGCCGTGATCCTGCATCCTGCGGGCCAGGGCGATCAGCGGTGTGCTGTCGCCCTCGCTGCCGTAGCTCGACATGACGACCCGGATCGGGGAAGCGCTGTCCATGGGCCACACGGTAGTCGGCTCGCCCCTACCGGGGCCGACCTCGGCGACGGAACAGGGGCAACTTCGGCGATGAACGGGTCCAGTCGGAGCACGCTTTCACCCGTCCACGACCGGATCCGCTCACGCGATCGCGGGGAGGGGCCTGCTCGAGCGGTGCGGGGAAATCCGAGGCTTCGCTCAACGGCCGGGAGTGCCCGTGCGACGCGAGATCAGAGGCGTCACGACCTGTCCGGGGTCGTGACGCCTCCGATTTCCCCGCATGGCGCGCGATATCTGGGGCGTCGCGAGTACAACAGCACCGTGACGCCTCTGATTTCGCGTGGCGACCTGCCGCGCACGGACCTGCCCCCTCGACGAGGGCGACCCCGCTCCCGGGAACACAGGTCCGCGGAGGGGCGCCCGCCCCGGCTCCGCCGGGGCGCCGGTGGGCCCGTCCGGGGACGCGGCGGCCGTGCGGGGAATCAGCCCAGGCGCGCCAACCGCTCCCGGACGAAGGCGACGGATCGCGGCCAGTGGGACTCGGCGCCGCCCTCGTGATCGTTGAAGGGGTAGACGACGATCTCCTTGTCCGTCTCCGCCGCGGAGCCGGGCGCGCCGTACCGGTTGAACGCGGCGAACACGGTGGACGGCGGGCAGGTCTGATCCTCCAGGGCCGTGGAGAACAGCGCGGGCGCCGTGGCCCGGAGCGCGAAGTTCGCGCCGTCGACGTAGGACAGCGTGTCGAAGGTCTGGTCGACCCGGTCGCGGTGGATGCGCAGGTAGTCCCGGATCTCGGCGTACGGCTGGTTGTCGGTGAGACCGACGGCCCGCTCGAAATGGCAGAGGAACGGCACGTTCGGGCAGGCGGCCACCAGGCCGTCGACCAATCCGGCGACGGCCAGCGTCAGGCCGCCTCCCTGGCTGGTGCCGGTCACCGACACGCGGGCCGGATCCACGGCGGGCACAGCCCGCAGGGCATCGACGGCCAGCACGGCGTCGGCGATGAGCCTCCGGTAGTAGTAGGTGGCCGGCGACTCGATGCCGCGCGTCATCACGCCCGACGCGGCGGGGCCCGACCCGTGGGGGTCCGGGGTGTCCCCGGGCGACCAACCGGAGCCCTGGCCGCGCGTGTCCATGAGCAGGAAGGCGAGGCCCGCCAGCGCCCATCCCACCGCCGTGTGCGCGAGGCCCCGCCCGCCGCCGTAGCCGAGATACTCCACGACGCCGGGCAGCCTGGCCCCGGCGGAGGCCGGCTCCACTCCCGCGGGCAGCGCCAGCCACGCCTTGATGGGGTCGCCCGCGAACCCGGGGAAGGTGACGTCGAAGAGGCCCACCGCCGTGGCCGGCGTGTCGGCGGGCTCGATCACGGGGCCGCCCGCATCGGCCGCGGCCCGCGACTCCGCGAGCGTGCGCGCCCAGAAGGCGTCGAAGTCCCCCGGCACGCGCACGTCGGGCCGGTAGTCGCGCAACTCCTCCCAGGAGAGGTCGAAACGTGCCATAGCTGTCCTTCTCCTCGGCGACGAGGCGTCCTCCGCGTGTCCGGACCTCCCGCGCACGCGGCTCCACAGTAGTCCACGCGGCCGGGCGCCCCGCGCGGCCGTCTCCTGGTGCGACGGGGGCGCCTGGCGGGTGGCGCCGGCGGCGGACGCGGGTGCGGGC
>JAFAAX010000168.1 GCA_023426345.1 Actinomycetes bacterium
CGGCCGCGGGGCCCCTGCGCATGTCCGCCGACGGATCGCCCTCGTCAGGGAGGGGTGGGTAAGGGTAGGCTTCCCTCATATGACCGCCCTCCGGCCTCGACGAGAAGGATCTGCGACATGCCCCACCACAGTCGGCGCGCACTGCCCGCCTATCAGGACCTCCTGCGGCTGTCGGTCCTGCGCACGCAACGGCTCTCCGAGCACTGGATGCGCGTGACGCTGGGCCAGGGCGACATCGAGAGGTTCGCCCCGATGGGATTCGACCAGTGGTTCCGCCTGTTCCTCCCCGTCCACGGCGAGGACGGCCTGGAACGCGTCCCGGCCAAGGCGAACCGGATGCTCGGCTACCTCCAGTTCCTCCGGATCCCGGAGGGGCAGCGTCCCGCGATGCGCAGCTACACGGTGCGCTCCTCCCGGGAGGACGGCCCGGAGGGACCCGAGATCGACGTCGACTTCGTCGTCCACGCCGACGCGGACGGGCGGATGGGACCGGCCCCCTCCTGGGCGCTCGCCGCGCAGCCGGGGGAGGACGTCGCGATCATCGACGAGGGATGCGGGTTCACGCCGCGCGAGGAGCCCGGGCGCGTCCTGCTGGTGGGCGATGAGACCGCGCTGCCGGCGATCGCCGGGATCTGTGGGTCGCTCGGCCCCCATGTGCGGGGAACGGCGCTCATCGAGCTGCCCGCGTCGGAGGACGCCCAGGACTTCCCCCGTCCCGACGGCGTCGACGTGCGATGGGTCGTCCGCGGGGATCCCCGGGCGACCCCCGGCCGGGCGGTGCTGGAGGCCCTGGCGTCCACGGAGCTGCCCGGCGGGGAGGGGCCCTTCTACGCCTTCGCCGCCGGCGAGCAGCAGATCCCCCAGCAGGCGCGGCGCCACCTCATCGCCGAGCGCGGCGTCGACCGCGCGGACATCGGGTTCTGCGGGTACTGGCGCGCGGAGCCGGAGCGTCGCAGCTGAGCGTCGCGAGTAGGGTGTGGCCATTGTGACCACTCTCAGCATTGTCGTGCCCTCCTACAACGATGCCGCCATGCTCCACCACTGCCTGGCGGCCCTCGCCGTCCAGACGCGCCCGCCGGACGAGGTGATCGTCGTCGACAACGGGTCGACGGACGGCACCGCGGCCGTCGCGCGGGAGGCCGGGGCGCGGGTCGTCTCGGAGCCCGCCCGCGGGGTGCTGCGGGCGACGGCGGCCGGGTTCGATGCGGCGACGGGCGACGTCATCGGGCGCCTGGACGCCGACTCCCGGCCCGCGCATGACTGGTGCGCCCGCGTCCTGGCCCGCTTCGAGCAGGACCCGACCCTCGACGTGCTCACCGGGACCGGGACGTTCTACGGCGGCGGACCGTTCTGGCACGCGGTCGGGCGCCACGTCTACATCGGCGGCTACCTGCAGTTCATGCGCGCGATCACGGGGCACCTGCCCGTGTTCGGGTCGAACTTCGCGATGCGGCGCGCCGGATGGGACCGGATCTCCCGCGACGTCCATCGGGGCGATCCCCGCATGCACGACGATCTGGACCTCTCGATGGTGATGGCCCCCGACATGGCGGTCGACGCGGACCGGTCGCTGGAGGTGTGGGTGTCCGCCCGTCCCTTCGAGCACTGGGCGGGATTCGGCCGGAGGGCCTCGTGGGCCTTCCACGACATCGCGGTGAACTGGTCGGAGGACCCCTGGGGCCGCCGCCTGGCGGAGAGCGCCCTGGCGGGGGTCCGACGCCGCGCCCGCCGCTCAGGCCTGGGCGAGGAACTCCAGGAGCGCCGCCGACAGCTGATGGGGCGCCGTCTCGCACACGGCGTGGCCGGAGCGGAACAGGCGGAACCGCGCCCCCAGGCGCCGCGCGTGCGCGCGGTGGGCGCGGGGCGTCCAGATGTCGTGGGTGCCGGCGGCCACCAGGACCGGCACGCCGGTGGCGCGCAGGGGTCCGTCCAGGCGCGGCGTGCGCGTCATGGACTGGGTGATGTCGGCCACCGAGTCCGTGCGCGTGAGGAGGAATCGTTCGCGGATGAACCGCGCGCGGCGGGGGCGGGCGGGACTGAATGACAGCCTGAGGGCGGCGACCATCAGCCGCCCCAGGACCCGTCCGGGGACCAGGAGGCTGAGGGGCCCGAGCATGCGGAAGTTCCGAAACGTGCGACCCGGCAGCGTCGGCGCGGACAGCAGCGTCAGCGAGGCGATCAGCTCGGGGCGCTCGACGGCGACCAGCTCCGCGATCGTCGCGGCGTAGGAGTAGCCCATCAGATGCGCGGGCGTGGGTCCCGTGGCCAGGACCGCGAGCAGGTCGTCGACGTAGAGCCGGTCCGTGTAGTGGGCCTCGGGCGGGTCCAGGCGTTCGGGGCCCGCCTGCCAGGACTCGTACTGTCCGGCCATGTCGAAGGCCTCGACGTCGTAGCCGGCCCGGGCCAGCAGGGGCATCATCAGGAGGAAGTCCTCCTTGGAGCCGGTGGACCCGGGGACCAGCACGATGCGCCCGCGGGGGCCGCCGTGGCCGGACGCCGACATACGGAGGCGCGCCAGCGGGCCGCTGGGGGCCCTGACGGTGTCGCGGACGACGCCGGGGGGCAGCGCCGTCCAGTCGACATCCCCGATCGCGGCGTCCAGGGCGGCGGGGTCAGGAATGGTAACTGCGGCATCGTAGCCGCGCCGCGGACGACGGCGGCTCCACCTCGGGCTCGTTTCAGCAGCCGGACCCCTGCGCGAGCCACTGCGCAGGCGTGAGTATTCGGACGTCATGGAAGGGGTCCAGGACCAGCAGGTCCTTGTCGCCCGTGATGATCGCGGAGGCCGCGGAGAGCAGCGCGGTCTCCAAGACGCGGTTGTCATCGGGATCCCGGCAGGCGTCGACCGTCACAGCCCCGAGGCGGACGCGGAGGATCCGGTGGGAGATGAGGAGCGTGTAGGCGTCGAAGTCGGCCTCGAGACCGGGAAACTTCGAGGCCAGAGTCCTGTGGACCTCGGTCGAGATCTCCGGGCTGAGGGCGATCGTGTCGCCGCTGTGGGCGGCCGAGTCCAGAATGCGGCGGGGCATCCCTCCCAAGACGAGCGCGGAGATCCAGACGTTGCTGTCAATGACCAGGCGCATGCCGCTGCTCAGCCGTTGAGGATCGCGTCGACCTGCTCCTCGGAGGTGATCCCCATCGCGCGTCCGCGGGCGTTCGCTCGTTCGAGCACGGCGTGAGCATCGCGCTCGGCGCGGAGCTGGTTGACGATGGCGCGTCGGATGAACTCGCTGCGCGACGCGTAGTCGCGGGAAGCGAAGTCATCGACCTCAGCCACCAACTCCTGTGGCAGTGAGATGTTGAGGGTCTGCGTGCTCATACAAGAAGTGTATGGCTGTCGGTGGTCGGATGCAGTGGTCAGCGCGCGGACTGCCAGACGACGTCGAAGGGGGTGCGGGCGGAGATCTTGCGCCGGATGCCGGCGGTGACGAAGTCCTTGGCGGCCTCGACGGCGTCATGGAGCGGCCTGCCCAGGGCCAGGCCCGCGGCGACCGCGGAGGCCAGCGAGTCGCCCGCGCCGGACACGGGGGCGCCCGGGACCTTCGGGCGCGCATAGCGCACCAGCTCGGAGCCGTCCCACAGGACATCCACCGCGTCGTCGCCGGGGACGGTCATCCCGCCCTTGGCCAGGACGGCGGCGCCGGTCGTGTCCGCGATCGCCTTGGCGGCGTCGCCCAGCGCCCCCACGGAGTCGATGGAGTCCACGCCGGCCAGCGTGCAGGTCTCGAAGTAGTTCGGCGTGATGACGTCGGCCAGGGGGAGGACCTCGGCGCGCAGGGCCGTGTCGATGTCCAGGGCGGCT
The DNA here is from genome assembly GCA_023426345.1 of Actinomycetes bacterium. Taxonomy (GTDB): domain Bacteria; phylum Actinomycetota; class Actinomycetes; order Actinomycetales; family Actinomycetaceae; genus Pauljensenia. The sequence continues at coordinate 3,803 of JAFAAX010000168.1, forward strand.
CCGGGCTCCTGGCCCTTGCAGATCAGCACCGGATCGACGACGACATGCGGCAGCGCCGCGGCGGCGAGGATGTCGCGGGTCGCCTCGATCGTGGGGACGGTGCCCAACATGCCGACCTTGACGGAGTCGGGGGAGGGCCACTCGGCCAGGATGGCCTCGCACTGGTCGCGCAGGACCTGCGTGTCCACGGGCGTGAAGCGATGGTTCCAGCCGTCGTTCGGATTGAAGGCGACGAGGCAGGTGAGGGCCGCGGCGCCGTAGACGCCGAACTCCTCCAGCGTGCGCAGGTCGGCCTGGACGCCGGCTCCGCCGGTGGCCTCCGATCCCGCAATGACGAACGTGACGGGTGGCTGGGACATGTCGGTCTCCTTCGGAGCTGGATCGGGGGAGCAGCCCGGGGCTGCTCGTTGTCGCCCACCGTAGGACAATCGCGCGGCGGAAGGCAGGGGCGCCAGCATCCGGCTGAGTGTGACGTCGGGAGCACCGGGGCGCGCGTGGGATACTGCGGGGTGTTCGATCGCCGGATGTTCACCAGCAAGGAGTCCACGGGGGCATGACGGGCCTGCGCATTGAGCTGTTCCTGGCCGACGGCCTGCCCGGCGGCATCATGACCGCGGGCGTCGCCGGATGGACCGGGGGCGTGCTGTCGGGCCCGCGCGCCCGGTTGGGCGAGCTGCTGGAGCGTCCGGAGACCCTCGGCAACGGGCTGTACCTGCTGCTCGACGACCCCGGACGTGGGGCGCCGCAGACCTGCGCGGCGATCGGCCCGCTCGCCGACCTCGTCGGCGCGACGCTGCCGTCGAGCACCCACGAGGGCGCGTGGAACCGGCTGGTCGTCCTCACGGCGTCGGATGACGCCTTCACGGGCGCCCACTGGGCGTACCTGGAGTCCCTGCTGGTCGAGCTCGCCTCCCAGGCCCCGGGCGCGCTGACGACCGGCGCCCCGGCGCCGCGGACCCCGCCGATCCGGGAGGCCCAGGTCTCCGACGTCCAGTCGTTCCTGGCGAAGCTCCTGGTCATCCTGCCGGTCCTGGGCGTGGACGCGGTGACCGGCCGATCGGGCGCGGAGCCGCCCCCGTCCTCGGGGCAGCCACAGCCCGCGGGGCGGCTCCGGTCCGCGGGGCAGCTTCGGTCCGCGGGGGCGGGGGACGCGGCGTGGGAGTCGGGCACGGACGAGTCGCCGGTGTTCTCCTTCGTCGATCCCCGGCGCCGCGTCGATGCGCGAGGGCGGATCCGCGAGGGCGGATTCGTGCTGATGGCGGGCTCCCGGGTGGTTCCCGAGTGGACGAACACCGGGCGCACCCCGGCCACCGTCAAGTCCTACGCCGCCTACCAGGCGCAATACGACGCGCTGGTGGCCGACGGCTCGATCGTCGTTGAGGGCGGGCAGGGCCGCGTGACCCGCGACATCGCGTTCGCGACGCCCTCGACCGCCGGGGCCATCGCCATCGGGCACTCCTGTAACGGGCCGCGCTACTGGAAGTGGAAGGGCCGGTCCTATGCGGCGTGGCTCGCGGAGCATCCGCAGGAGAGCTGAGGCGGAGGCGGAGGCGCTCCAGGCGGCCCCCGGGAAGCTGCGCGCCGGCTGTCTGTCGGGCAGGTGGATCGGCTGATCTCAGGTCGAGGAATCTCTGCGATGAGAGTTCGTCGCCCACCGGCCTGAGTCGGCGCAGTAGGGTCGCGCCCATGGCCGCTGTGATCCGCTCCGTCAATGTCGTGTCCGCGCTGCGCGAGTCACCGGGAACGGTCGGCGTCACCGCGATCGACAAGCGTCCGGTGACGGGTCCTGTTCCCGTGCGCGCCCTGGGCTTGTACCGCGACGTCCAGGCGGACCGGAGACATCATGGAGGCGAGTTCCAGGCCGTCTACGGCTTCGCCCGGGAGGAGTACGTGTACTGGGAGTCCGTTCTGGGGCGTCCGCTGGCGGACGGATCGTTCGGTGAGAACCTCACCGTGGAGGGTTCGGTGGGCCGCGCCACATCGACGGGTGCGGGCGAGTGGGCGCTCGACGACCTGGAGATCGGGGCCGTTGTGCGCATCGGGACCGTGACATTGCAGGTCACGGCTCCGCGCACGCCCTGCCGAGTATTCGCGGACTGGGTGGGCCGCGACGGTTGGGTCAAGGAGTTCGCGCGTCACGGTCGCACCGGCGTCTACTTCCGGGTCGTCGTGAAGGGCGCTGTCTCCGCCGGGGACGCGCTCGAGGTCGTGGAGGCGCCGGGTCATGGGATCGGCGTCGCGCGTTTCTTCGCCGGCCTCGACGAGGGCGACGCCGCCGTGCTTTCCGCATGGGCGCGGGACACCGGCACGCCGTTGCATCACGAGGTCGCGGAGAGGATCGACCGGGCCCTGGCCGGGTGACGGGCGGTGACGGCGACGAGGGCGCCCCCCGCGCGGCTGAATATGAGGTCGATCACAGTATGGTGGATGCGGTCTGATCGAACGTCCGTTCGCCCTCAAATGGGGGTGGTGGGTGCGACCATGGATCATGGTTGACGTCGTGGATGTCGACGTGGCGTCCGGGGGGATGCTGACGGACTTGGTGGACCAGGTCTGTGGGGATGCCGCGGGCATCATCGACCCGGCCGCGCTGGCGGGTCTGTCGCACGGTGAGCTGGTGGGGGTTCTGGCCGGCATCGAGGCCCTGGGGCGGGTGATGGACTCCGCGCGGATCCTGGCGGCGGGCGAGGCCGAGGAGCGCGCGGCCTGCGGGTGGGATCCGGATCGGACGGGGCTGTTGGCGCAGACGGGGTGCCGGTCGGGCCGGGATCTGATCGGCCAGGTCGCGGGGGTGTCGTGGAGGGAAGCGCGGGCGCGCGTACAGGTGGCTCGGCAGGTGCGCGCGGGGACGTCCCTGACCGGCGAGGCGATCGCGTCCCGCTTCCCGGTGATCGGCGCGCTGATGGGCGTCGGCCTGCTCGGCCGTGAGCAGCGCGACGTGATCATGGCGGCGCTCAGGCCGGGCGTGCAGCGCGGGGACCCCGTGGTGGTCGCCCAGGCGGAGCGGTGCCTGGTGGCGGCGGCCGTGGGCGGGGAGATGATCGCCGCGCACCGCCGAACCCTCGGGCACCTCCTGGGCCAGACGCTCGGCGTCTCCGGCGGTGGAGAATACAGCGGGGCGGAGGCGGTGGAGGCCCTTCTGGACGTGGCGCCCCGGGGGACGGCGGACGGCGGCACGGACGCGGCCGATGTGGCCGATGCGTTCGAGCCGCCATGGCCGCTGCGGGACTTGGCCCAGATGGCGAACGCCTGGAACGCGGTGGTCGATCCGGACGGCGCGGAGCCGTCGGAGGTGGCGGCGCTGGCCGGACGCGGCCTCACGGTGGGGCGGTTGAGGGACGGGTTGGTGCCGATCCGGGGGAGCGTGCTGCCGGAGGTGGCGGCCCTGCTGAACCGGCAGCTCGACGCCTGCCTCAACCCCCGGGTGGACAGGGACAGTGCCAGTCTGACGGACAACGGCACCGAAGAGCCGGTCACGGGGGATGCCGACGGCCGGACACCGCCTCAGCGCCGTCATGATGCGCTGATGACGATCCTCTCCGTGGCGGCGGGCGCTGAGGGCATGCCGATGCTGCAGAGGGGACTGCCGGTGCTGGTGGTGACGGCCAGCGCAGAGGATCTGGCGGCGGCGAATGAAGCGTCAGGCACCGGTGCCGCCTGGAGCCGGGATGTTCCGGGGAGGGCCTTCTTGCAGGGGATGCACGACGACTCCTCCGCCGTGCCGATCCGGGCGGCCCTGCATGCGGGCTGCGCGGGCGGGATCCAGAAGGTCCTGCTGGATGACAACGGGGCGATCCTGGGATCGACGGACAGCCCTCAGCGCGTGTTCACCGATGCCCAGCGCCGGGCGATCCTGGTGCGCGACGGCACCTGCGTGATTCCCGGGTGCCAGACGCCGGGCGTGTGGTGCGAGGTGCATCACGTGCAGGAGTATCAGGACGGCGGGGCGACGGATACGGGCAACGGCGTGGCCTTGTGCTGGTTCCACCATCGCTTCCTCCACCTCCACGGATGGCAGATCCGGATGCGCGACGGCGTGCCCGAGGTCAGGGCCCCGGCATGGATGAATCCGGGCGGAGCCTGGCAGCAGGCCGGGCGCAGTCCGCACCGCCACCACCAGCAGGCGCGCCGCCAGGCGGCGGCCGCGCGAGAGGGCCCGCGGAACGGCGCCGCCCTCGTCAATCGAGGACGAGACGGCGGTCGGCAGCGGTGGGGGCGCTCGTCGCCGGCCAGGACGTGACGGTCCCCGCGGCAGATCGCGGCAGATCGGGGAGCAGCAGGCGGTTGCAGGATGCCCGTTCGGCGACTCCGGTCAGAGATCGTGAGCCCAGGCGCGGGCCCAGCCCCATGATCCATCAGGCCGCAGTTCGAGTCTGGTCGCATCCAGTGCCCCCGGCCGGACTCGAACCGGCAACCCACAGATTAGAAGGCTGTTGCTCTATCCATTGAGCTACGGAGGCGCGGCCCGCGCGCCCGGGCCGGGGTACTAGCGTACTAGTAGTCGAGGCACAAGTCTGGCGCGACCCGCGTGGACGCACGGCGCATGGGCGCGCGCAGGCGCGTTCACACCGTCCCACGATGCGGACGCATCCTTGCCTCGGTGCCATCGACCGGCCACGATGGGCCCGTGATCGATTTCGCGATGCCGACCCGCTGCCCCATGGGTGGCGCGTGCGCGCGAATGTGCCGCTGATTGGAACCCCAGACCCCAATCAGACTGCCGCCACTGTGAGCCCACCTCGATGCGTGGGTGCGCGGCCCGACACATCGGACACTCACATGACCCTCATCGACACACCCCTCCGCCGTTCCTCCGCCGCGACGTCCGCGCAGGCCTCGTCCTTCGACGACTTCCTGGCCGTCCTGGGGGAGTTGCGCCTGTCCACCGCGGTCACCGTCAACCTGGCGGAGGGCACCGTCAAGGTGGACCACCGGCCCATCGACCTCACCCGGCAGGAGTTCGCGCTGCTCGCGCACCTGGCCGAGAACGCGGACCGCACGGTCTCGCGCGACGAGCTGTTCGCCACCGTGTGGCGCCACCGGGGCCTGGACACGGATTCCCGCACGGTCGACGCGCACATCCGCCGCCTGCGCCGCAAGCTCGACGTCCCCGAGCTGCTGACGACCGTGCGCGGGGTCGGCTACCGCTTCAACACGGCCGCCGACGTGCGCGTCGTGCGCACCCGCCGCCACGCGCTGGTCGCCTGACCTCCTGATCGACGAGGGCGCCCGCGCCTCACACCAGCAGCTGGTACATGGCGGATCCCGCCGGGACCTCCTCGACGTGCAGGGGCGAGGCCGCCATCCGGCGGCGCAGCCCCTCGATGTCGGAGCGGTCCGCCAGGTCGATGCCGACCAGCGCTGGGCCCGACTCCCGGTTGTTCTTCTTCGTGTACTCGAAGTGGACGATGTCGTCGCCGGGCCCCAGGACGTCGTCGAGGAACATCCGCAGGGCCCCCGGCTGCTGGGGGAACGTCACCAGGAAATAGTGGCGCAGGCCCTCGTAGCGCAGAGACCGCTCCATGACCTCCGCGTAGCGCGTGAGATCGTTGTTGCCGCCCGACACCAGGCACACGACGGGTCCGTCGGCCGACTCCGCCCCCAGGACGCGGGCGCGGTCCTCGGGCGCAGCCAGGAACAGGCGGGCGGCGGTGCTGGCCAGCGCGCCGGCGGGCTCGGCGATGATGCCGTCGGACTGATAGAGCGAGACCATCTCCGTGCACACGGCGCCCTCGGGGACCACCAGGATGTCGTCGACCAGCCGGGAGATCACCGCGAAGGGGAGCCGCCCGGCCGTGCCCACCGCCGTGCCGTCGACGAAGGGGTCAACGGCGTCCAACGGCACCGGGCCGCCCTCGTCCAGGGCGCGGCGCATGGAGGCGGCCCCGGCGGGCTCGACCCCCAGGATGCGCAGGCCGGGGCGGGTGGCGCGCAGTTGCGCGGCGATGCCGGCCAGCAGCCCGCCGCCGCCCACGGGGACCAGCACGCAGGACGTGTCGGGCGGCATCTGCTCGCCGAGCTCGACGGCGATCGTGCCCTGCCCGGCGATCGTCAGCGGATCGTCATAGGGATGGACGTAGACCCGGCCCGCGGCGCGCGCCGTCTCCTGGGCCAGCGCGTTGGCCCGGTCGAAGGGGCCGTCCACGATGACCTGCTCGACCTGGCCATGCCCGATCGACGCGATCGCCTCGCGCTTCTGGCGAGGCGTGTTGGACGGCAGGTAGATCGTGCCGCGGACCCCGAGGTGCGCGCACGCGTAGGCGACGCCCTGCGCGTGGTTGCCGGCCGACGCCGCGACGACGCCGAGGTGGCGCTCCTCGGGGGTCAGGGCGCTCATCCGCGCGTAGGCGCCCCGCACCTTGAAGGACCGGCACTTCTGCTGGTCCTCGCGTTTGAGCAGGACCTCCACGCCGAGTTGCTCCGTGAGCCGCTCGGAGCGTCCCAGGTGGGTGCGCCGCACGACGCCGTCCAGGGCGCGCGCGGCCGCGGCGACATCCTCGGCGGTGACGGGCAGGTCGGGCGGGGCGGCGGAGGCGACGACGGGCATGCGGGCAGTCTAGGGCCGGACCCCGGTCCGGGCCGGCGGGCGTCCGCCGGGCGACGCCTACACTGGCGGATGTGACTGAGACTTCCGAGACCCCGACGTCCGCTGCCGCCCCGCCCCTGCGCGATCCCCTCGTGTGGATCGACTGCGAGATGACCGGGCTGGACCTCGCCCGCGACGTGCTCATCGAGGTGGCCGTCGTCATCACCGACGCCGACCTCCGCATCGCCGATCCCGGCATCGACGTCCTCATCGCCCCTCCGCAGGACGCCCTGGACCACATGGACGACTTCGTGCGCACCATGCACACGACGTCGGGGCTCCTGGACGAGCTGTCCGGGGGCCTCGCGCTGTCCGCGGCCCAGGACCGGGTCCTGTCCTACATCCGGCGGTTCGTCCCCGAGCCTAAGAAGGCCCTGCTGGCCGGCAACTCGGTGGGCACCGACAAGATGTTCCTCGAGATCGGCATGCCCGCCGTCATCGACCACCTCCACTACCGCCTCATCGACGTCTCCTCCGTCAAGGAACTGGCCAAGCGCTGGTACCCGGCCGCCTACTACGAGTCCCCGGAGAAGCACGGCGGGCACCGCGCGCTCGCGGACATCCGCGAGTCCATCCAGGAACTCGAGTACTACCGACGCGTCCTGTTCCCCGCCACGGGCCAGGGCCCGACGCGCGACGACGCCCGCCGCATCGCCCGGGAGGTCGTCGATCTAGGGATCGTCGCCGGCTGACCGCCGACGAGGGCGCCCCCTCGCCCGCCGTCTCGGCAGGTGAGGGGGCTTTCCCGTGTCGGTCGTCCACAGGCCCTGCCTGTCCACAGGATGAGGGGCATGCCATCTGTGTCCACAGGCGGGCACCGGGGCGCCGACGTCGCCGGGGCCGCGTGCTCCACGCTGGTCGCAGCCTCCCGGCACAGGGCCGGGGCTGAGCCGAGGAGCACACGATGAACGAGTCCACGACGATCGCCCTGCGCGGCAGGGTCGGCAGTGTGCCGGCCGCCTACGAGTTGAAGGGAAAACCGGGGGAACCGCCGAAGCCGGACCCCGACATTACGGTGCGCTTCCGGCTCGGGGTCTCGCGGTGGCGACGCACGGACGGCGGCGTCTTCGTCCAGGACGAGACCCACTGGTACACCGTGCGCGTGTGGGGCCAGTTGGCGAAGAACGTCATGCGCTCGGTGGGCAAGGGGGATCCCCTGCTCGTCGTCGGCCGGCCGTCGGCCAACGCGTGGCTGGACAGGGACGCGAAGGAGGCCCGCGCCGAGCTGGTCGTCACCGCCGACGCCATCGGCTTCGACATGAACCACGGGATGAGCCGGTTCATCCGCCCCCCGCGGAAGTCGGACTCGGAGGACGAGCAGCAGAGCGCGCCGGGACAGCAGGAGCAGCCGGACATCCGCGTCGACGCGGACGGCGTCGTGCTGGAAGCCGGTCAGGTCGACGACACGCGGTGGGAGAACCCGCCGGAGGCACCCGGACGTCCCCTGGGCACGGTGGCGGTCCGCGACCCGGATGCGCCCGCTGACGATCTCGATCCCGAGGGCCCCGACGGATCCGCGGGCGCCGAGCTGGTCGGAGCGGGGGCGTCCGATGCGCCGGGCTACTGAGCGGGTGCTCGCCGCCCCGGACTAGCCCGTGGCGGCGAAGGCGTCGGGGAGGCGTTCCAGGACGACGAACGCCTGCGCGTACTCGCCGTCGTGGGTGAGGGAGACGTGCCAGGCCAGGCCGGGGCCCAGGCCGCGCTCGGCCTCGGCCCCGACGCGGCCGTGGAGGACCAGGGCGGGACGGCCCCAGTGGTCGGCGGACACCTCGATCTCGCGCCAGTCGAGCCGCTCCTCCGGGATCGGCGGGGCGACGCCGGCCAGGGCGGCCGACCAGGCCTTGACCGCGGCCTCCTTGGCTGCCCAGCGTGCCGCGAGGTGGGGCGCCAGGGCGGCGGGGTCGTCCGGGGCAAGCCCCCGCGCCGTCGCCCGCGCGCGCGCGGCCCGCAGTTCGCGCGCCGTGAACGTCCGCCCGATGAACACGGACCCCGGCGACCCCGCCTGCTCCCGGAAGGCGGGCAGGGCCACCAGGTCCACGCCGATCCCGAGGATCACCGCTGCGCGTCCTCCGGCGCCCGGTGGTAGACGCCGTCGGCGCCCAGGCGGGCCGTCGGATCCAGGAGCATCGCGGCCTCGACCTCATGCGGGTCGACACCGGCGGCGGCATCCTCCTCGGGGAGGCGGCGCGCCTCGATGGGCTCGTAGAGCGCCGAATGGCCCATCATGCCGGACTCGCGGTGGCGCGTGCCCTCGCGCAGGCGGGCGTCGGAGCGGTCGCGCCACTCGGCGAGGAGCCGGGCGCCCTCCTCGGCCGTGTCGCCCGACGCGGCGAGCAGCGCCTCGAAGGCCGCCGGGTTCACCAGAGCGATGAGGGAGGAGACATGGCCGAAGCCCAGGGAGGTCGCGAACGCGGCCCGCACGGGGCCCGATGCCGAGACATCGAGGGGGGAGCGCAGCCACACGAGGTCCGGGTAGTGCGCCAGCGCGCCGTCGACGCAGTCCAGCGAGGCGTTCGCTGGGACGACCCCCGTCTGGAACAGCTGCGTGAGGCCGCTGACCTGGAACACGCACGCCCCGCCCTTCGCGTGCCCCGTCAGGGTCTTCTGCGAGATGACGAGCAGCGGGTTGCCCGGGGTGCGCCCCAGCGCCCGCGCGAGCCGCGTGTGCAGGTCCGACTCGTTCGGGTCGTTCGCGTTGGTCGACGTGTCGTGCTTGGAGAGCACGGCGACGTCGTCGGGGGAGACGCCCAGGGCCCGCAGGCGCCGCGTGAGCGCCGAGTCCGCGCCGCCGCGCCCGGCGGCCAGCGCGCCGAGGCCGGGAGCCGGGATCGAGGTGTGCGCGCCGTCGGCGAAGGTCTGCGCGTAGGCGACCACGCCGAGGACCGGCAGGCCCATGCGCGCCGCGATCGAGGCGCGGGTGAGCAGCACGGTGCCGCCGCCCTGGGACTCGACGAACCCGCCGCGGCGGCGGTCGTTGGCGCGGGAGACGAAGCGCTCCGAGATGCCCTGGTCGAGCATCGCCTGGGAATCGGCCGTCGCGTTCATCGACCCGAAGCCCTCGATGGACTCCACCTGGATGTCGTCGATGGCGCCCGCGACCACGAAGTCCGCCTTGCGGCAGGCGATCTTGTCCAGGCCCTCCTCGATGGACACCGCGGCGGTCGCGCACGCCCCGACGGGGTTGATCATCGAGCCGTAGCCGCCGATGTAGGACTGCATGACGTGCGCGGCGACGACGTTGGGCAGGGTCTCCTGGAGGATGTCCTGCGGGTAGCCCTCGCCCAGGAAGCGGTCGACGAACAGCTTGCGCATGCTCGTCATGCCCCCGAACCCGGTGCCCTGGGTGTCGGCGAGATCTGCGGGGTGGACGATCTGGAGCAGCTCCGCGGGGCTGAAGCCCGCCGAGATGAAGGCGTCGACGGCCGTCACCAGGTTCCACACGGCGATCCGGTCGATCGAGTCGATCATCGAGGCCGGCACCCCCCACTTCGCCGGATCGAAGTCCGTCGGGAACTGCCCGCCGATGCGGCGCGTGAGCGTCGCCCGCCGGGGGACGCGGGCCTGCCCGCCGGACAGACGCGTGACGGTCCACTCGCCGCCGGCCGGGTCCCGGGCGATCCGCGTGTGGGCCGGATCGGCGTCCAGGTAGGAGCGGGCCTCGGCCTCGTCGGCCACGCCGAAGGCGATGTCGCGGTCGAGGAACACGGCGGCGTCCTCCGGCGTGTGCCCGGCGTGCAGCGGCCCGTCGTCGACGAAGGTCCGCACGCCGGAGCGGGCCACGACCTCGTCGCGGTAGCGCTCGAAGATCTCCGACTCGGGGACCAGCTGGTCGTCCGTGTCGTACCAGCCGCCCGTCGGCGAGTCCCGCCAGGTGAGCAGCCCCGTCATCCAGGCGAGCTCGAGCACGCCGGCCGGCGTGAGGTCGACGGTGCCGTCGGAATGGATGCCGAGCTCGGCCTCCAGGCGCGTGCGGGCCGAGCCCCACGGGCCGACCTCGCCGATGCCCACCACCACGACCGTGTCGTCGAGGTCCGCGTCGACCGGGCCCCACTGGGCGGGCTCGATGTGCTGGACCCGGATCCGGGTGGGTGAGGGGAGGGCGGAGACGACCACCGGGGACGAGGGCGACGCCCCGTCCTCGGAGGCGGTCCGCGCGGCGTCCGCGGCCACCTGGGCGCGCAGCGCGCCGAGGTCGAGGCGGGCGCCCAGGCCTCCGGTGAGGTCGGCGTCGACGGGGCCGTCGGCGGCGCGCCTCCGCACCTCCGGGGCGCACAGGTCCAGCAGCCGGGCGGCCATCTCGTCGGTCGACCACGTCCGGACGCCCGCCCGCTCGACGGCGTCGACCAGCGGGTCGTTGCCGCCCATGAGTCCCGTGCCGCGCACCCAGCCGATGCGCGGGTGGGCGATCGAGACGCGGTCGGCCCACACGTGCTCGGCGTGCCAGCGCGTCGCGATGGCGTCGAAGGAGGACTTCGCCTCCGCGTAGGCCCCGTCCCCGCCGAACATCCCGCGGTTCGGGGAGCCGGGCAGGACGACGTGGAGGCGGTGGTCGACGACGGTGTCCGCGCCGAGCGCCGCCAGGCCCGTGATCGTGCGCTCGGCGCTCCACAGGAGCAGGCGCATCTGGTTCTCCGTCTGCGGCCCGGCGTCGGCCATCGTGCCGGAGACGCGGGGCGCGGCGAACGGGAAGAACAGCGTCGGGAGCAGCGCGGGCTTGACCTCGCGGGCGGTGCCGCCCACGGACGTCGACTGCGCGTGGCCGACCCAGTCGACCAGCGCGTCGACGTCGCGGTAGGACGCGAGGTTGGCGGGCACCAGCCAGAGCGTCGCCCCGGGCGCCGCGTGGTCGCGGTAGAGCCGCTCGGCGAAGGCCAGTCGGCGGGCGTCCACGGAGGAGGCCGTCGCGACGACGGTCGCGCCGCCGGCGAGCAGGCCGGCGACGACGCCGCCGGCGATGGAGGACGGCGTCATGCCCGTCACCACGGCGACGTCGTCGGCGAAGCGGACGGCCGGATCGCCCGCCTCCGGCGTGCGGCGGGCATCCTCCGCGAGGCGGTCGAACAGGTCCGCGAGGTCCGCGTCGCCCGCGGCGCGGACGCGCCCGGCATGCCAGGCCGCCTGGTCCGCGACGGCCGTCCCGGCGCCCGTGAAGACCACGGACTCCGGCAGGTCGTGGCCGGCGGCCAGGCGCGCGAGATCCTCGCGGGCCGATGCCCACCGGTCGTCGAGCACGACGGCGCGGCGCGCGTCGAAGCGGGGGGCGACCAGGTCGGGCCAGCCCTGGCCGAGCTCCGCGGAGACCGCGTCGACCACGGCC
>JAFAAX010000003.1 GCA_023426345.1 Actinomycetes bacterium
ACGGAACACACACACGGATGACGTCCTCGCGGAACTCCTTGGGATAGGCCTTAGGCATGATGAACATCCTTCCAGAACGCACCCACGTGCGCTCACATCAGGTGTCACCAATCCCTGCAGCAGACCCGTCCTCGGCTATGACGTCTTCGACCCTCGTGAGGTGATCCCCGAGTTCGTGGCCGATGTCGGTGTCAAGAAGGGTGAGAAGATCGACTACGCGATCGCTCACGACGGTGAGATCCAGATCCTCATCGAGTGCAAGAAGGTCGCTGGCGAACTCACCCTCGAGCACGCCTCCCAGCTCTACCGCTACTTCGCCGTCACCTCGACGCGCGTCGCCATCCTCACCAATGGCCGGGTCTACAACTTCTACACGGACCTCGATGCCCCCAACAAGATGGACGCCCGGCCCTTCCTCGTCCTCGACCTGACGGACATCGACACCACCCTCCTCCCCGAGCTCAAGAAGCTCACGAAGGACACCTTCGACCTCACCTCCATCGTCACCGCGGCCGAAGAGCTCAAGTACGTGGGCGCCATCAAGCGCGAGGTGGCCGCAGAGTTCAAGGAGCCCACCCCGGAGTTCGTGAAGCTCCTGACGCAGCGGGTCTACGACGGACGGTTCACGCAGGCGATCCAGGAGAAGTTCACGGGCCTCGTCGACAAGGCATTGCGCCAGTTCCTCAACGACCGTGTCAACGACCGCCTGAAGACCGCCCTGGGCACCAACGACATCGGTGCCGCACCAATCACATCGAGCATCCCCGACCCTGCTGTGGACGAGCCCGATGCGGACGCCGAGGTCGCCACGGCGGACGACGGCATTGAGACGACGGCGGACGAACTCTTCGCCTTCCGCATCATCAAGGCCATCGCGTGCGCCGAGCTCGCGCCCGAGCGCATCACCTATCGCGACGCCAAGAGCTACTTCGCGGTCCTCGCCGACGACAACAACCGCAAGCCCATCGCCCGGTGCTACTTCAATGCCAAGTCCACCAAGTGGCTCGGCATCCTCGACGAGGACAAGAACGTCACCCGACACGACCTCGACAGCATCGAGGACATCTACAAGTACGCCGACCAGATCCGCGAGACGGCGCGCCGCTACGTGTGAGCCGTAGGCATGGTGAAGGGCCCCGAAGCTTCAGCGTCGGGGCCCTTCACGGATAGTGCAGATGGTGCACGACGTGGCATGTGCTTGCATGGGGTACGTTCGAGTGCTATGTTCACCCCATAGCTCCCCGCCGTCCTTCGGGACTGGCGGGGTTTACTTTTCTCCGGAGGACCTCAATGACGAAGCGAATGGCCGTCGTCATCGACTACCAGAACGTCCACCTCACGGGTGCGGGCCTGTTCCTGCCCGGTCGCCCCATCGAGGAAGGTCTCATCGAGCCCTACCGGTTCGCCTGCCAACTTGCCCTCGCACGCAATGCGAAGTCTGAGCCCGAGCATCAGGTCGAGGTCTCCCGGGTTGAGGTGTTCCGCGGGTTGCCGATCCAAGAGGACGACCCCGAGGCCTATCGCCGCAACCAGGAGCAGCGTTCGAATTGGTTGCGCGGGCATCACGGGGTGGTCGATGTGACTCTGCGCCCCCTGAAGTACTCATGGGACTACATCGATGGGCGACGCATGCCCGTTCGTAGCACGCGACGAGAGAAGGGCGTCGACGTCCTTTGCGCGCTCGCCCTCATGCGATTGGCCCGCTCCAAGCAGTATGACGTCGTTGTCCTGGGTTCGCGGGATACTGACCTCGCCCCGGCCCTCGACGAGGCTGCGAGACTGCGCATGGCGAAGATCGAAGCGGCAAAATGGTTCGACCGCTCCGACAACCGCACCAAGGGCAACATCCAGACCCAGGAACGGATCTGGACAACATCAATGGACCGGGATCACTACATGCGAAGCCTCGATGAACGTGACTATGGCGGTCAGCCCCGGTGAGCTGAGCACTGGTCATGAGTTTGAGAGTCCCGCGACGCCTGATCGTGGTGGAGGAACCGTGTCATTCGGGTGTGCGAGCTCTGGTCAAATCAAGGTGCAGGAGGCAGTATCCGTGACCCTCGTTGCACCCTGACATGGCGTGAAGTGTCCGACACCTGACGAATCTGCCACTTCTCGCACCACATGCACCGATGATTGAGGGCGAACCATCAACGCCCTCGACGGGCGCGCATGTCCTAGGCGAGAGGAACCCCCTTGGAACCCCTGATGCATCTCAAGTCCCACATCAACGGCCGCAACGCCACCGTCACCATCTACCCAGACCGGGTCGAGTGGCGACGGAAGAGCATCATGACAACAGGCGCGAAGGCTGCCCTGGGTGTGGCCACCGCAGGCATGTCTCTCCTGGCGACCGGGGTCCGCGGGACCGATGAGGGCGAAATCATCCCCATCGACCAGATCAGCCATGTCTCTCGCAAGAAGGGCATGGGATTGAACACCGTCATTGTCCTCACCACCAGCGCCGGCGATCTCGCCATGCGCGTCAGTCATGCCGACGCTGACCACGTCATCGAGCTCGTCAGCGCCATCAAGCGCGGCGACTACCAGGCCGCCCCCGTGCAGTCCCCGGCCGCGCCCCAGGTCCCAGCCACGGCGCCGATGGCCCCCGCGCCCGCCGCTCCGGCCGAGCCGAGCGTCATGGACCAGATCGCCCAACTCGGCCAGCTCCATGACGCCGGCATCCTCGCCGACGCGGAGTTCGCAGCCAAGAAGGCCGACCTACTGGCCAAGTTCTGATGAGGGCGGGGAAGTAGAGCGATGGCCTCCAATGAGAAGAAGATCTGGTTCTACCAACTCTGGGCGGTCCGAGGATCCATGGCAACACTCGCTGCGGACATTGACTGGCGCGCAGTTCTCACCAAGTGGTCCACGACCCCCGGCGGAGAACCAAAGCGCGTTGGGGATCAACAGGTTGGCAGCGTGCTCCACATTCCGGACCAGACACAGCGATTCCCTGCTCTTGGCATGCACAAGGAGGTCGACCGTTCCTTCCAGACCATCGTCGACTACAAGGCGACCGATGTGTCGGACTTCCTCGACGATGAGAATGCTGAGATCGTCGCCAACTCGGCCGCCGTGATCTTCCTTCCCCAGAAGGCTGTGATCGCGATTGCAAGAGGGAACCAGTCCTCGCCAGGCACCAAAGCGCTGGCTGAGTTCCTGGAGGATGCTTGCCCGCTCGGGGACGAGAGGAAGTGGTCGGTACGACCAGTCATGGATACCGCGAAGGTCCGAACGTTTCGTGAGGAGACTGATGGCGTCCGCAAGGTCATCGCGACCTTTTCAACTGCGCGTGATCTGCTGACCGCTACCGAGGAGTCCGATACCTTCACAACGGCCTTCGATGGTGTGGCGAAGGAGATCGGCGGTGAGCTAGACGTCACGGTCACCTACACGCTGCGAGATGGTGATCGCCAGAGACGCAACACGCGCGTGGCGCTCAAGCACCTCGTCGAGCGAGCACTGCCGCGACTTGTCCACGCTGGCAAGGCTGAGGTTGTGTCCGTGGCGAGTGATGGATCCGACGAAGCCATTCTTAGCCTCGTTGAAGGCAAGTTCTGCGTCTCCATCGAGGTCGAGCCGGACGTCTTGCAGTCCAAGTCCTTCAAGAGCCTCATCGCCGCCACTGCAACTGCAGGTGCCCAGGCGGAGAATGAGGTCTACAAGCTCGTGACCTAGGAGGTGCCCGCGATGCTGCGAAGACTCACGAACACCTGGATCGAGCATCCAACGATCGACCTTGCGTTGTTCTTGGTCGTCGCTGTGGGTGCTCACTTCAGTTCACTCCCCACGTTGATGACAACCAACGGCTTCGGAGCCTTCCTTGAAGCCGGCGCCACCACTTCGGGTTTGGTCATGGCGACGGCGACCTTCGCGTGCGCGATGACTTACCAGTCCTCGTCGATTGTCATGGCTGCGATCCGGCGCCGCTTCGGAGACGCCATCCGACGGTCTTGGGGGTTCATCGTTGTCACCACGCTCCTCAGCAGCGTTTCTTTCGCGCTCCTCCTCGCACTCCCGCCGACTA
Source organism: Actinomycetes bacterium (assembly GCA_023426345.1). GTDB lineage: Bacteria > Actinomycetota > Actinomycetes > Actinomycetales > Actinomycetaceae > Pauljensenia. The sequence continues at coordinate 4,031 of JAFAAX010000003.1, forward strand.
CTGCGGTCGCCTCCGTGTCGATCGCGCTCCTCGCGCTGACTACTCTCGAAGGTCTGCGATCAGTGTGGTGGCTGACTCGCACCCTCAGTGTTGAGCATGCTGAGGACGTGGTCTCGGATCGAGCTTCCCCGCGCGACAAAGAGTTCCTGTCCACGCACTAGGCGGCCCACTGTTGGGGTAGATTCCCGCCTCGGCGCCTTGAATCCTGTTGCACGGGGATGGCACGCGAATAGAACACCTGTTCTTCGGTGCAGGTGAGAGGCATGAGTAGGGAGATTCCCCCCATCTCCACGTAGGGAACCCCGGAACCGCAAGGTTTCGGGGTTTTCCGCATCCTGGTGCGGATCAGTGGCCCTCGTGGGGGCCGTGCCGGACGGACCGGGTCCCCGGCCCGCCAGACACGGCCGGCGCCGCCTACTCCTGGTCGGAGTCCTTGCCGACGGCCTTTTTCACGCGGTCCCCCAGGGCTCGCGCGCCCGCCGCCGCGCTCTCGGCGGCGTCGCGGATCCCCTCGGTGGCCTGGTCGATCCTTTGCTTGGCGTCGGCCTCGGCGGCCTGGAGCTTCCCGCGGGCCTCCATGTCCTTGTCGCCGCTGATCTTGCCCGCGGCCTCCGTGACCTTGCCGCCGGCCTTGTCGATGGCGTCATCGAACTCTGGCATGTGTCCTCCTCGGTGTGAGTCAGTGCACAACTACTGTGTCATGGGCCCAGGAGGACGGCAACCGCAGGGGCCGACCGTCAGCAGTGCCGGATCGCCGCCTGCTCGATGCCGAGCCCCTCCCGGTAGCGCGCGATGAAGGCGTCGAAGCCTGCGCGATCGACGGGGTCCGGTTCCACGATGGAGAACTCCCTCTGCGCGAAGACGCGGTCGGCCAGGTAGGACGCGAGCGTCTCGTCGGCGCGGCGGTCGACGCGGTAGCGGGCGAGGAGCGCCATGCCCCAGGCCCCTCCCTCCCCGGCGGAGGCGCCGACGGCGACGGGCGTGTCGAGGGCTGCTGCCAGCAGCCGCTGGCCGACCTCGGGCGTCTTGAACAGGCCCCCGTGGGCGACCAGACGGTCCACGCGGACGCCCTCGTCGGATAGGAGGTCCATACCCAGGCGCAAGGCGCCGAAGACGGTGAAGATCTGGGAGCGCACGAGGTTGGCGAGCGTGAGGCGCGCGGAGGGGGCCCTCACCAGCAGCGGCCGACCCTCCTTGAGGCCGACGACGGGCTCGCCCGAGAACAGGTTGTAGGGGAGGAGCCCCCCGCCGTCCGCATCCCCCTCCAGCGCGTGGGCGTACAGCGCGTCATAGAGACGAGGGCGATCCGCGTCGATCCCCATGAGGGCGGAGAACTCCTCGAAGACCCGGACCCAGCTGTCCAGCTCGCCCGTGCCGTTGTTCGCGTGGACCATCGCTACCGGGTGCCCGTCGGGCGTGCACACGGGGTCCAGCTCGGGGTGCAGGCGCGCGAGCGGACGCTCCAGGACCAGCATGGCGAAGACCGACGTCCCCACGCTGACGTTGCCCGTGCGGGGCGCCACGGCGTGGGTGGCGACCATGCCCGTGCCGGCGTCGCCCTCGGGCGGGGCCAGGGGGATGCCGGGGCGGAGACGGCCCGTCGGATCGAGCAGCGCGGCGCCCTCCGGCGTCAGCGTGCCGGCGTCCTCGCCGGCGCTCAGGACGACGGGCAGCAGATCGCGCAGATGCCAGGGGAGACGCCGATCGGCGATCAGGCGCTCGTAGCGGTCGACCAGCTCCTGGTCGTAGTCGCAGGTCCGCGGGTCGATGGGGAACATGCCGGAGGCGTCGCCCACGCCCAGCACGTGGCGGCCCGTCAGGCGGCGGTGGACCAGTCCGGACAGGGTGTCCAGTGAGGCGATCCGCGCGACGTGCTCCTCCTGGTCGAGCACGGCCTGATGGAGGTGGGCGATGCTCCACCTCTGGGGGACCGTCACCCCGAAGAGGTCGGTGAGCTGGGTGGAGGCGGCGCCCGTCGACGTGTTGCGCCACGTCCGGAACGGGACGAGCAGCTCGTCGTCGGCGTCGAAGGCCAGGTAGCCGTGCATCATCGCGGACACGCCGATGGCGCCGACGGTCGTGAGGGTGAGGCCGTGGGTCTCGGCGACGTCGCGGGCGAGGTCGGCGTAGGCGTCCCGCAGGCCCGCCCACACGGCGTCGAGGTCGTAGGTCCACACGCCGTCGACCAGGCGGTTCTCCCATTCGTGTCCGCCGGAGGCCACGGGCGTGCCGTCGGCGGCGATGAGGACGGCCTTGATGCGAGTGGAGCCAAACTCGATGCCGAGCGCGGTTCGTCCCTCGGCGAGGTCGCGGGAGTGCTCGATGGAAGTGACGGTCATTGTCTGCTCCCGGAGGTCGGGGTGGATCGGAGGACCGGGGATCGGCGAGTCGATGTCGCGGAGTCGACTGCGATCCCTGATGATGAGAACGTTAACACCTGAGCGTGGCCGTTGTCACGCCCCCGGTGGCGGAAGCGGAGGGGAGCCGCCCTCGGGATATGGGACGATGAGCGGAATCGAAGCGGGAGAAGGTCGGATGGGCACACGTGCGCGAGGCGGTCGTCCGCCCTCGATCGTCGATGTCGCGGCGGCGGCGGGCGTGTCGCACCAGACCGTGTCCCGCGTGCTCAACGGCAGCGACAAGGTCTCCCCCGAGACGCGCGAGCGCGTCCGACGGGCCATCGACGACCTCGGCTACCGGCGCAACTCCATGGCCCGCGCACTGGTGACCCGCAAGTCGGGCGTCATCGGGATCCTCACCACCACCTCCTTGCACTACGGGCCGACCTCGATGCTCCTCGCCGTCGAACTGGCGGCGCGCCGGGCCGGCTACTTCACCGGCGTCGCGCCGATCGAGGAGTCGAGTCCCGAGGCGATGCGCGCGGCGGTCGACTACTTCCTCGGCCTGTCCGTCGAGGGGCTCGTGATCCTCGCGCCGCTGCTCGACATGGCCGAGGATCTGGCGTTCGTCGACTTCCCCGTCCCCGTCGTGGCGGTGACGTCGCCCGTGGTGGCGGAGGCCGTCGGCGTGCTGTCGGTGAGCGTCGACCAGGCGGCCGGCGCCGTGATGGCAGTCCGCCACCTCATCGGTCTGGGGCACACGGACATCGCCCACGTGCCCGGACCCGCGGGATGGTACGAGGCCCAGACGCGCGAGGCGTCCTGGCGGGCGACGATGGAGGAGGCCGGGTTGGCCGTCCGCGAGCCGCTGGCCCACGGCTGGGACGCGGAGACGGGGTACGAGGTCGGCCTGGCCCTGGCGCGCGACGGCGCGCCGACGGCGGTGTTCTGCGCGAACGACGATCTGTCCCTCGGGCTGATCCATGCCCTGCACGACTCGGGGCTGTCCGTGCCGGGCGACGTCTCGGTGGTCGGCTTCGACGATGTGCCCCAGGCGCGCTTCTATCTCCCGCGGTTGACGACGGTCAGCCAGGACTTCCTGGAGTTGGGGCGCCGGGTGGTGTCGATGCTCCTCGGGGCGATGGAGGGAAGGGAACCGGCGGGGCCTGTGGCCTTGCGCCCCGAGCTCGTCGTGCGCGCCTCGACGACGATGCCCCGGCGCTGACGCCAGATCGACGGCCCCGGCCGGACTGTGATCATTTCGAGACCTCCAGTCGGCGTCGAGAGGGTTGCCCCCGTTCGAGGCGCGGTGTTAACGTTCTCATCGCGGATGTGATCGTGCACATCCGCAAGTGCTGACATTGCAGTCCACCCCGTTCACCGAGTCACCGAGGAAGAGAAGCTCATGAACCACCGCCACACCCCGGGCAGACGCGCCATCGGCGCCGCTGCCGTCCTGGCCGCGGGCGCGCTCGCACTCGCCGGCTGCGCAGGAGAAGGCGCAGGAAGCTCCAGCTCGGCCACCAGCGGCCAGAGCGGAGCCGCGGCGTCGTCCGACATCACGGTCGGCGTCGCCATGCCCACCCAGACGTCGGAGCGCTGGATCGCCGACGGCAACGCCGTCAAGGAAGGCCTGGAGGCCGCCGGGTACAAGGTCGACCTGCAGTACGCGAACGACGACATCCCGACCCAGACGCAGCAGATCGACCAGATGATCACCAACGGCGCGGACATCCTCGTCATCGCCTCCATCGACGGCACGGCGCTGTCCAGCCAGCTGGACGCGGCGGGCGCGGCGAACATCCCGGTCGTCTCCTACGACCGCCTGATCCGCGACAACGAGAACGTCGACTTCTACGTCTCATTCGACAACTACAAAGTCGGCGTCGCCCAGGCGACGGCCCTGCTGTACGGGCTGGGCCTCACCGACCAGGACGGCAAGGAGCTGGACGGGCGCCCCACGGGCCCGCTCAACATCGAGCTGTTCGCGGGTTCCCCCGACGACAACAACGCCGGATTCTTCTTCGACGGCGCGATGGACACCCTCAAGCCGTACATCGACGACGGCACCCTGGTGGTGAAGTCGGGGCAGACGGCGTTCGACACCGTCGCGACGCTGCGTTGGTCGCAGGAGGCGGCGCAGAAGCGCATGGAGGACCTGCTGACGTCCACTTACGGCGGCGGCTCTGAGGACCTCGCCGGCGTGCTCTCCCCGTTCGACGGGATCTCCCGCGGCGTCATCACCGCGCTCCAGGGCGCCGGCTACGGCCCCACCCTCAAGGAGGGGCTGCCGGTTGTGACCGGTCAGGATGCGGAGATCGCCTCCGTCAAGCTGATCAACGACGGCGTCCAGCAGTCGACGATCTTCAAGGACACCCGCACGCTGGCCACGCAGGCCGTCGAGGTGGTCAAGGCGATCGCGTCCGGCCAGGAGCCGGAGGCCAACGACACCACGACCTACGACAACGGCGTGAAGGTGGTCCCCTCCTACCTGCTCGAGGTCGAGACCATCTACGCGGACAACATCCAGCAGAAGATCATCGACTCGGGCTACTACACCGAGGACGAAGTCAAGGCCGGCGTCGCCGAGGGCAAGTGAGCGACGGGGCGCGCGGGGGCGGGGGGCGCCGGGCGCGCCGGGGCGCCGCGCCCCCGCTCGAAGGGGACCGGCTCCTGCCGCGGCCCCGGAACGGAAGATGACATGACTTCAGCAATTCTGGAGATGCGCGGCATCGATAAGGAGTTCTCGGGCGTCAAGGTCCTCAAGAACGTCAGTCTGGATGTCCGCCAAGGCGAGATCCACGCGATCTGCGGGGAGAACGGCGCCGGGAAGTCGACGCTGGTCAAGATCCTCTCCGGCGTCTATCCCCATGGGGAGTTCGGCGGGGAGATCGTCTGGGACGGTCAGAGCGTCCAGTTCGGATCCATCAAGGACTCGGAGAGCCGGGGGATCGCGATCATCCACCAGGAACTCGCGCTGATCCCCTACCTGTCCATCGCGGAGAACCTGTTCCTCGGCTCGGACACGCCCAAGCGCAACGGGCTCATCGACTGGAACGCCGTCAACCAGCAGGCCGAGGAGGTGCTGGCGAAGGTCGGTCTGCGCGAGAACGTGACGACGCCGATCAACCAGCTCGGCGTCGGCAAGCAGCAGTTGGTCGAGATCGGCAAGGCCATGGCGAAGGACGTGCGCCTGCTGATCCTGGACGAGCCGACGGCCGCGCTCAACGACAACGACTCGGAGACGCTGCTCCAGCTGGTCCGCGAGCTCCGCGACTCCGGAGTGACGATCATCCTGATCTCCCACAAGCTCAACGAGATCGTGGAGGTCGCCGACCGCACGACGATCCTCCGCGACGGCCAGACCATCGAGACCCTCGACATGGCGGATCCCGAGACGACGCAGAACAAGATCATCCGGCTGATGGTGGGGCGTGAACTGTCCCAGCGGTACCCGGAGCGGACCAGCCGGATCGGGGAGGAGCTGCTGCGCGTCGAGGGATGGACGGTCCGCCATCCCACCCAGGACCGCGTCATCATCAAGGACGCCTCCTTCAACGTCCGCCACGGCGAGGTGGTCGGGATCGCCGGCCTCATGGGCGCGGGGCGCACGGAGCTGGCGATGAGCCTGTTCGGCCGTTCCTACGGCCGCTACGTCGCCGGGCACGTGTTCAAGGACGGCGTGGAGATCCCGACCCACACGGTGGGCGAGGCGATCCGCCACGGCATCGCCTATGCGACGGAGGATCGCAAGGTCTACGGCCTCAACCTCATCGACGACGTGCGGCACAACATCGCGATGGCCGCGAAGGGCAAGATTTCGCGCGCCGGTTTCGTCAACGGCAACGAGGAGCTGGCCGTCGCGGAGGACTACCGCGATCGCATGAACATCCGCACGAACTCCGTCATGCAGATCGTCGGATCGCTGTCGGGCGGCAACCAGCAGAAGGTCGTCCTGGCGAAGTGGCTGTTCACCGACGCGGACGTCCTCATCCTGGACGAGCCGACGCGCGGCATCGACGTCGGCGCGAAGTACGAGATCTACACCTTGATCAACGCGATGGTCGAGGCGGGCAAGGCGGTCGTCGTCATCTCCTCGGAGCTTGAGGAGGTCCTCGGCATGTGCGACCGCATCTACACGCTCGCCTACGGGCGCATCACCGGCGAGTTCGCGATCGCCGACGCCAATCAGGAGAGGCTCATGGAGTACATGACCATCGAGCCGGCCAAGGAGCCAGTGAAATGAGCGAAAAAGTCAATCTGAAGGCCATGCTGTCGAAGAACGTGCAGCAGAGCGGCATTCTGCTCGCCTTCATCGTCATCGTCGTCCTGTTCTCGGTGCTCAACCCCACGTTCCTGTCACCGGGCAACATCACGAACATCGTCCTCCAGTACTCCTACGTCCTGATCCTGGCGATCGGCATGCTGTTCGTCATCGTGCTGGGCCAGATCGACCTGTCGGTCGGCTCGGTGGTCGCGGTGACCGGCGCGCTGTCCGCCGTCCTCGTCATCCGCCAGGGGATGCCCTGGTGGGTCGGCGTCCTGGCGGCCATCGTGCTCGGCCTGCTCATCGGCGCATGGCAGGGATTCTGGGTGGCGTTCGTCGGCATCCCCGGATTCATCGTCACGCTGGCCGGGATGCTCCTCTTCCGCGGTCTGACCTATCAGATCCTCGACAACGTGTCGCTGTCCCCGTTCCCGAAGTCGTACTACAACGTCGCCAACGGCTTCCTCAACGGCCTGTTCGGCGGGATGGGCTTCGACGTCTTCACCCTGGTGATCTTCGCGATCGGCGTGGTCGGCTTCGTCTACTCCCAGTGGCGCACACGGATGGGGCGCATCCACTACCACCAGGCGGTGGAGGCGATGTGGATCTTCGTCGCCAAGCTGGTCCTCATCGCTGCGATCGTCATGTGGCTGGGCCTCCAGCTGTCGCGCTCGCGGGGCCTGCCGATCGTCCTCATCCTGCTCGCCGTCCTGGTCCTCATCTACGGGATGCTGGCCGGATCGACCACCTTCGGGCGCAACGTGTACGCCATCGGCGGCAACAAGACGGCGGCCGCGCTGTCGGGCATCAACGTGCGGTCGGTGTCCTTCTGGACCTACGTCAACATGGGCTTCCTGGCGGCCGTGGCGGGTGTCGTGTACTCCGCCCGCATGAACGGCGCCCAGCCGGGCGCCGGCAACATGTTCGAGCTCGACGCGATCGCCGCGTGCTTCATCGGCGGCGCGTCCACCACCGGCGGCATTGGCAAGATCTCCGGGGCCCTCATCGGCGGTCTCATCATGGCGGTCCTGTCCAACGGCATGCAGCTGATGGGCGCCTCCACCTCGATGCAGCAGATCGTCAAGGGATTGGTCCTCCTGCTGGCCGTCGCCTTCGACGTCTACAACAAGCGTCGCGCCGGCGGCCAGTGAGCACGGCCCGGGGGTGCGCCGGGCGACCGGCGCGCCCCCGCACGGCGTGCGCCACGCGCCGTCGGCGTCGGAACTGGTACGACATCACCGAGAAGGAGCATCACGGATATGGATCACAGGACGCCCGATACCTGGGAAGAGGCTTTCGCGGCTCGCGTGCAGGCCGCGCGTGAGAGCGTGGCCCGCCTCCACGCGGAGCTGCCCCGGTGGGGGCTGGTGGTCTGGACGGCGGGCAACGTGTCCCAGCGGGTGCGCGGGGACGCCGCCGACGGCTCCCGCGACCTCCTGGTCATCAAGCCGTCCGGTGTCTCCTACGACGAGTTGACGCCCGAGGCGATGGTGGTGTGCGATCTCGAGGGGCGCCTCGTCGCGGGCGAGGGGTCGCCCTCCTCCGATACGGCGGCGCACGCCTACGTCTACCGGCACATGCCCGACGTCGGGGGCGTCGTCCACACCCATTCGACCTACGCGACGGCCTGGGCCGCGCGCGGGGAACCGATCCCGTGCGTCCTGACGATGATGGGCGACGAGTTCGGGGGCGACGTGCCGGTGGGTCCCTTCGCGCTGATCGGGGACGATTCCATCGGCCGTGGCATCGTGGAGACCCTCCGGGGTTCGCGCAGCCCGGCGGTCCTCATGCAGAACCACGGCCCCTTCACGATCGGCGTCGACGCCCGCGCGGCGGTCAAGGCGGCCGTCATGGTCGAGGAGGTCGCCCGCACCGTCCACATCGCCCGCCAGCTGGGCGAGCCGATCGCGATCCCCCAGGACAAGATCGACCACCTCTACCAGCGCTACCAGTTCGTCTACGGGCAGCACCAGGACGGGCCGACCCCCATGGACGAGGGCGGCCCCGCCGCCGTCCGCTCCGACATCCCCCGTGACACCGACAAGGAGAGCAACTGATGTCCAGCTTCTACGAGGACCGCGAGGTCTGGTTCTTCACCGGCAGCCAGGACCTTTACGGCGAGGACACCCTGGCCCAGGTGGCCGAGCAGTCCCAGGAGGTCGTCCGTCTGCTCAACGACTCGGGCCTGGTGCCCGCGCGCGTCGTGTGGAAGCCCGTCCTCAAGGACTCCGACGCCATCCGCCGGGCGATGCTCGACGCGTCCGCGGACGACCGCGTGCTGGGTGTCATCGCGTGGATGCACACGTTCAGTCCCGCGAAGATGTGGATCCGCGGCATGGAGGTGCTGTCCAAGCCCCTGCTGCACCTGGCCACGCAGGCCACCACGGAGATCCCGTGGGACACCATCGACATGGACTTCATGAACCTCAACCAGGCGGCGCATGGCGACCGGGAGTACGCCTACGTCCTCACGCGCCTGGGCGTGGCGCGCACCACGGTCGTGGGGCACGCCTCAGACCCGCGCGTCGGCGCCCGCGTGGGCAAGTGGGCGCGCGCGGCGGCCGGGTGGGCGGCGGCCCATGAGATGCGCGTGGTCCGTTTCGGGGACAACATGCGCAACGTCGCCGTCACCGAGGGGGACAAGACGGAGGCGGAGCGCCGTCTGGGCGTCTCCGTCAACACGTGGGCCGTCAACGACCTCGTCGCCGCGGTGGAGGCCGTCGACGAGGCCGCCGTGGACGCCCTCGTCCAGGAGTACGAGGAGCGCTACGACGTGGTCGCCGAACTGCAGCGGGGAGGAGAGCGCCATGATTCACTGCGCTACGCTGCCCGCCAGGAGGCAGCGATGCGCGCGTTCCTGGAGGAGCGGGGCGCCACGGCGTTCACCACGAACTTCGAGGACCTGGGCGCGCTGCGCCAGCTCCCGGGGCTCGCCGTGCAGCGGCTCACCGCGGACGGCTACGGCTTCGGCGCCGAGGGCGACTGGAAGACCGCCGTGCTCGTGCGGATCGCGAAGGTGATGGGGGAGGGCCTGCCGGGCGGGGCCTCGCTGATGGAGGACTACTGCTACAACCTGGTCGACGGGGAGGAGATGATCCTCGGCGCCCACATGCTCGAGGTCTGCCCCTCCCTCACGACGGCGCGTCCCCGCCTCGAGATCCACCCGCTGGGCATCGGGGACCGCGAGGATCCCTGCCGCCTGGTGTTCGCCGCCGACGCGGCCCCCGGCGTGGTCGTCTCACTGGCGGACATGCGCGACCGCTTCCGGCTGACCGCCAACGTCGTCGAGGTGGTGGCCCCGCCCCACGAGATGCCGCGCCTTCCCGTCGCGCGCGCGACGTGGAGGCCCGCGCCCGACTTCCACACCTCGGTGGAGGCCTGGCTGACGGCCGGGGGAGCCCACCACACGGCGATGTCCACGCAGATCGACGCCGAGGCGTGGGAGATGTTCGCGCGGATCGCCGGGATGGAGCTGCTGGTCATCGACCAGGACACCACCTCGCGCTCCTTCGCGGACCGCGTGCGCTGGAACCAGGCGTACTACCGCCTGGCCGAGGGGTTGTGAGGAAGCCCCCGCTCCGCGCCTGAGCGAGGGCGCGGCGCCGTGAGGACGGCGGAAGAGTGCGCCCTGACGGTGCCTCGCGCGGACGGTGGGGCCTCGGCAATGAGGCCCCACCGCCGGATCTGTGCGCGACGGTTCAGGATGCGAGCGGCCCGCGGCGCGGGTTCGGTGCGGCTGTGGACTCTCGAACGACCAAGAACGGGTCGAGCGACTGGGCGAGGTCGATCTGCGGATCGGGCTGGCCGGCATCACCCTGCTCCGCGGCGGTGACCACGTCCATGAGCAGGCGGAAGCTGCGCCTCCCCAGTTCCATGAAGCTCTGGTGGACCGTCGTCATTGAGGGCGAGAGATACTGGGCGACCGGGATGTCGTCGAACCCGGTGATCGAGATGTCCTCGGGCACACGCAGCCCCCGATCATGGATGGCCCGGATGGCGCCCAGAGCCAGCTCGTCGTTCGGGCACACGATCGCGGTCACCCGATCGCCGTAGGTGTCCAGGATCTGCGCGCAGGCGTCGTATCCGGACGAGGGCTCCCAACTCTCGCACCGCACAATGGGATAGTGGGGGAGTAGCGCCTCGGTCAACGCGTCCACGGCGCCGACAGAGCGGCGCTCAGGGGGGTCGTTGTTGGGCTGGGCCATGACGAAGATGCCCGTGTGCCCGAGCGCGATGAGGTGCTCGACCGATTCCTTGGCCCCCAGGTGGTCGTCATAGGCCACGTAGGGCCGCCCCGTGTCGGGGCCGTAGGAGGGCGAGGTCGCCGAGACCACCGGAAGGTAGGACGGGATCAGCGGGATCGTCGCGTGGGCAGCGGCGTCGAAGTCGACCACCACCACGCCGGACAGCACATGCGACGCCACCGCTGCCACAGCGGCCGCCACGTCCCGGTCCGACGAGGACTCGATGACGGTGATGAGGGCCGCCATGCCCACTTGACGCGCCTCGTTCTCAATCCCGCTGATCGTGCGCGCATACCCGTAGGCCACCGTGTTCGACGTGATGATGCCCACCGTCTGCGCGCGCCCCGACACCAGCTGGCTGGCCTGGGAGTTCCCGTAGTAGCCGATCGCTCGCATCGCGTCCTGGACGCGGTCCCGGGTGCGCGCCGCGACCTTCGGGGAGTCCTCGAGCACGCGCGACACCGTGGCCGTGGACACGCCGGCTGCGCGTGCCACATCGGCCACGGTGGGGCGACGGAAGGACGGGTTCATCGCATCCCAGCATATGTGCCGGCACTCATCCCTTGACGGCGCCACTCATTAGACCCGCCATGAAGTAGCGCTGGAGGAACAGGAAGATCAGGCCGACGGGGACCACCGCGATGACCGACGCCGCCATCAGGCCACCCCAGTCCACGGAGTTCGCGCCCTTGAACAGCATGATTGCCGGAGTGATTGTGCGGAAGGCGTCCTTCGAGATGAAGATATAGCCGAACATGAACTCGTTCCAGGCATTGATGAAGGCGTAGAGCCCCACCGACACCAGGGACGGTCCCATGACGGGCAGGATCACCCGCCTGATCGTCATCCATCTCGAGCACCCGTCGATCTCGGCGGCCTCCTCCAGCGAGATCGGGATCGAGTCGAAGGCGCTGGACAGCATGAAGGTGCACAGGGGGATGACGAAGGTCGTGTAGGCCAGGATCAACGAGAGGTAGGAGTCCAGGATCCCCAGGTTCTTCATCGTGATGTAGAGGGGCACCAGCAGCAGGACCCCGGGAAGCATCTGGGAGACCAGCATGAACAGGTTCGTCGCCCCCACCAGTCGTGACTTGTAGAACCGGCTAAACACGTAGCCGGCGAGGATCGAGATCACGAGGGCCAGTGCGCATGCCACCACGGAGACGATCAGGCTGTTGCGGATGTAGGTGATGAACCCGTGGTCGAACAGCACGCTGCGGAAATTGTCCAGGGTGGGGGCGTGGATGAGGAAGCTCGGATTCCTCTGGCGGATCTCCGTGCGCGGTTTGAGGGACGAGATCAGCATCCACAGGAAGGGGAACATGCAGTAGACGACCAGGATCGCCAGGAGCACGTACGTCACCGCGTGGGAGAGACGTCGCGAGGTTGTCGAGGTCATGGCTCAGCCCACCAGCTCTTCGCTCAGGTTCTTTCGGATGCGGTAGTAGACGACGAACACGATCGATGTCAGTGCCAGCATCAGCGTCGACAGGGCGGATGCCATGCCGACGTCGAACTGCTGCATCGAATACCGGTAGATGAGGATCGGCAGGGTGATCGTCGCGTAGTTCGGTCCTCCTTGGGTGAGCACCCAGATGAAGTCGAAGTTGACGGCCGTCCAGATCAGGTGGATGAAGACGATGATCAACGAGGGCGACCGCAGTTGGGGGAAGGTGACGCTCCAGAAACGACGCCAGGCTCCGGCGCCGTCGATCTGGCTGGCCTCGCCGAGTTCCTCGGGAATCGCCTGGAGGGCCGCCAGGAAGGTGATCGTGTAGTAGGGGAAGCTCCGCCAGATGTTGACGAAGATGACGGTGGGCATGGCGGTCGCGGCGTCGCCCAGGAAATTCACCGGCTGATCGACCACCCCGAGGTTCACCAGGACCGAGTTCACGATCCCGAAGTCGGGGCTGAGCATCCACTGCCACGTCATGCCCGCGACGATGATCGGGACCAGCCACGGGATGAACGTGAGCACGCGGAAGATCCCCTGCCCGCGGATGCGCTGGTTGAGCAGGACCGCTGCCCCCAAACCGATGACGTACTCACCGAGGACGGAGAAAACGGTCCATATCAGCGTGTTCTGGACGGCGGGCAGGAAGTGGGGATCCGCCATCACGGCCCCGTAGTTGCTGAGACCCGCGAACCCGTTGATCGTCGGGTTCACCAGGTTCACGTTCCGGAAACCGTCGATGAGCACCTTGCCCAGCGGGTAGGCGATGAGGACCAGTAGGAACACCCATGCGGGCGTCATCGCCGTGAGGACGAATCGATGGTCGGCGCGCCTGCGGGGCGATGGTGGTCGGATCCCCACTTCCTGGTGTGTCATGGTGACGAGCCCTCTCAGTCCGCCGCCAGCTCGCCGGAGTTGCCCAACGAGGTGTTGATGGCGTCGGACAGCCAGGTCGCGCACTCCTCGGGGGTCTTGCCCTCTTGGAGAGCCATGGCCACGGCGTCGATCATGTTCTGGGTGATCTCGCTGAGGGTGACCGGCGGGTAGGTGACGGCGGTGTCCATGAGGGCGTGGAAGTCGGTGCTCCACTTGGAGTCCGTCGTGACATCGGACAGAGCCGAGCGGTCGGCGAAGCCGGCCTTCTGCCAGTCTTCTGAGGCGAAGGCCTCCGCCAGCTGGGTGGCGCCGTCCAGCACCTTCGACGTCGCCATCACCATCAGCGGCTTGGGCTCGACGTAGGTCGCAGGCTTCCCGTCGGCAGGGTAGGGGATCGGGTGGATGGAGATGTCGCCCATCGTGTCCGGGTTGGACGACTCGCGCTCGGACAGCCAATTGCCCGAGACGAACGTGGCGGTCAGGCCCGTCGCGAAGTTCTCGTCGGTGTCCTCCCAGCCATAGGTCGGAGAATTCGGGCTAGCGACGCCGCTGGAGATGAGGTCCTGGTAGAACTGGAAGACCTCCGTCGCCTTGGCGAGGTCGGCGGGATCGTCCTGCCACGTGTTGCGGAAGCCGCCGCCGTCCTGCTCGTCGGCGATGGAGAGACCCTCCTGGGCCAGGTAGACGAGGAGCTCCTGGGGCTCTCGGACGCCGGTGCCGGTCAGCCCGTAAAACGAGGATCCCGTCGCATCCTCCATCTTCGACCCGACGGCGAGCACGTCATTCCAGGTCGTCGGCACATCGACCCCGGCTTTCGCCATGAGGTCGTCATGGACCAGGTAGGCGCGCAGAGGGGCTTCGTAGGGGAATCCGACGACCTTTCCGTCGATGGTCAGCGCCTCCTTCACGGAGTCGGACACCTTGTCGGCATCCTCCCAGGAGTTCCACGCGTCAGTGAGATCCGCCAGGATCCCCAGCTTGTTGAACTCCCCGATGTACTCCGGCAGACCCCACACAGCGTCGGGCAGGTTGCCCCCGGCCGCCGAGGCGATGAGCTTCTGGTGGAGCATGTCGTAGGTGAAGTTCGTCTGGTTGACGGTGTAGCCCGTCTCCTTCTCCCAATCCGCGATCTTCTCGGTGAGGGCGGTCGCCGTGTCGGCGCCCTCGGTCCACGCCGTCCACAATTCGATCGTCTTGCCGTCGGCAGAGCCGGACTCGCCGCTCTGTCCGCCACCGCTGCAGGCGGTCAGCCCCAGCGAGGCGGTCGCGAGCACCGCCACCGCTGTCATCCACTTCCTCATTGTTGGCACCTTCCCGAAACGTCCGTCTCTGACACGTGTGCCCTCGCCTACCAGCTACTCCGATGTAGGTCGCGGCATTGCGGGGTTCATCCCCGGCTCGTCCATCATGATGATGTACGTTCATCATTCTGGTGCGGCGGTCTCCATACTGTCAACCCCCGTTTGGAACACAAGTCGGTAACGATGGGCTCTTGCGCGTGGTGCGTCGAACGTTCATGATAGTGAGGTACGTACATCATGATGGTGGGACCGGATACGCTTCCGCGCTCCTCCCACCGGACCGTCCGAGGTTCGAAGGAGATCCGAATGCCCACCTTCAGCTGGGGAGACGGCGCCGCAGAGCTGTGGTTCGTCGCACCGCATGACTCCCCCGTCCAAGTCAGCTGGGCGCCCCCGTCCTCCGAAGGACCGACGGTCCCGGAACGCGAGATCCCGCCCGGGGCTGTGCCCTCGTCGACTGACCCGAGGACCGGGACGACTGTCGGGCGCCACCACAGCCGCGACACGACACCCCCACGGTCGATGGTGGAGATTCTCGCGGCCGGGCGCGGACGGGCGCTGACGAACATCCGTCTGGATCGCGGGGCGCTCAGCGAGCAGCTGCGCCACGTCTCCCACCAGGTTCTCGACGGTGCGACCAGGCCAGGTGCGGACACCACCGGTGCGGGCGACCCCGCGGGCGCCCAGACATTGGTCGTCGTTCAGCGGACTGAGGACGATCACGTCGAGGTGCGGATGACCTTCACGCGGTGGATCGGCAACGCCGCGGTGCGCGTCGCCACGACGGTCCACAACCTGGGCGAGGAGCCGCTGGCGCTCCAGGCGGTGAGTTCGCTGGCCCTGACGGGAATCGCTCCCGCGCTGGGGCCCCTGGGACAGGCACGGCTGTGGACGGCCGCGAATGAGTGGTGCGGCGAGAGTCGGTGGACTTCCCAGCCGCTGGTCGGTCAGGACGGCCTGATCGACATCAATGCTGCGGCGCACGGGCAGGCGGGGCGCGGACGGGTCGAGCGGACCAGCACCTCGACGTGGTCCTCGGGCATCCATGTGCCCGTTGCGGCGTTGACCTCCGGCGCCACCGGTCCGGCTCTGGTGTGGCAGATGGAGGTCGCGGGCCCCTGGCATTGGGAGCTCAACGCCCAGAGCCGGGACACGGACTGGTTGACCTTGGCGCTCAGCGGCCCCACTGACCTCCAGCACGGATGGGCAACGACTCTCCGCCCCGGAGAGGAGTTCACGACCGTGCCGGTCTCACTCGCCTTCTCGGTGACGTCGTTCGAGGACGCGATGGCGCAGATGACAGCGCATCGACGCCATTCCCACGCTTCCGGTGCCGCCGGTGTCGCGACATCCTCTTCCGACACCGTCGTGCGTGGCGTCGCGCGCGCGGACGCCGACGGCCCTCTGATCTTCAATGACTACATGAATGCCCTGATGGGCGATCCGACCACAGAGAATGAGATCCCCCTCATCGATGCTGCGGCAGCCGCGGGCGCGCAGTACTACTGCATCGACTGCGGGTGGTACGACGATACCGACGATTGGTGGCCGAGCATCGGGGAGTGGAAGCCCTCGACCGTGCGCTTCGGGGACCGGGGGTTGACGGGGCTGCTTCAGCACATCCGCGATCAGGGCATGGTCCCCGGGCTGTGGATCGAGCCCGAGGCCGTCGGCGTCGACTCTCCAGCCGCATCGTTCCTGCCCGAGGAGTGCTTCATGCACCGCCTGGGACGTCGGATCACCGAGCACCAGCGACACCTGCTGGATTTGCGCGTCCCCGCCACCCGGGAGTACCTCAACGGCGTGTTCGACCGGCTCATCACCGGCTACGGCGCCCGATATTTCAAGTGGGATTACAACGTCACCCCAGGGTCTGGCCCCGACTCCGACGCGTCAGGGCCGGGAGAGGGACTCCTCGACCACGTCCGCGCACATATCGCTTGGATCGACGAGCTGCGCGCCGCCCATCCGGACGTCATCTTCGAGGCCTGCTCCTCCGGCGCTCAGCGTGCGGACCAATCGATCCTCCAGCGCTTCGACCTCCAGTCCACCTCGGACGAACAGGACTATCGGCGGTATCCCGCGATTGCTGCGAACGCTCCGATGGCCATGGCTCCGGAGATGGCCGGCAACTGGGCCTATCCGCACGGAGGGATGACCCTGGAGCAGGTCGCCTTCACACTGGTGACCGGCCTGTCCGGACGCCTCTACCTGTCCGGGCACCTCAACACCCTGTCGCATGAGCAGATGGATCTGGTCACCGAAGCAGCGGGCATCTATCGACGGATCATCGACCATCAACGCGTGTCCATGCCCGCCTGGCCATTGGGACTCGCACGATGGGACGCGCCGATCGTCGCTCTGGCGACCATCGACCCGCGGAACGGGGAGGCGCTGGTCTTCGTGTGGAACCGAGCGCCGATGTCCGTCAGCATCGACTTGCCGCTTCCCGCTTTGCGGGGCGTCGCTGCTGAGGCGAGCATCCTCTTCCCCGACGCGCTGCCCGCATGGGGGCTGACCTGGATGCCCATGTCGTCAACCCTGAGTGTCGACTTCCGCGGCACGGGCGAGTCCGCACGGGTCATCCATCTTGTCCCGCGCCGGTGAGCGGATTCGAAGGCATGGACCTGGGATCGCGTGCGGGGGCGCCTGCGCGTCGTCCGGTCCAGCAGGCGAGGAGTTGCAGGACGTCTGGAGACGGGGCAATTCCGTGACGAATCGCCGAAATGTGAGCCCAGACCTGACAATCGGGGCGAACGTTCCGTAGTGTTTCCCTGTGGCCACGGCAGTGGCCCCAGAATCTGCAAGAGGAGAGGTTCTTCATGTCCGTCAACCGCACTGAGCTCGTGGCCGCCATTGCTGAGCGCGCCAACCTGACCAAGGTCCAGGCCGACGCCGCGCTGTCCGCTTTCCAGGACGTCCTGGTGGAGTCCCTGTCCAAGGGCGAGCCTGTCAAGGTCACCGGCCTGCTGTCCGTGGAGCGCGTCGAGCGCGCCGCCCGCACCGGCCGCAATCCCCGCACCCGCGAGGAGATCCAGATCCCGGCCGGCTTCGGCGTCAAGATCTCGGCCGGATCGACCCTGAAGAAGGCCGTCGCCACCAAGTGAGCGTGGACTGACCGCTTGAGAGGGGCGGGCGCCGGTGAACCGGTGCCCGCCCCTCCGCATGTCCGCGCGCGGCGGTGTCCGCCCCGGAGGCGGGGTGGTCCGCTGCCGGGGATTGGGCCCCCGATCCGCAGCGCCGGGGTCTCTACACTGGGCCGGGGAAACGATCCCTGCCCATCCCTGAGGAGAGTTCTGATGAAGGTCGCCATCCTGCCCGACGAGTCCGCAATCGGGGGCGTCGCCGCGGACGCCATCGAGGCGTTGTACGCCCGCAAGCCCGGTGCCGTGCTGGGCCTGGCCACGGGGTCCTCCCCGATGCCGATCTACCGGGAACTCATCGAACGGCATCGGCAGGGGCGGATCTCGTTCGCGCAGGGCAGCGCGTACGCGCTGGACGAGTACGTGGGCCTGCCGCCCGAGCACCCGGAGTCCTACCGCATGGTGATTCGCACCTCCATCGCGGACCACGTCGATTTCCCCGCCGGCGCCGTGCACGGCCCGCAGGGATGGGCGGAGGACCTAGACGCGGCGGCGGCGGACTACGACCGCTCGATCCGTGAGGCCGGCGGCGTGGACCTGCAGATCCTCGGCATCGGATCCGACGGGCACATCGCCTTCAACGAGCCGGGAGAGTCCTTCGCCTCCCGCACGCACCGCGGGTTCCTCACGGCCCAGACGATCCGGGACAACGCCCGCTTCTTCGACGGCGACGTCGCCCAGGTGCCCACCCAGTGCCTCACGCAGGGCATCGGCACGATCATGGAGGCCCGGGCCCTGGTCCTGGTCGCCACCGGCGAGAACAAGGCGGAGGCGGTGCGCCAGATGGTCGAGGGCCCGGTCTCCGCGTCCTGGCCGGCGACGATCCTCCAGTTCCACCGCGACGCCCTGGTCCTCGTCGACCCTGCCGCCGCGTCGCGCCTGGAGCGCGCGGACCACTACCGCGAGATCTGGGAGGCCGAGCAGCGCTGAGCGCCGGGCGCGCCGCCCTCGTTTCGCTCATGTCTGCCGAGGCTGATCCATCTCTCCCGTCGGGCTGCCCCGGGGAGGTGATTCACGAAGGGGTGATCTCGCGTGCCAGCACGCGGACCAGATGCTCGTTGCTTCCGGTGGCCTGGCTGAAGAACCTGGCTGCGACGAACTCATCGCGCCCCGGCGTGCCCGGTGCGAAGCCCGCGGGTTCCAGCCTCCACCCGGCCTGCCCGGCCAGTCGGGAGAAGAACACGAACTGCGATCTGGTGTTGCCCTCACGGAAGGAATGGACGACGTCGGGGCCGGTCTTGACCATGAACTCCCCCACGGGGGCGACGCGCTCCTGGCCCGCCCACTCGTACACGTCCTGGAAGATGTATCGGTGGATGGCCTTCATATGGTCATAGTCGAATCGGCCCTCGATCGGATGAGCTACCAGCTCCTGAATCCGTGAGTGAGCGGTGGCCTCCTCCAACGTGCGCAGCTTGTCGGGGTCAGTCTCGCCGTAGGGCTTGCCCGGTGTGGTGAACTTGTTGCGCAACACAGACGTACCTGGGATGAAGTAGTCATCCCAGGTACGAAAGACGTGCCGGCGAACCATCAGCCCTGAACGCGACGGCGGATCGCTTCGCGTGCCTGATCCCCCGTCAGCTCGTGCCGAGCCTGCCGTTCAAGGATGGAGCGCAGGTCCGGGTCGGTGACCTGGTGGCCGGCCACGGCCAGAGCCGCGTCAGCGAACGCGATCCGCTCGTCCGCCTCCACAGCGGCGGTGGGGGTGATCGTGGCGCTACGAGCCATGAGCGGCCTCCTTCTCCGAGGTTCCCCTATCTTATCCGTCCTCCCCGACCGGCGGTCATGTTGACGACGCAGGGCGTCGGCGTCGAGCACGTGTGGCCTCGAGTGCGAAAGGGAGGAATCTGAGGGGGGAGACCGAGACCTGCGGAATACTCAGTCCTACCGATCGGCATGGTCGGTTCTTGTGGTCGGGTGTGGTCGTTGTCATCGACGAGGGCGCCCCTCGGCCGGCAAACGGGTCATCGACGTCGTCCGTTCTGGCCCGTCCGGTTCACGCGTCGGGGCGCGGAACGGCCGGGCCGATTCGGAGGGCGGGGCCGCCCTCGTCCGCGTGGGACGGTCGCCTGCCGGAGGCGCGCGACGCGAGCACCCCTACAATGGTGCCCATGCGAGCTCTGGACGATCCCCAGGGACCGGGCGCCCCCCAGTCCCCCAGCATCCCGGCGGCGGACCCGCAGTCCGCGGTCGGCGTGCTGGAGCGCACCGAGACGAAGCGTGAGAAGGACCCCGGCGACGGGGACCGCTTCGCCCACTTCGTGCGCAAGGACCGCGTCGACGCCTCCCTGGTCACCGGCCAGCCGGTGGTCGCCCTGTGCGGCAAGGTCTGGATCCCCTCGCGCGACGCCTCCCAGTACCCGGTGTGCCCGCGCTGCAAGGCGCTGCGCGACGGGATGGGGAAGAACGGGCGGAACTGGCCCTTCTCCGACGGCTCGGGCGGATCGTCCGGATCGGGAGGATCCGGGTCCGGACCCACGGGATCCGCGGGGCCGGGCGGGCCCACCGGCGGCGCGACGGGGATGAGCAGGTCCGCCCGTTGATCCGCGGCGGAGACGGCCCCTCGGCCGGACCCGCGCGTGTCTCCGCCTCGGCGGCGCAGCAGTTGTCCCCGGCGTTCCCCGAGAGGGCGGCCTGGGGAACGGCCGTCAGCCTGCGCGCCTGGCAGGCGGCGGCGTTGCGGGCGTACCTCGGGCAGAGCCCCCGCGACTTCCTGGCGGTCGCCACCCCCGGGGCCGGGAAGACCACATTCGCGCTGCGCGTCGCGGTCGAGCTGCTGGGCTCGGGCCTGGTGTCCAAACTGACGATCGTCTGCCCGACGGAGCACCTCAAGGGGCAGTGGGCGGACGCCGCTGCGCGGGTCGGCATCCACATCGACCCCGCGTACACGAACGCCCAGGGGCGCGCGGGATCGCACTACGACGGCGTGGCCGTCACGTACGCGCAGGTCGCCGCCAATCCGGCGCTGCACGCGGCGCGCACGCGCGCGCACCCGACGCTTGTGATCCTCGACGAGATCCACCACGCGGGGGACGCCCTGTCCTGGGGCGACGGGGTCGGGGAGGCCTTCGCCGAGGCGACGCGGCGGCTGTCGCTGACGGGCACGCCGTTCCGCTCCGACACCTCGCCCATCCCGTTCGTCCGCTACGTCGAGGACGGGGAGGGCGTGCGCCGGTCGCGCGCCGACTTCACCTACGGGTACGGGGACGCGCTGCGCGACGGCGTCGTCCGGCCCGTCCTGTTCATGTCCTACTCGGGCAACATGAACTGGCGGACCTCGGCGGGGGAGGAGTTCTCCGCACGGCTGGGCGAGCCGCTGACCAAGGACCTCATGAAGCAGGCGTGGCGCACGGCTCTGGACCCGAAGGGCGAGTGGATCCCCTCCGTCCTGGCCGCCGCCGACCAGCGCCTCACCGAGGTGCGCCGCCAGATCCCCGACGCCGGAGGCCTGGTCATCGCCTCGGACCAGAACGACGCGCGCGCTTACGCCCGCCACCTGCGCCAGATCACCGGCCGTCCCGCGACGGTCGTGCTGTCCGACGACGCCGACGCCTCCGACCGCATCGACGCGTTCCGCACGTCGAACGACCGGTGGATGGTGGCGGTGCGCATGGTGTCCGAGGGCGTCGACGTGCCGCGGCTGTCCGTCGGCGTGTACGCAACGAATGCCTCGACTTCCCTGTTCTTCGCGCAGGCCGTCGGCCGTTTCGTGCGCGCCCGGCGCCGCGGCGAGACGGCGACGGTGTTCATCCCCTCCGTGGTGCCGCTGCTGGACCTGGCCGGCCAGATGGAGGTCGAGCGCGATCACGCCCTGGACCGGCCCCATCGCGAGAACGTCGAGGGGGACCTGTACACCCCCGAGGACGCGATGGTGGCGGCGGCGAACCGGGAGGAGACGGCGTCCTCCGATCTGCTGCCCGGGTTCGAGGCGCTGGGCGCCGACGCCGAGTTCGACTCCGTGCTGTTCGACGGCGCCGCCTGGGGCACGGGCGCCGAGGTCGGGTCCGTCGAGGAGCAGGAGTATCTGGGCATTCCCGGGCTGCTCGATCCCGAGCAGGTGACGACCCTGCTGCGCGCGCGCCAGGCCGAGCAGGTCAAGCACCAGTCGCAGGCGAGGGACGCCGCCCGCCTGCGAGAGACGAACGCCGGAGTCTCCGACCACCGCCTCCGGGCGGCCACACGCAAGGAGCTGTCGCGCCTGGTGTCCGACTGGTCGCGGCGCTCCGGCGACTCCCACGCCGTCATCCACGCGGAGTTGCGCCGTCGCGCCGGCGGGCCGCCCGTCGCCGAGGCCACGACCCAGCAGATCGAGGCCCGGATCGCGATCCTGCGCGATTGGTTCGTCGGGAGGCGCTGAGGCACGCGTTGACGAGGACGGCCCCGCGTCCCGCGGGGCGGCGCCCCCTCCCGGGAATGGCAGAACGCACGAAGGGAACTTCGTCGTCCGCTGTGAGTGCCTCCCCGGGAGTCGCGCGAGCGGTGCATGTGAGGCGCTAGTGTCAAGAGCCCGCTTTCGGCTGGTGACTCAGGCGCAAACCGGGTTCGATCCGGTAGAATCCGGAGGATTGCTTCAACCGGTGAGGCCTGCGTTGTTGGGGGAGGACCAAGGTGACTGAGCCGTGGCTGTCCGCAGATGACGTCGCTGCCCATCTCGGTGTCACCAAGGACACCGTCTACTCCTGGATCGCGGAGAAGGGCATGCCCGCCCACAAGATCGGCCGCCTGTGGAAGTTCCAGGACAGCGAGATCGACGAGTGGGTCCGCAATGACGGCTCTGCCGACCCGCCCCATGGTGCTGCACCCCGCTGAGTGATGTGCCTCGCGTGCCATCGACGTCGGAGATGTCGGTGGTCGCACGTATCCTGATCGATTGCCTAGAATACGGAAAGGAGAACCGCGTGGCACGCCAGCCTACCGACCGCGATCGCTACGCTCTGTCCTTTACCAGCGGTGCCCTCCTGATTCGCGACGCAGGCATCGCGGCGCCGCTCTATCTAAAGTGCCACGACTGGGCCGCGGTGCGCGCCCAGCTGGTGAAAGAGAATCTTCTCCAAGCGCGCACAGCCTCCTCTGCCGCCCGACTCGCTCGTGAGACCGTTCAACGCCTCGCCGTCTTCACCGACTTGGAGCTTGAGCTGTTGGTGGAGGCGAGTCCCAGCGAACGCGGCTTGCTCATGTGGGTGGCGGCCTGCCGTCGTTATGCGTTCATTGG
Source organism: Actinomycetes bacterium (assembly GCA_023426345.1). Lineage (GTDB taxonomy): Bacteria > Actinomycetota > Actinomycetes > Actinomycetales > Actinomycetaceae > Pauljensenia. The sequence goes on from JAFAAX010000003.1 coordinate 26,866, forward strand.
TGAGTTCGCGGAGGAAGTCGTGCGTGAACGCTGCCTCCTGCTCACCCCTTCATTGGGATACGGGGAGTTCGACAGTTTCGTCTCAGGCAAGGCGTTGTGGCATCCGGAGTTGGCGGAGTTGAAGGAGTCCACGGTGAAGAAGCTGCGGGCGACGGTGTTCCGGATGTTGACCGAGGCCGACCTGCTGTCGGGTGGCCAGATCCAGCAGGCCGTCCTGTCCAAGCGTGTCCGGGAGATCCTGGATGCCCACCAGCCCAGTGATGTCCGGTTTCTACCGGTGCGGGTCCCGATGGCGGCCCTGTGATGACGCCGCAAGAGTTGACTCGCCAAGAGGAGCATCTGTTTGCGGTCATGTCTGGGCAGCGGTTCCTGCGTATGGAGGGCTTGTCGAACGAGGTCCCGTTCTTCATCTACCCCTATGACCCGGAGAATGCGCTGGAGGTCGCTCAGGCACGCAAACGCGTCACCAACCGCCTCGCCCAGGCGGGCATCACCGTGCGGACGATCAACCTGTATGACCTGTCGATCGAGATCCTCAAGTCTCGGGGCGACTGGGACGAAGTTCTCAAGGTCGAGCCCGAGTTGGAGAAGTCGGAGTTCGTGGAGATGCTCCAGTCGATGCTCAACCCGCAGGAGCATCTGGCTCCCGCGATCCGCGAGAACCTTGCTGACGGTGGGTTCGACATCGTGTTCCTCACTGGCATCGGCGAGGTCTTCCCGTATATCCGTTCCCACAACGTGCTGAACAACTTGCAGTCGGTCGTGGTGGGTAAACCCATGCTGATGTTCTTCCCGGGTCGCTACGAGCAGTCTGAGACGCTTGGTTCGTCGCTTGTGTTGTTCGGACGGTTGAAGGATGACCAGTACTACCGCGCTAAGAATATTCTGGAACAGGAACCGTGACCGATATGTTGCTCAACGAAATTTTCACGAAAGACGTCCAGCGTCCCATTGAGGGCGTCATCAAGGCGGACGACGTCGCCCACTTGGGCACCGAGGTCGACGAGTACGTGCTCACCAACGAGGCCGCCAAGGGTCTGGAGCAGTTGCTGGAGTCCTACACGAACTACACGAACGCGAACGGCGTGTGGATCTCCGGTTTCTTCGGCTCTGGTAAGTCTCACCTGTTGAAAATACTCGCCCACCTCCTGGGCAACGTCGAAGGCCAGGACTACTCTCGTGCTGCCGTCTCGAAGAGCTTCCAGTCGAAGGCCGCAGGCGACTCGTTCCTGATCGCTTCGTTGGCTAAGGCGGAGCGTATCCCCGCGAAGAGCTTACTGTTCAACATCGACCAGAAGGCCACCCTGATCTCGAAAGACCAGACTGATGCCTTGTTGAAAGTGTTCGTCAAGGTGTTCGACGAGTCCCGAGGCTATTACGGGGACCAGGGGCATATTGCCCGGTTCGAACGTCAGCTGGACGATGAGGGTCTGTTGGACGCGTTCAAGGAGGCCTTCCGCGAGGTCGCTGGGCGGGACTGGGTGGACCGCCGCCCCAGCTTCGGTCTGCCGACCGTGCGCCGACAGGTCAACGAGGCCTACGCCCAGATCACCGACATCGATCCAGCGTCGGCCCCAGACATCTTGAAGACCTATCAGGACACGTATGAGGTCTCCATCGAAGGTTTCGCCGACGAAGTCAAGACCTGGCTCGACCGGCAGGAGCCGGGGTTCCGGTTGAACTTCTTCGTCGACGAGGTCGGCCAGTTCATCGGGTCCAACACCCACCTCATGTTGAACCTCCAGACCATCGCCGAGTCCTTGAACACGAAGTGCGGTGGTCGGGCGTGGGTGTTCGTCACCAGCCAGGAAGACATGGACAAGGTCCTGGGCGATCGGACGAAGTCACAGGGCACTGACTTCTCGAAGATCCAGGCTCGCTTCGCCACCCGCGTCAAACTCACCAGCGCCGACGTCGAAGAGGTCATCCGCAAGCGCCTGCTCACCAAGAACGATCGCGGTACCGAACTCCTTGACGCCGTATATTCCAGCGAGCAGGCGAACTTCAAGACCCTGTTCGACTTCGTGGACGGGGCGAAGACCTACCGCAACTACGCCGACCAGGACCATTTTGTCGGCACCTACCCGTTCGTCTCCTACCAGTTCCCGCTGTTCCAGGCGGCGATCGAGTCAATCTCGGACCACAACGTGTTCGAGGGCCGCAACTCTTCGGTCGGTGAGCGTTCCATGCTGGGTGTGGTCCAGCAGGTCGCCAAGGTCCTTGGCTCCCGCGACGTTGGAAGCCTCGCCACCTTCGACCAAATGTTCGCCGGTATCCGCGCCTCTCTGAAGTCCGCCGCCCAGCGCTCCATCGACGTTGCCGAGCGCAACCTGGACGACCAGCTGGCGATCCGCCTCCTCAAGGCGCTGTTCCTGGTGAAGTACGTGGACGACTTCAAGGCCACTGCGCGCAACCTCACCGTGCTGGTCTATGACCAGTTCGGTGTGAACCTGCCGGAGTTGAGCAAGAAGGTCCAGGCTTCGCTCACGCTGCTGGAGACCCAGACGTACGTGCAACGCAACGGCAACGTGTACGAGTACTTAACCGATCTGGAGCGGGATATTGAGAAGGAGATCAAGAACGTCGATATTGATTCCTCCGAAGTCTCCTCCCGTCTGAACAAGGTCCTTTCCGGCGACGTCATCAAGACCTCGAAGATCCGCTACGCCAAGAATGGGCAAGACTTCCCATTCGGTTACAAGCTCGATGACCAAGCCTTCGGCAAGCAGACCGAACTGGCCCTGCACTTCATCACGCCCGAGTATCCCTATGGGCCCGAAGAGATCCGGATGCACTCGGCGGGCAAGGACGAACTCCGCGTGATTCTCGACCCCGACGAGCGCGTCATGGGAGACCTGCGCCTTCTCCTCAAGACCGAGAAGTACACCAAGCGAAAGCTCACCAGTTCGATTTCGGCCAACGAGCAGCGCATCCTCCAGTCCAAGGCGACACAGAACAGTGAGCGGGAGAAGGAGCTGGTCGAGCGCATCCGCCGTGCCGTCGGCCGTGCCGTCCTCGTCATCAACGCCGCCGATGTGACGTCTTCTTCGCAGGACGCCCAGACCCGCGTCATCGACGGGTTCCAGGACCTCGTCTCCCGCACTTATACGCAATTGAGCCTGTTGGGCGGGCGCACTTACACCGAGCAGCAGGTTGCCGGGTCTGCGAACCCCGACTCCGGCATGATCGACGACCACACGCTGTCGAAGCTCTCCGCGCCCGGGGAGGAAGTACTGTCGTTCGTGTTGCAGCGTGATCGGCTCGGTGAGCAGGTCACTGTCAAGACGATCGTCGACCATTTCCAGGCCAAGCCCTACGGCTGGGACCTGCCCTCCATTGAGGTCGTCGTCGCGTGGCTGGTGGGCGCGTCGAAGGTGACGTTGTACGTGGACTCCAACACGCTCACACGCGGCGAGGTCGTCACCATCCTGCGCAATACGCAGAAGCACGCCCATGCGATCGTCGCCCCGCAGAAGGACTTCGATTCCCGCAAGGTGATCGCCTTTCGAGGCTTCTGCACCGACTTCTTCGACGACCCCACGGCGCCGAAGGACCCGCTGGAAGTCGCCCACTTCGGCGCGGAGAAGCTCCGCGCGAAGCTCGACGAATTGAAGGCGCTGACGACGGCGTCGAAGTACCCGTTCATCACTCAGCTCAACGGCCCGATCAGCCTGCTGGAGCAAGTTGTGGGCCAGAAGGACGAGTGGTACCTCACCGACTTCACCCACGGCAACGACCTGCTGGACGCCAAGCGTGACGTGATCGACCCGATCACCGCGTTCCTCCATGGCGGTCAGCGCGCCATCTATGACGATGCCGCCAGCCTGCTGGCCCAGAACACGAGCAATCTCAACTACCTGACGCCTGGTTACAGCACCGCGATCGCGCAGGCGTTAGCGGACGCGCAGGCTTTCCGAGGCAGCAAGATGATCAAGCTCAAGGCCGCCGCCATCGAGTTGAAGGCCGAGATCGACGATGAGCTTGTCGCGAACCGAGAGAAGGCACGTCAGGCGATTGCTTCCCGGCAGGAGGGCCTTCACGACAGCACGATCTACCAGGACGCCACCGAGGACGCTCAACGAGCGGTCGACAACCTCATCGCAGGGCTCCTCGCCAGGATCGACTCGGAGCACCAGATCGCGGTGGTCAATGAGTTCGCCAACACTTTTGAAGACACGACCTACCCGCAAGTCCTGGATCAGCTGGCTGCCGCCAAATCGCAACCACAGGTGGACGAACTATCAGACCGGGTGGAGTCCATGGGTCCGCCCGCGCCTCCGGTCAAGCAGACCGTCTCTATCAAGAAGATCCGAGCGACGGGCATGACGGGCCTCCTAGAAACTGAGGCGGACGTCGACCGCTATCTCGACGCGCTGCGCGGCGCGCTCCTCGACACCATCAATGTCGGCAAGCGCATCGCGCTCTGAAAGAAGACCCACCGATGGAAACCGCACCACTGAAGAGCTTCGCCACGTGGGCCCGCGCTGAACTCATCACCCAGGTCAGCGCCCGCATCACCGCCGTGCTTGCCCCCGCCTCGCCCGAACGCACCGAGAACCCCCAAGCGGTCCGAGCCCTCGAAGCCGACATCAAGAAGGCAGGCGGCGACGCTCGGGGCAAGGATGCTGTCGCAGACAAGGTCGCCTACACGTGGTTCAACCGTATTGTCGCGCTGCGATTCATGGACGCCAACGCTTACACCAATACCGGAGCGGTCTCACCGGCAGCAGGCCGAGCCGTCGGACAGCCGGAGATCCTCGCTGACGCCAAACGGGGTATCTTCGACCCCGACGTCATCCGTGCCCAGACCGCGGCGATCGCGACCGGGCTGCTTGACGGGACCCGGCCCAGCGCCGACCCTCAGGGCGAGACGTACACACTGCTGCTCGCCGAGTGTTGCCGGTACTGGAACAAGTCAATGCCGTTCATGTTCGAGCGCGAAGGCGATTACACCGAACTCCTGATCCCAGCCAACCTGCTGGCCGACGATTCCATCCTCGTCCGCGCCGTCGCGACCATGAGGCCCGAGGTCTGCCAGGACGTGGAGGTCATCGGCTGGCTCTACCAGTTTTACATCTCCGAGCGCAAGGATGAGGTCTTCGCCGGATTCAAGAAGAACAAGAAGGCCGGTGCCGCAGAGATCCCCGCCGCCACCCAGCTGTTCACGCCCCACTGGATCGTCCGCTACCTCGTCGAGAACTCCGTCGGACGCCTGTGGATGCTCAACCACCCCGAGTCCCATCTCATCGATCAGATGGACTACTACATCGCCCCGGTTGAGGAGGAAACCGACTTCCTCAAGCTCAACGGACCCGAGGAACTGACCGTGATCGATCCCGCTTGCGGGTCCGGCCACATGCTCACCTACGCCTTCGACCTTCTCTACGCCCTCTACGAGGAAGAAGGCTACAGTCCCTCCGAGATTCCCAGTCTCATTCTCACCCACAACCTCTATGGCACCGAGATCGACCCGCGCGCGAAGGCTCTCGCCGCGTTCGCGCTCACCATGAAGGCGCGGGGCAAGCAGCGCACCTTCTTCGACAAGCATGTCGAGCCGAGCATCTGCGTCATCGAACCGATTTCCTTCAGCCCCGATGAGCTGGACTTCCTTGCCACTGGCGATGGCGACCGGAGCGCGGAGGAGATCTTCTGGAAACAGTTTGAGCACGCAGACACTTTCGGCTCGCTCATTCAACCCGTTCCCGCGCTCGCAACGCGTCTGGCTGAGCACCTTGCGACTCTCGACGACGCAGGAAACATGCTGCGCGCGAAGACCATAGAGAGTGCTCAGCGCGTCATCAACGAGGCGACGTACTTGGTGCGGCGCTACGCCGTGGCGGTGGCGAACCCGCCGTATATGGGCAGTAAGCAGATGAACTCCCTCCTTTCACAGTTCATGAAGAAGGAGTACCCAACGGGCAAGTCAGACCTCATGACGGCTTTCATGGTTCGAGCCCAGACGTTGTCGGCGCATCGCGGAGTCTGGGCAATGATCAATCTGCCGTCATGGATGTCGCTGAAGTCGTTCGAAGACCTGCGGCACGCCATGTTGCGGGATCAGCGGATTGTCTCACTGGTCCACCTTGGACGAGGCATCTTTGGATCGGACTTCGGCACCGTCGCATTCGTGGTCGGCAATACTCCACCTGGGACGGTGCGAGGCATCTACCGTCGGCTCTTCGAACAGCACGTCGATGTCAGGTCGGTGGCTGCGGTCGAGGCGCTCTTCCGCGACTCCAACTACAACCGGTTCGAGGTATCTCAGGCGGACTTCGCGGCGATCCCCGGCTCGCCGATCGTCTACTGGCTCAGTGAAAAGATGCTGGGAGCCTTCAAGCGAACATCTAGCGCTATGCCAGTGCTCCCATTTCGAGAAGGCATGTCGACTTCCGACAATGACAAATTCGTACGGTTATGGCATGAAGTGTCTATGCACCGCGTCAGCCTTGAAAGCTCGTCCAGGGCTGATGCTACTCGCGCGAGCGCGACTTGGTTCCCGTTCGACCAAGGTGGAGCATTTCGAAAGTGGTGGGGCAACCAAGAGACTGCTGTCAACTGGGCACACGATGGAGAGGATATTCGAGGCGAGCTCCCAAAACCACGAGTTAACAACCCAGACTACTTCTTTAGACCACATCTGACCGTATCAAAGATCACCTCCGGCCCACCGAGCTTTCGCATATTTCCCCGTGGATTCGCCTTGGCTTCGGTCTCGAAGTGCGCCTTCTTCGAATCTGAGTACTCAATGTATGAAACCTGCGGGCTGCTGAACTCCGATGTCGTGCGCGAACTCCTTGCGGCCATATCTCCGACGCTGTCATTTCTTGCTGGTGATCTCGAGAACCTGCCGCTGCAGGCGACCCCATCGACCGAGCAACACGCAACGGTCGAACGAGTACAACGTCTCGTCGAGACATCTCGGTGCGACTGGGATTGCTTCGAAACCTCTTGGATGTTTGGCGCAAATCCACTGGTTGTCCTTGCGCTCGAGGCTCACTGATTTCACCCTTTGGCGAGATCAACAAGCGGGTTCGCGGAGAAGTCCCAGGATGTCTCGATTGAGTTCCAGTCATCCTGTGATTGCGCAACCAACCGCCTCGTTGACCACGCGACTGTGCGGTTGTCGTCCGTCTGTACAACCGGTAGTGCAGCGATAGTGCCGACGTTGAAGGTGAGCGTTGGTGAGGTTGCGGCGAGAATCGCCTCGGCGACACTCGAGTTCAGGATGCCGAGCAACGACATGGAAGTATCTTCATCGTTTGGATATACACCATCTCCTGTGCTCCCCGCCGCAATGAACCCGGCTGGGAAGATCCTGAATGCTGGGGAACCGCTGCTTACGTTCGACCACGAGACTGTTGGCTTGAAGTAGTAGTCAACGTTCTGGGGCCTGGAGCGTGCTCGCCCACCGCTCTCGGTGCCAAGAGTCCTGACCGCACGACCATCATCTTCCCAGTTAACGAGGTATTCGTGGTTCCCGTACCATTTTCGGTACTCGCCACCCTTATTATAGGGAAACCACCGTGCGCGGGAGACCTTTGCGGCCAGCCGAGACTCGGCAACGAACGACGTCTGCGAACATGACGACTCCCACCAGAGCCGGACGAAAGACTCGCCGTCGCCAGTGATCAGGCCCTGCCGCGGCTCTGAGATTGTGCTGAGCGGGACACCAGCGGGCCAGACACCCAACATCTTTTCACTGAGCCAGTAGACGATCGGCGAGCCGGGGATCGCCGCGAAGTCCGCGTCCGACGCCAGGTGGAAGCCCGATTCCTTGGTCCGGACCTCGAGGGCCGTTCTCAGTGCGGCCGCCTTGTCCGCTTCGGACGTCCCGTTGATGAGGCGAACGAAAGTCCCAGTTCGCTTAAGGGCAGGGCCACGGGCTTCTGGCGGCACGTTCTCCAGGACGAACGCAGTCGAAGAGACGACCTCGCCCCCGATCGAGTCGAAGGCGTGAGCACCCAGGTGCAGCATCGAGGTGATGCGTTGCTTGGCGAGGAGCGCTGCGCGGAGCTTTTCGTACGAGCTGAGGAACATCCACGACTGCATCGTGATCATGGCGACCGTTCCTCTCGGCCCAGCGAGGTTCGTGCAGCGCTTGATGAAGCCCGCAAACAGATCCGATTTTGAGTCTGGGTACTCCTCCTTCATGAACTGTGTGGCGCTGGGCATCTGGTTGACCGGGATGGTGGCACCGGGTCCTCGGCTCTCATGAGCAGGCGATCGGTGACCTTCTGCGACGGCTACCCCGATGGCTACCCCATGACGTCTTGTCGAGCGACGGTGACACAGTGACAATCGAGCTATGCCAAAGGGCAAACAACGCAGCAAGGGAACCGGCTCGGTCTACCAGAACTCTCGTGGACAATGGGTGGCGTCCATCGAAGCCGGGTGGACGGAACGAGGCACTCGGCGCCGCATCACGGTCAAGGCGCGAACGGAGGCCGCAGTTCGCGCCCGACTCGCTGAGGCGCAGCAACGGATTGCGGCCGAGGGGTCTGCCGCCCAGACGTGCGGCAGTATTACCGTCAAGCGGTGGGCCGACCGGTGGCTCGAGCAGAGGCAGCGCATCGTCCGTCCCGGCACGTACGTCTCTGACCGCTCAGGAGTCAGCCGGTGGATCATTCCCACGATCGGCCACCTGCGCCTTGATGCTTTGACGCCGACAGACATCCGAAAGGTCGCGACGGCGCAGGAAGAAGCCGGACTGGCACTGGCCACCATGCAGCGCACGCATGCCGTGCTCGAGAAGATCCTCTCTGACGCTATTGCCGAGGGGTACAGGGTCCCGCAGCGTGCCAGGGAAGCGGGCAGCCCGGGTGCTGGGCATTCCCAAAGACAGCCGCTGAGCGCAGAGGCCGCGGCGAAGATCCTTGCCGTGGCCGCCACGCGTCCTGATGCCTCGCGATGGGTGGCGGCGCTCGTGGAAGGTCTGCGCCCCGCCGAGGCGCTCGGACTGACCTGGGACATGGTGGACCTCGACGCACAGACGATGACACTCGCCTGGCAGCTCAAGCCGCTGCCGTACGTCGAATTTAGGGAACCCGGGAGTGGATTCCGTGTGCCTCGCGGGTTCGAGTCCCGCCAGCTCCATGGCGCCTATCACCTGGTCCGCCCGAAGACTCGTGCTGGAAGTCGCGTCATTCCCCTCGTGCCTTGGCTCGTCGAATCGCTCTCCTCATGGGCGGATTGCTCACCGTCGTTCCCGTTCGGGCTCGTCTGGCCCCGGGACGACGGTACCCCGCGATCGGCGGAACTCGACCGCCGACAGTGGTATGAGATGGCCGAGGAGGCGGGCGTGACGGTCACCTTGCCGGACGGAAGCAGTCGGAGGCCGTTGCTGTACGAAGCGCGTCATACGGCAGCGACCCTGATGCTTGCCAATGGGATCGATGAGACCACGATCAAGGCCGTGCTCGGGCACTCCTCAGTGCTGAGCACGCAGTCCTACCTGCACACCGATCGGACGAGGACCCGAGCGGCGCTCGCGGCGTCTGCGGAAATGGTCGGATTGGGCAGGTAGTCTGGAGAAGCGAACTTCGGCTACCCCCATGGCTACCCTCCAGTGCTTTGCGGTTGGCCGGCAGTGAGAATCGATACCCCGGCGAACTCTCGTGAGGCCCCATTGAAGACGCTTGAACAAGCTGTATCACAGCATCGAGAAGAGTGGGCGGCCCGCTCGCGTGCTCAACAACAGCTGGAGATCGAGAACAACGAAGCGGTTGCGAAACTCTACGGACTCGAGGACGAGGTGAGCTCGTACGTGCCACTGGAACGCGTGTCGCTGACCAACAACTCAGCATTCCGGTGGCCGAACAGGACACCCGAGGAACGTGACATCCTGTTCGCTGAGGCCGCCATCATCGATCTTGTCTCTTATGCAGTTGGTTGCATGTTTGGTCGGTACAGCCTTGACGAGCCCGGACTCATCCTTGCCGACCAGGGCGCAACAGTTCAGGACTACTTGGCGAAGGTGCCGTCGCCCTCGTTCATGCCCGATGCGGACAACGTGCTACCCATGGTGGATGGTGATTGGTTCGAAGACGACATCGTTGAGAAGCTCCGGCAGTTCCTGCGTGTGGCGTTCGGTGAACAACACTTCGAGGAGAACCTGCGGTTCGTCGAAGAGTCGCTGGGCGTCAAGACCCTGCGGGACTACTTCATCACGCGCGGCGGCAAGTCCACGTTCTACGACGACCACGTCAAGAGGTACAAGAAGCGTCCGATCTACTGGATGTTCTCCAGCCCCAAGGGCTCATTCAACGCGCTGATCTATATGCACCGGTATACGCCATCCACGGTCTCGACGGTGCTCAACGAGTATCTGCGCGAATACGAGGCCAAGCTGGAGTCGAGCCTGCACAACGTGGAGCGCGAGGCCAACGGGAACGGCTCCCCGCGCCAGCAGGCGGAGGCATCGAAGGAAGCAGAACGACTGCGGAGGATCCTGGTGGAACTGGCTGAGTACGAGCACGACGTCATGTACCCGTTGGCGTCCGAGCAGATCGCGATCGACCTCGATGACGGAGTGAAGGCGAACTATCCGAAGTTCGGGAGCGCGCTGAGGAAGATCCAGGGACTGTAGGCGCGCCATGACTGACCGAGATCTCGCGGCGCCCGCTGCCAACGCCGATCTGCTGGCGCGTGCCTCAGAACTGATCGAAGCGGGTCAGGCCGAGGCCGCGCGGCAGACGAACCTGGCGCTGACACTGACGTTCTGGCGCCTGGGCAAGCTGGTGAGCGGCGAGGTGCTCGGTGAGGAGCGCGCAGCCTACGGTGAGCAGATTGTCGTCTCGCTCGGACGACAATTGGCTGAGCAGTATGGCCGATCGTTTGAGGAGAAGAACCTGCGCAGGATGGTGCAGTTCGCCCGCGTGTTCCCGGATGAGCAGATTGTCGTCTCGCTGGGACGGCAGTTGAGCTGGACTCACTTCCGCACGCTCCTGCCACTGAAGTCTGGTGGGGCGCGGGACTTCTATGCACAGCAGGTCGTTGAACAGGGGCTGAGCGTACGTGGCCTCCGTGCCCTCATTGGGCGAAAGGCGTATGAGCGGCGCGAGATCGCCAATGCTCAAATCGCCTCTGATGGCTTCGTGCCGCGAGACGTGTTCCGCGATCCATACTTGCTGGACTTCCTCGGCCTGGACGACACGTTTCTTGAGCGAGACCTTGAAGCGGCGATCGTTCGGGACATGGAGACGTTCCTTCTGGAGGCGGGCAACGGCCTCGCTTTCGTGGATCGACAGAAGCGGATGATCGTTGACGGCGAAGACTTCTACCTTGATCTGTTGTTCTATAGTCGGTCGCTTCGCCGCTTGATTGCGGTCGAACTGAAGATCGGGAGGTTCAAGGCGGCCTACGAAGGCCAGATGAAGCTCTACCTGAAGTGGCTCGACCGGTACGAACGTCGCGACGGAGAGGAAGCCCCCATCGGTCTGATCTTGTGCACGGAGACCAGCCGGGAGCAGATCGAGCTCTTGGAGATGCACAAGGATGGCATCGTCGTGGCTGAGTACTGGACTGCGCTGCCACCAAGAGCCGAGCTGCAGGCCAAGCTCCAATCGATTTACAGGGCTGCGAGCGAACATGTTGTCCGCCGTGAGATCGAGCAGGGGCCTGTGACGGACGGGGAAGCAGAATGAGTGGACTTGCCTCGGTGCTCCCGCATCTCTACGAGCAATTCGCAGGCCAGCGTTTGGTGTTCTGGCATGACACTGACGGCGATTATGCCGACGAGCTGTCCAGCATCGATATCGCTGATGTGACGGTGGTTGCGGTCGCCAATGACGAGTACGCGCTCAAGTACCGGATCCTTCAGGAGGAGCCGCACGCCAAGTTCCTCATCTATCGGCAGGGTGCCGTGCCTGCCGGGATCGGGAACTGGTTGCTCGACTTGGAGCTTGCCTACGGGGTGTTCACCGCGAACCGCACGGCTCTGCTACGCCATGATCTCGGGCTGAGCAGTGAGGGCGTGGAGGGGGTGCTTGACGCTCACGAGCCGTTCTTCCGGTCTTCGAAGCGAACGGAAGCGCTCAAGGCTCTCCTGAACCCGGAGGACGCGGCGGATCTGGTCCAGGCGAAAATGTGCGCCGTGTTGTTGGGTCAGAGCGAGCACAGCATGCTGGAACTGACCCGCAGCTTGCTGGTTGAGAACTCCAACGGTTCGAGCCAGAAGTATGAATCACTCGACGAACATGACCTGCTGGGCTTCCACTGGGCTGGCGTCGCCAAGATCTACGGCTACAAGGCGGACCAGCCGAGTGTTGACGACTTCGTACTGTGGGTGTTCCGGAGCGCCATCAACGGGTTCACAAGCGACCAGCCAGGAGCCTTACGTAACATCCAGCTGGACTTCGCCAGCCTGCGCAACGACCGCCGCAGCGCTCAGGCTTTGAGGATGCTCGCCTCGCGCGTGGCCGATGACCTGGACTACGCGAGCCAGATCGAGGATGCCGATATAGCGTCCTTGGTGGGAAACGATCTGTTCGAGGAAGTCGAACAGAAGATCGGCAGCACACTCGCCCGTCAAGTGTCGGATCGGACGATCAGTGCCCGTGAAGTGGCCGAGACGATCCGCGACCGTCAGTCAAGCATTTGGGTGGACGGCTACCGGGATCTTTACACGGCGATCGGCGCTGCGTCCGAGCTGCTCGCGACTCTCTCCAGCGCGACGTTCGAGATCTCCTCATTTGACGGTGGCTTGCAGCGCTACGAGCAGGAATGGTTCCGGATCGACCAGCTCTACCGTCATTTCCAGCTTGCGGCGCGCACGACCGACTATGCCGGTGTGGTCGAGACATTGCGGGACGGGGTGGAGAACTACTACGTCAACAAGTTCCTCTTCCCTCTGGGTGCGGCCTGGCAGCACCGGGTTGACGCGGTGAGCACGTGGCGGTCGAACGCCCTTCGCTCGCAGTCGTCGTTCTATCGGGACCAGGTGGAGCCGCTGGTGCGTAAGGGTACCAAGAAGGCCGTTGTCATCATTTCTGATGCCTTGCGCTACGAGGTTGCTGATGAGCTCGGTACGCGTATCCGCCAGGAGGACCGCTTCGACGCCACGGTGGATGCCGTGCTCGGCGTTCTTCCCAGCTACACGCAGCTGGGAATGGCGGCGCTCCTGCCCCACAAGACCCTCGCGCACTCCGCGGACGGTGATCCCGTCCTTGTGGATGGGCAGCGTTCTGACGGGACGGCGAACCGGAACAAGATCCTGGAACCCGTGGATGGGTTTGCGATCCAGGCCGAAGAAGTCCTGGCCATGGGGAACCGAGAGCTGAAGCAGCTCTACACCGAGCACCACGTGTTCTACGTCTATCACAACGGGATCGACGCGGCCGGTGACAAGGCGGCGACCGAACGGTCCGTCTTCGAGGCGGCGGAGACGACGTTGGACACGCTGGTGAAGTTGGTGAAGAAACTGGCGTCCGCGAACGCGACGAACATTTTCATCACCGCCGACCACGGCTTTCTCTATCAGGACAGCCCACTGGCTGACATCGGGTATCTCTCGGCCAAACCTCAAGGTGACGACCTAGCGGTGGTGAACCGCCGCTACGTGCTGGGACGCGGGCTGAAGGACGACCCGGCGTTCAAGCTTTTCGAGCCGGAACAGGTTGGGCTGGCGAGTGACCTTGAAGTGCAGGTTCCGAAGTCGATCCACCGGCTGCGTCTTCCCGGTGCGGGGTCGCGGTACGTGCATGGTGGTGCCGCGCTGCAGGAGATCGTGGTGCCGGTGCTGGCGATCAACAAGAAGCGCAAGAGCGATACCCGCCAGGTCAACGTCGAGGCCCAGCCGGAGACCGACAAGATCACGACAGGCCAGCTGGTCGTCAAGCTCTACCAGGCTGAGCCGGTGAGCGAGAAGGTCCAGCCCAGAGTCCTGCGAGCCGGACTGTACGTGGGCGAGACGCTGATCTCCAATCAGGCTGAGCTGACGTTCGATCAGGCCTCGGACGACGTGCGCGATCGATACCAGAGTGCCCGCATGTTGCTGAGCCAGGAGGCGGATGCGTTCAACAATCGAACCGTGGAGTTCCGGCTGGAAGAGCAGATCCCAAATACCAGGAAATGGCGGGTGTATCAGCGGGTCCCATACACGCTGCGCCGCTCGTTCACCACGGACTTCGACTTCTAGGAGAGAGTGAGACATGGACCTGGACGCCTCGAACCTGGACCCCAATGACCAGCTTGTTGATGCGCCTGCCACAGCTGGCCCGCCCGAGCAGAGTGACCTGGATCGGAAGATCAACCGGTGCTTCCCGGGCGTCGTTGTGCGCAAGGACTTGGTGAAGGCGGTCAAGGGCAACGCGATCGTCCCGTCCTACGTGCTTGAGTACCTGCTGGGCCAGTACGCGGCCTCCGATGATGAGGCGACGATCCAGGCCGGAATCGACGCGGTGCGCAAGATCCTGGCGGACCACTACGTGCATCGCAACGAGTCTGAGCTGGTCAAGTCGATAATCCGGGAGAGGGGACGTCACCGCATCATTGACCGCGTCAGCGTCGTTCTCAATGAGAAGGCCGACGTGTACGAGGCGTCGTTTGAGAACCTCGGCATCCGCGGTGTCATCATCGACCCCGGCACCGTCAAGGCGAACGAGAAGCTTCTCGTTGGTGGAGTGTGGTGCATCTGCGACATCGAGTACTCCCACTCCGACGACTCCCGGGTGGTGCCGTGGATTCTTGGGTCGCTCAAGGCGATCCAGATGTCGAGCTTCGACTTCAGCGGCTATCTGGCGGCCCGTAGGGAGTTCACGAGTGAGGAGTGGGTGGATCTGCTCATCCAGTCCATCGGTTTCAACCCCGACCTGTTCGGGCGCCGCGCAAAGCTACTCCAGTTGGTGCGGTTGATCCCCTTCGTGGAGCGCAACTACAACCTCATCGAGCTCGGCCCGAAGGGCACCGGCAAGTCCCACATCTTCTCCGAGTTCTCCCCGCACGGGATGTTGATCTCGGGTGGTGAGGTGACGGTGCCGAAGCTGTTCGTCAACAACTCCAATGGCAAGATCGGCTTGGTCGGCTACTGGGACGTCGTTGCGTTCGATGAGTTCGCGGGCAAGAAGAAGCGCACTGACAAGGCGCTTGTCGACATCATGAAGAACTACATGGCGAACAAGTCCTTCTCCCGCGGTGTACAGACCATGGGGGCGGAGGCGTCGATGGTGTTCGTGGGCAACACGTCGCACACGGTGCCCTACATGCTCAAGCACTCTGACCTGTTCGACGAGCTGCCTGACGCCTACCACGACTCCGCCTACCTCGACCGCCTGCACTGCTACATTCCCGGTTGGGAGGTCGACACTATTCGCGGGGAGATGTTCTCCACGGGGTATGGGTTCGTCGTCGACTACATCGCCGAAGTCCTGCGCTCCATGCGCAACAGCGACTTCTCTGACAAGTACCAGCGCTCCTTCACGCTCGGTCCGGACATCTCGACGCGCGACCGGGACGGCATCCACAAGACGTTCTCCGGGCTCATGAAGATCGTCTACCCGACCGGTGAGGCGACACCCGAGGAGATCGAGGAGCTCCTGCGGTTCGCGATCGAGGGCCGCAAGCGCGTCAAGGACCAGATCCTTCGCATCGACGCGACATTCGACCCCGTCAACTTCGGCTACACCGACAAAGCTGGCGGCTGGCACCCGGTTACCACGCTGGAGGAAGACGAGTACCCGGCCTACTACCAGATGGGCCGACGCTCCACAGCGGCGACGACCAGCGATGACTCGACGGGGGCACCTGCCGCTGACACAATGGAGGTCTCTCCCGGCACACGGACAGAAGCCGTCGCCCCGCCTGTCGCCGAACTCTTCGAAGGTCAGCGGGACTTCAACGAGAACCAGCGCGGCGTCTCCTACGAGACACTGCTCCTCCCATACCTACGTGGTGCCACCGAGATCGAGCTACACGACCCGTACATCCGGATGAACCACCAGGGCCGCAACCTCGTCGAGCTACTCGCCCTGATCGCCTCCGCCAAGGACCCGGCCGACGAAGTGACGTTCAAGCTGTACACGACGCTCGACGATGACCCTCACTACCAGCAGAAGCAGCTGCAGATGCTCAGCCAGATCCGGCAGGAGGCAGCTCAGCAGGGACTCAAAGTTGAGATCGCAAAGGACCCAGGCGGCCACGATCGCTGGATACGCACAGACACCGGCTGGCGCATCAACCTCGGCCGCGGCCTCGATATCTTTCAGAAGTCCGACGGAGGCTGGTTCGACCTCGGCACCAGCCGCCAAGAGTTCCGCCAGGTCAGAGCCTTCGGCGTCACCTACATCCACGACGCATGAGCCCCTTCAGGTGACGTCGAGGACACCAACCCTTCCCCCAGCGACGAGGACGGCCCCGCGTCCCGCGGCGCGCCCCTCGCCGGACCCGCCCTTCCGCCAGCGGGGTCGCCCTCGTGCGGAATCGGGAGGGGCCGCTCAGGGGAGGGTGACGTAGCGCGAGGGGATCGCGGCCTCGCCCTCGGACAGGCGCCAGGCCTGGTACGGCAGCTCGTTGCGGGAACGGAGGTGATGCTCCTGGGCGCGCTGGAGCGCGCCATCCCCCCACGCCTGGGTGTCGATGGCGCCGCCGCGGATCAGGGGCACTTGGAGCGGCCGGGCGCCCGCCTTCTCCAACTCGCCCGCCGCCTGCTCCGCCGTGCCCCCGGCGACCAGCAGCTCCTCGGAGGCGTACCCGTCGGCGTCGTGGACGCGCCCGGCGACCTTCCGTCCCGCGACGGTGGACTTCGACTCGGACTTCTTGGCGACGCCGTGCATCCGCCCGTCGTCGCCCTCGCAGGAGACCATCTTGTAGACGAGGGCGGCGGTGGGCACGCCCGAGCCCGTGACCAGGCGGGTGCCCACGCCGTAGGAGTCGATGGGGGCGGCCCCGAGCGCGGCGATCGCGTACTCGTCGAGGTCGTTGGTCACCGTGATCTTCGTCGAGGTCGCGCCCATCGCGTCGAGCTGGCCGCGCACCGTGAACGCCTGGGCGACCAGGTCGCCGGAGTCCAGCCGGACGCAGCCGAGCTCGCCACCCGCCGCTCGGGCGGCCTCCACGGCGTTCCTCACGCCCTCGGCCACGTCGTAGGTGTCGACGAGCAGCGTCGTGCCGGTCCCCAGAAGGGCGATCTGCGCGTCGAAGGCCTCGCGCTCGCTGGCGTGCAGGAGCGTGAAGGCGTGCGCCGCGGTGCCGATGGGACGGATGCCGTACCGCTTGGCGGACTCGAGGTCCGACGTCCCGCCGAACCCGCCGATGACGGCGGCGCGGGCGGCGGAGACGGCGGCGCGCTCATGCCCGCGCCGGGCCCCCATGTCCATGCAGGGGCGCCCGTGGGCCGCGATCGTCATCCGCGAGGCGGCCGAGGCGATCGCGCAGTCGTGGTTGAGGACGGACAGCAGAAGCGTCTCCAGCAGGGTGCACTCCGCGAACGTGGACTCGACGGTGAGCAGCGGGGACCCCTCGAAGTAGCACTCCCCCTCCTGATAGCCGTCGATGCTGCCGGAGAAGCGGAAATCCCGGAGGTAGTCCAGGGCCTCATCGGAGACGATGCGCTGATCGTGGAGCCAGTCGATCTGATCGGGGGAGAACTCGAAGCGCTCCAGCGCCTCCAGGATGCGCCCCGTCCCGGCGACCACGCCGAAACGCCGGGTGGCGGGCAGGCGCCGGCCGAACACCTCGAAGACGGTGCGGCGCCCGGCCGTCCCGTGGTGGAGGGCGGCGTCGAGCATAGTGAGCTCGTACATGTCGGTGAGCAGGGCCGTGGACTCGGAGGCGGGCATGGCCCCCACCCTAGATCAGTCGCGCGTCGGCGTGGAAGACGCGCGAGAAGCGGGGGAGAGCGGGCCCGCCGCCCACGGTCCGTGGGCCCGCGCGAAAACCGGGCGCTCGGCGGGAGGCGTGCCTACGCTGGAGGCATGCCAGCTCGTCCGGCGCCCGCGAGTTCCCCGCGGACCGACACGACGACCTCGATGCTGCCGCAGTGGCGCACCGTCGTGTGGGACGACGCGGTCAATCTCATGGACTACGTCACCGAGGTCCTCCAGCGCCACTTCGGCTACTCGCAGTCCCGCGCCGAGGCCCTCATGCTGACGATCCACACCCAGGGGCGCGCCGTCGTGTCGACCGGCCTGCGCGAGCGGATGGAGGCGGACGCGCTCGCCATGCACTCCTACGGCCTGCGCGCGACGCTGGAGCGGGACGCATGATCGGCCGGTTCCGGGCGGCCGTCGACGGGTACCGGGCCGACCTGGACGAGGGCGACAACCTGCTGCTCCAGCAGCTCGTCCGCGAGATCCTGGTGGTCCTGGACGAACCGGGGGACCTCACCGCCTTCGTGCAGGCGGCCACCGGCTTCGAGGCCTCCCGCGCGGAGCCGAGGGATCCGGCGCTGACGAACCTCCTGCCCCCGATGAGCGACGACGCCCCCCAGGCGGCGGAGCTGCGCGCGCTCACCGAGGACTTCCTGCGGGCGGAGAAGTCCGCGCGCCTGAGGAGCATGGCGGCGACGCTCCAGACCGTCCAGGCCTCCGTCCCCGGCACGCTCCTCGTCGCCCGCGATGACGTGTGGGACTGGCTGGCGGCGCTCAACGACATCCGGCTCGCCCTGGCGGGCGAACTCGGCATCCGCTCCGATGCCGACGCGGAGCGCGTGATGGCGGTGGCCCGCGGCGTCGGGACGGCCGTCGCCGCGGCGGAGCCGGGCGACCCGCCGGGTGCGCGGCGATGGGGGACAGCGCCGCCCTCGTCCGCGACGGCGTCCGCGCCCGCCGCACCCACCCCGCGCGAGCGCGCTGTGTCCACCACCTACCTGGTCGTCACGTGGTGGCAGGATTCACTGCTGCGGGCTGTGCGTGGGGGAGCGCCGGCGCACTAGGGTCCCAATCATGGACAACGCGCCGATCGGGATCTTCGACTCCGGGCTGGGAGGGTTGACGGTCGCCCGCGCGGTCATGGACAAGCTGCCCGATGAGGAGATCCTCTACCTGGGCGACACGGCGAACACCCCCTACGGGCCGCGGCCCGTCGCCGAGGTCCGCGCCCTGGCCCTGGCCGGCCTGGACGAGCTGGTGCGCCGCGGCGTCAAGGCGCTGGTGATCGCCTGCAACACGGCGACCGCCGCGGCCCTGTCCGACGCCCGGGAGCGCTACCGCATCGAGCAGGGCATTCCCGTCGTCGAGGTCATCACCCCCGCCGCCCGCGCCGCGGTGGTGGCCACCCACAACCGGCGCATCGGCATCATCGGCACGAATGCGACGATCCAGTCCGAGGCCTACATGAACGCGCTCTCGGCCGTCCCCGGCCTCACCGTCGTGTCGCGCGCGTGCCCGCGCTTCGTCGAGTTCGTCGAGGCGGGGATCACCACCGGCCCCGAGCTGCTGGGGGTCGCCCACGAGTACCTGGATCCGATGCGCGAGGCCGGGGTGGACACGCTGATCCTCGGGTGCACGCACTACCCGCTACTCACCGGCGTGATCGGGCGCGTCATGGGCGAGGACGTCACGCTGGTGACGTCCTCCGAGGCCACGGCGAACGTCACGTACAACGAGCTCGTCGACCGCGATCTGCTCCACGAGCCGCGCGGACCGCGCGATGCTCCGCGGCACCGATTCCTCACGACGGGCGGCCCCGCGGTCTTCACGAGGCTCGCGCGGCGGTTCCTGGGCCCCGAGGTCCAGGAGACGGAGGAGGTCGTCGTCGGCGCGGGCGCGGGGGTGCGCCCATGAGGCTGCGCATCGTGGGATGCACCGGATCGATGTCGGGACCGCGATCGGCGGCCTCGTGCTACCTGGTCCAGGCGGAGGGCGAGGACCCCGCCACGGGGACCATGCGGACGTGGAACGTCGCCTTGGACATGGGGCCGGGCAGCTTCGGGCAGCTGTGGACCCACATCGACCCGAGCGACCTGGACGGCGTCGTCTTCTCCCACGGGCATGCGGATCACGTCGGGGACGTCATCTCGTTGCACGTCCACCGCCGGTGGGGTCCGGCCCGCGGCCGTGCGCCCCTGGTGCTGGCGGGCCCCGACGGCATCCTGGACCGCGTCCGCCAGATCGACGGGGCGGGCCCCGGCGAGACCTACGCGGGCGAGTTCATCGAGACCCCGCTCCAGGCGGGGCGCGCGCTGCGCATCGGTCCGCTGACCGTGACCCCGTTCCCCGCGTGGCACTCCGTCCCCGCCTTCGGCCTGCGCGTGGAGGGCCCCGACGAGGGCGACCCCGCTCGCCGGTCGACGCTGTTCTACACGGGCGACACCGACCGGTGCGAGACGATCACCCAGGGCGCCCGCGGCGCGGACCTGCTGCTCTCGGAATGCGGGTTCACCGAGGCGGACGCCGTGCGCGGCATCCACATGACGGGGCGCCGCGTCGGGCGCACCGCCGCCGACGCCGGGGTGGGCCGCGTGCTGCTCACCCACATCCAGCCGTGGACGGATCCCGCGGTGCCCCTGGCCGAGACGCGCGCGACGTGGGACGGCGATGTGGCCGTGGTCAGCGCCGGCGAGGTCCATACGGTCTGACGGGGGCCGGCGCCGCGCGCCCGGGCGACGCGCCTCAAGGGCGCCGGCACCGCCCTCGTCGAGGGGCGCCGTCCCGATCCCGCCCCCCGGCTCGCGCGTCAGGAGGCGGTGGTGAGGACGTCGACGATCGTCGGGGCCAGCGCGCGGAACGCGATGCCGCGGTGGCTGAGGGCGTTCTTCTGCTCGGGCGTCATCTCGGCGGTCGTGCGCGCGTGCCCGTCGGGCACGAAGATCGGGTCGTAGCCGAATCCGCCGGTCCCGCGCGGCGCCCGCAGCAACGTGCCGTGGACGCTGCCGAGCTCCGTGAACTCTCGTCCGTCGGGGAGGACCAGCACGGCGGCGGAGACGAACGCCGCCCCCCGCAGGGCCTCGGGCACGTCCGCCAGCTGGGCGAGCAGCAGCTCCAGATTCGCCCGGTCGTCGCCGTGGCGCCCGGACCAGCGGGCCGAGAAGATCCCGGGCGCCCCTCCCATGATGTCGACGGCCAGCCCGGAGTCGTCGGCGACGGCCGGCAGGCCGGTGGCCGCGCACAGGGCGCGGGCCTTGATCAGGGAGTTCTCCGTGAAGGTGGCGCCGTCCTCGACGGGGGATTCGGCGCCGAAGGCGCTCATCGGGGCGACCATGCCGCGGATGGCCTCCTGGCCGCCCAGGACGGGGGCCAGGATCGCCTCGAGCTCCCGGATCTTGTGCGGGTTCGCGGTGGCGAAGACCAGGCGCGGACCGCGGGCGGCGGCCATCACGCCTCCAGGGACACGGCGGTGCCCTCGGGGGCCTCCAGCGCGCGGCGCTGCAGGTCCGCCAGGCGCGCGTTGCCGGCGGCGGCCAGGTCGAGCAGCGTGGCCAGCTCGGCGCGGTCGAACGGCGCATGCTCCGCGGTGCCCTGGACCTCCACGAAGGCGCCGGAGCCGACCTGGACGACGTTCATGTCGGTCTGGGCGCGGACGTCCTCGACGTAGGGGAGGTCGAGCATCGGGGTGCCGTCGATGATGCCCACGGAGATCGCGGACACGGAGTCGGAGAGCACGGGGTGCCCGGCGCGCTCCTTGATGAGGCCCCGTCGGACGCCGTCGGCCACCGCATCGGCCAGTGCCACGTAGGCGCCCGTCACGGAGGCGGTGCGGGTGCCGCCGTCGGCGCGCAGGACGTCGCAATCCAGGACGATCGTGTTCTCACCGAGCGCCGAGACGTCGATGATCGCCCGGAGGCTGCGCCCGATCAGGCGGGAGATCTCCTGCGTGCGGCCGCTGATCTTCCCCTTGACCGACTCGCGCTGGGAGCGGTCGGACGTGGCGCGCGGCAGCATCGCGTACTCGGCGGTCACCCAGCCCTCGCCGGAGCCCTTGCGCCAGCGGGGGACGCCCTCGGTGAGCGAGGCCACGCACAGGACGCGGGTGTTGCCGGCCTCGATGAGGACGGAGCCCTCGCCGGTGCCGGACCAGCCGCGGATCATCGACACGGAGCGCAGCTGGTCGACCGCGCGCCCGTCGGAGCGGATCGGGGAGGCCGTGGAGGGGGAGTCGGAGGACAGTGGTGCAGACGTCATGGTGCCACCGTACCCGCCGGCGGATACGGTGGTCACATGACGTCTGCGCTGCCTTTCGCCCGTGGGACCCTGGACTCGATGCCGTCGGCCCGGGAGTCCGTCGATCCGTTGGACCTCCTGCGCCGCGGGCCGGAGGCCTTCCCGGTCGGGACGGGGGAGGGCGTGACCGGCGTGTCCGCCTTCCTGGTCGACGCAGGCGGGCTGGTGGCCGTGCGGGTCCCCGGGGACGGCGGGGAGCCGCTGCCCGTGCGCCGGCCCGGGGGACGCGTCGGCGCCGACACGGACACGCCGTTCGCCACGATCCCCGCCGACGACGGGGGCGCGCCGTTCGGCGGTCCCGCCAGTCCCGACGGACGGACGTCGGGGGCGTCCGGCGTCCCCCTCGACCAGGGCGGCGCCGCCGTTCGGACGCAGGGGAGCGCTGAGTTCGGGTC
>JAFAAX010000006.1 GCA_023426345.1 Actinomycetes bacterium
AGGTCGAGGACCAGCAGCGTGTCGGTCGAGTCGCGGATCGCCGCGCGGACGCGAGCGAGCGCATTGCCCGCCAGATCGTCGTGGTACATCCGATCCTGGAACGTCGACGGCAGCCGCAGAGCCGTCAGGGTGGGATCGGTGACCGGATGCCCAGCGGAGGCCACGGACTGGCGGGCGACGTAACAGGTCAGGTGCCAGCGGGCGGGATCCAAGAACTCCGCGGCGTCGCGCGTCACGCAACTGCCCCAGATCACCAGATCCATGTGTTCCTTTCGTCCTGCCAGGGCTGTCCGATTCCTGCCGGTCCGCTTCTTTCGGCTCGGTCCTGGCAGATTCATGGGGAATGCTGGGCACGCGGTGCCATCAGCGGCCGAGAGTACCATCAGGGAGTTGCCAGGTCTGCGGACTTCAAGAAGCTGTCTGCCTCTTTGACCGCGCGTCGGTGCCGTAAACGGAGATCGCGGCCCAGGAAGGACAATGCTGTGCGCGATGCGAGCGGCTCACCTCTGTGGCGCAGACGGTTGTGGCATCTGCGGCACGAGGGGATCGGCGGGCTGCGGGAGTTCGAACGGCGGCGTCGGGCTTCTGAGCGTGGTCCGCGGGGCCGCTTGCCCCTGGCGCGTCCGACACGCACTCTTCTGGGGCGACCCGGCGTGGACCATCCGTTCGTTGAGTGGCCTTTGCCGGACCGGCAGACCTGGCGGGGACGCCGGGACCTGACGGTGGGGATCATCGCAGACGACTTCACGTCACTGGCCTTGTCTTACGAGTGGCGCCAGATCGCCGTGGATCCGCAGACGTGGCAGGACCAGGTGGCAGAGCATCCTCTGGACCTCTTGTTCGTGGAATCCGCCTGGCACGGCAACGGGAATGCGTGGCAGTACCAACTCACCGGGCCGCAGGCGCCGTCCTCGTCCGTGGTGGAGCTGGTCGCATGGTGCCGGGCCGCGGGTGTGCCGACGGTCTTTTGGAACAAGGAGGATCCCGTCCACTTCGAGGACTTCCTAGACACGGCTCGCTTGTTCGATCACGTGTTCACCACGGAGGGGGACCTGGTCCCGGACTACGTCGCGGCGCTTGGACATGATCGTGTCGGCTTGCTTCCCTTCGCGGCACAGCCGGCGATCCACAACCCGATCCGCCCTCGCGGATGGAGCGCGGACGGGCTGCGTGACGTCGCTTTTGCTGGTACCTATTTCCGGGACAAGTATCCGGAGAGGCGCGCGCAGATGGATATCCTGTTGGGCGGGGCTCTGGACGCCGATCGGTGGCTCAACGCCGGCCTGGAGATCTTCTCCCGCTTCCAGCAGGTCGACGAACGCTATGCCTTCCCACCGCCGTATGACACGCGTGTGGTGGGCGAGCTGTCGTACGAGGAGATGCTCACAGCCAACCGCTGCTATCGAGTCTTCCTCAACGTCAACTCGATCCCGGACTCGCAGACGATGTGCGCGCGGCGGATCTTCGAAGTGACGGCTTGCGGCACGCCCGTCCTGTCCGCCCCGAGCCCTGCCATCGACACCTACTTTCCGGCCGGACAGGTGCTTCAGGCTGAAACGCGGGAGCAGGCCACGCAGTGGATCCGCGCACTCGCGGGCTCCGCGGAATTGCGCGACCGGATCACCCACTTGGCCCAGCGCACGATTTGGCAATCCCACACGTACAGGCACCGCGTCGATGCGGTCTTGAAGGCGACTGGCCTCGGGGACAGGTGCGGCCCGGAACGGACCGTGACGGCGATGGTGTCGACCAACCGTCCCCACCAACTCCACCATGTCCTGGACCAGCTGACCGGGCAGCGGGACGTCGCGATGCAGGTGAGAATCCTCACCCACGGTTTCCACCCCGATGACGGGATCACCGGGTATGCGCGCGAACGTGGCCTCGATGTCGAGTGGATGACCGCGGATGCGGACCTGACCTTGGGCGAGTGCTACAACCGACTCGTCGCTTGCTCCTCCGGCGATGCCCTGGCGAAGATCGACGATGACGATCTCTATGGTCCCCATTACCTGTTCGATCAGCTGAAAGCCCTCGAGTACTCCGGCGCCGACGTGGTGGGGAAGGGAGCGCACTATGCGCAGCTGGGAGGCGCTGGCGCCCTGTGTCTGCGCTTCCCAGACAAGGAACTGACCTTCGGCCACTTCGTCGCCGGACCCACAATCATGGCCTGGGGCGACGTCATGAGGGACGTTCCCTTCTCGGCGCGCACTCATGGGGAGGACTCAGAGTTTCTCCGGGAGGTGACCATGAGGGGCGGTAGCATCTTCTCGTCCGACCGGTACGGGTACGTCCAGCAGCGGTCGGACCCATCCCATCACACGTGGAACATCTCCGAGGGCGACATCCTGGCGACGTCGCGGCTGGTGGTGTTCGGAGAGGCCCCGGACCATGTCCTCATCTGACAGGCTTCCATCCACAAGGGGGCGTGTGGAAGTCGTCGGTCTGGGGTATATCGGTCTGCCGACCGCCGTGGTCTTCGCCCACCATGGCTGGCACGTCACGGGTGTGGACGTCAATCCCCACACGGTGCAGGAGGTCAACGAAGGCCGCCTGCCCTTCGTCGAAGAGGGGCTGGAGTCCGTATTGCGCGAGGTCGCGGGCACGACGCTGACCGCATCGACGGAGCCGGTGGGGGCTGACGTCGTCATCGTGTCGGTGCCGACGCCGTTCGGGGAGGACCACGTCGCGGACTTGCGTTTCATCGACGCGGCCGCGGATTCGATTGTCCCGGTGCTGCGCGGCGGGGAACTCGTCGTCTTGGAGTCCACGGTGCCACCGGGGGCCACCGAGCACATGGCCCGACGCATTCTGTCGGCGCGCCCAGACCTAGCCGCGGAGGACGGCGTCCTGGAGCACGCGAAGGTGGACTTCGCCCACGCGCCGGAGCGCGTGCTGCCGGGGCGCATCATGGCGGAGTTGACGACGAACGACCGCATCATGGGCGGGATCGGCCAGGCTGCGGCGCAGCGGGCGAAGGACGTGTACGCGACGTTCTGCACCGGCGAGATCACGACGACCGACGCGCGCACGGCCGAGCTGTCGAAGCTCGCGGAGAACTCCTTCCGCGACGTCAACATCGCCTACGCCAACGAGCTGTCGCTGGTGTGCGACGACCTGGGCATCGACGTGTGGGAGCTCATCTCGTTGGCGAACCGCCACCCGCGCGTCAACATCCTCCAGCCGGGCCCGGGCGTCGGTGGGCACTGCATCGCGGTGGACCCCTGGTTCATCGTCTCCGCGGATCGCGAACACACGGCGTTGATCCGTACCGCGCGCGAGGTCAACGACGCGAAGCCCAGCTGGGTCATCCAGAGGGCGGAGGCCATCTTGGACTCCCTGCGCACGGATACCCCGACCGTCGCGGTCCTGGGATTGGCCTTCAAGCCCGACATCGACGACCTGCGCGAGTCCCCGTCGCTGGCCATCGCCGACCGATTGGCCGAGGAATTCGCCCACGCGAAGCTACTGGCAGTGGAGCCGAACATCACTGAGCTCCCGCCGGTCCTCGCCCGCCACGACAATGTCGTGCTCAGCAGTCTGGAGGAGGCGGTCGCCGCGTCCGACATGGTCCTGCTGCTCGTCGACCACACGCCCTTCACACAGATGGATCCGAAGCTGTTGGGCGCCCGCCCCGTGATCGACACCCGCGGACTGTGGGTGAGGGGGAGGAGCCGTCGATGAGCGGCGCCCGACAGCAGGTGATGATCGTCTACGGGACGCGTCCCGAGGCGGTGAAGGTGGCGCCCGTCGCGCTGGCGTTGCGGGACCACCCGGAGATCCGGGGCGTCCCCGTGGTCACCGGGCAGCACCAGGAGATGTTGGACGTCGTCAACCGGCAGTTCGGTATCGTTCCCGCCGCGGACCTGCAGGTCTTCGCACCCCGGCAGTCCCTCAACACGCTGTCGGCGCGCGTGCTGAAGGCGATCGACGAGGTGTTCGACCAACAGCGCCCCGATGCCGTCCTAGTCCAAGGCGACACGACCTCCGTCGCGATGGTGGCGATCGCCGCCTTCAACCAGCAGATCCCCGTCATCCACCTGGAGGCCGGACTGCGCAGCGGTGACCTGTCGGCGCCATTCCCGGAGGAGGCGAACCGTCGCCTGACCTCGCAGGTCGCAGCCCTGCATCTGGCGCCGACCTCGTCTGCGCGGGACAACCTCTTGCACGAGGGGATTGACCCCGCGGACATCGTCGTCACGGGCAACACAGTGATCGACGCCCTCCACATGACGGTGGAGCGCCCCGTGGACTGGGAACACCCGGTGGTGGCGCGCGCTGTGGCCGAGGGGCGGAGACTGGTGACCGTGACGGTGCACCGCCGCGAGAACTGGGGGGAGCCGATGCGGCGGATCGCCTCGGCGGTCCACGACATCGCAGGGTCCCACCCCGATGACCTGTTCGTCCTGCCGTTGCACGCCAATCCGACGGTGCGCGCGGACGTCCTGCCGGCAATGGCAGGACTGGACAACGTCGTTGTCACAGACCCGTTGCCCTACGAGCGTTTCGCGCACCTGCTCGCCAATTCCCATCTGGTGCTCTCAGACTCCGGGGGCGTTCAGGAGGAGGCCCCCAGCCTGGGCGTGCCCGTGCTGGTGCTGCGCGAGTCCACCGAGCGTCCGGAAGCTGTGATGGCCGGCACCGTGAGACTGGTCGGGTCCGATCGGGCGCGCATCGTCTCGGAGGCTTCACACCTTCTGGACGACCCGTCGGCCCACGCCGCGATGGCGTCGATCGTCAACCCCTACGGGGACGGCCACGCCACCGAGCGCGTCGTCGCCGCGATCGCTCACATGCTGGGCGTGGGCGTGCGGATCCCCGATTTCGGGGAGTCGGCGAAGGGAAACCGGGCGCCATGAGCCGTTCGACGCGGAGCGGTGGCGCCCGCGACGCGGACGTCGGGGAATGGGTCGCTGCCACCCTCACCGACTCCGCTGAGGGTGAGGTCGCGGAGGTCCCCACGTGGCGCCTCCGTGAGGTTTCCGTGCGTCCGAAGCTGCGGGACTATGTCTCTCAGCTGTGGGATCGCCGCCACTTCATCATGGCGGACTCCCGCGCCAAGGCGTTCGGGACGACGCGCGGGACCGTGCTCGGCCGCGTCTGGCTGATCCTCAATCCGTTCCTGGACGCCGCTGTGTACTGGGTGATCTTCGGGCTCTTGCTTGGCACCAGCAGGGGCGTCGAGAACTTCATCGGCTACCTCGTGGTCGGGGTGAATTTCTTTCCGATGCTCCAGAAGGGGCTGAGCGCAGGAGGATCGATCATCCCGGGATCGAAGAATGTCATGCGCGCGTTCTCCTTTCCCCGAGCCTCTGTCGTCTTCTCCTGGGGGATCCGCAACCTGCTGGACTTCCTTCCCACCTACCTGGCCACCCTGGTCTTCTTGGTTGTCGTCCCCCAGGCCGACGGCACGCACATCCTGCCGTCGCTGAGCTGGATCCTGTCAGTGCCCGCTCTGCTGCTCGGATGGCTATTCGGTCTGGGACTGGCGTTCCTGACGGCCAGCCTGACCGCGCGCGCCCCCGACCTCAAGTTCATCTGGCCTCTCATCGGGCGATTCTGGTTCTACGGATCTGGCGTCTTCTTCAACATCGAACGCATCCAGGACTCCCACTCCGAGGTCTACCAGATCTTCACGGCGAATCCCGGCCACGAGTTCCTGTGGGTTCTGCGCGAGATCTTGGTCTACAACCGGGTTCCCTCGCCGGGCCACTGGGCCTACCTGGCTGCGTGGGCCCTGGGCATGATGATCCTGGGATTTGTCGTTTTCTGGTCGCACGAGGAGTCCTACAGCCGTGAGCACTGACCGTTCCGCTGCGATGCCCCCGTCGATCCCGTCGAACGATCGGCGCACCCCACCGCCCCCGCCACCGCTCCAGACGCGCGAGACCTCTGCCACGGCCCCCGTCTCGTCGACGATCCGTGCCCCCGCGCTCGGCACTCCGGTCGAGCGCCGTTCGACTGCGGAGAAGTTCGAGACAGCCGCGTCCTCCGCTTCGGCGAAGACGGTGCCCACGAAGACAGTCCCCGCGAAGGACTCGACCGCGGCGAGAAAGCCGGCACCGGCCACGAAGGCAGAGCCGACCCCCAAGGATGGGCCGAAGAAGGGCGTCGACGTGCGGTTGGGCGAGCCATCTGTGGTCGTCGACGACGTCTACCAGATCTACCGGACGGACACCACGGACCGGGACGCCTATCAGCAGGCAGGACTCGGTCAGAAGCTGGCCAAGCTGCTCATCCACCGCCCCATCAAGACGGCCGTCCGCGCCGTAGACGGTGTGAGCTTCGTCGCGCGCACAGGGGAGTCGATCGGCATCCTCGGGCTCAACGGCTCCGGAAAGTCCACGCTGTTGCGAATGATCGCCGGCGTCGAGCCGCCCGTCGCCGGACGCGTGCTCGCCCGCTCCCAGCCGACGTTGCTCGGCGTTGGCGCGGCACTGGTGCCAGACATGACGGGGCTGCGCAACATCGAGCTCGGGTGTCTGGCCATGGGCCTCACCCCCGAGGAGACCACACAGGTCACGCCCGCCATCGCGGACCTCGCAGGGATCGGAAAGTCGCTCTACCGGCCGATGAAGACGTATTCCTCCGGCATGGGGGCTCGGCTGCGCTTCGCCATCAACGCAGCGTCACGCCCGGACATCTTGCTCATCGACGAGGCCCTGGGCACCGGCGACGCGACGTTCAAGAAGAAGTCGGAGAGCGTCCTCACGGAGATCCGCAAGGAAGCCGGCACCGTCTTCCTCGTGTCGCACGCGGCCCAGACCATCGAGGAGATGTGCACCCGCGCCATCTGGTTGAACCAGGGGCGTCTCATCGCCGACGGTCCCGCATGGGAACTGGCGCGCGCATACCGGTACTGGGCGTTCACCCTGGCCAAAGGCGAGCAGGACAAGGCCGACGAGGCGATGACGAAGGCGATCCACGATTTCCCACCCAAGCCATTCACACTCGTCGAGGCCGACGGCGGGGGAGGAACGCCTCCTCTCCACTGGACTCGGCGATAGGCGCGGAGAGGGTCAAGCAGCCGGGTCAGGCCAACGCCCGCTCCGAGCCGGCGCCCCCTCCCGGGACCTCGCGTTCCGTGAGGGGGTCGCCCTCGTCAAGGAGGGGCAGAACCTCACATGCCAGCCATCACCTGGGCGATGAGGATCTTCGCGATCATGGCGACCGGGTAGACCAGCGCGTAGCCGAGGGCCACGCGGGCGTCGTTGCCGGTGCGGGCATTGGCGTAGGCGAGGATCGCGGGCTGCGTCTGGGAGCCGCCGAGCAGGCCGGCCAGCTGGGTGCCGCCCATCTTGAACATCCACCGCATGGTGATATACAGGCCGGTGGCCATGACGCTCGTCATGAGGACGCCGAGGACCAGGATCTTCCACCACGTGCCCGACGTGAAGGCCTCAGCGATCTGGCCGCCCGCGTTGGCGCCCGCCTGAGCGAGGAAGAGGAGCATGCCGAGCTCGGACAGCACCTGGCAGGCGGTGTAGGGGATGGCGGTGACGACGGGCCCGATGCGGCCGACGCGCCCGAAGATCAGGCCGACGATCAGCGTCCCCGCCGCGGACCCGATGGAGAAGTAGGCGCCGGTCGGGGTGAGGATGTCCCATTCGCCGATGAGGATGCCCAGCGCCATGCCGATGCCCAGAGCGATCGGGTTGATGCTGGTGAGTCCCATCGTGGAGTCCCCGAAGAACTTCGTGATCTCCTGGATCTTCGAGGTCGGTGCGACGACCCGGACGCGGTCGCCCTGCTGGAGGACCAGCCCGGGCTCGCCGACCATGTCCACGTCGCCGCGGCGCACGCGCGAGATCGTCGCCGAGAACCGGGTGCCCAGGTCGAGCTCGTCGATGGTGTGCCCGGAGACCTTCGGGTCGGAGACCGTCATGCGGCGGAAATCCAGGTAGGAGCGGTCCTCGATGAGGTTGTGGGAGGACGAGTGCCCGAGCTCGGTCGCGGCGCGGGCGACGAGCTCGCGCGGCCCGACGACGGTGATGAGATCGCCCTTGTCCAGGGTGTCGGACATCGTGGGGCGCTGGATCGGTCCCGTCTCCCCGCGCCGCAGGCGCGAGAAGGTCACCTTGCGGCCGAGCTTCTCAAAGACGTCGCCGATGGCGGGATGGTCCTCGCGCTCGACGCGGATCGTGCGGTTGGCCAGCGGGCTGGGGGTGTCCTTGTCGTTCTTGCCGTAGGAGATCGCCGCCGTGCAGGCGATGATCATGCCGACGACCCCGAACAGATAGGCGATCGAGTAGCCGACGGTCGCCATCCCGGGGTCGCCCGACGCGTCGCCCGCGGCGGCCAACGCCGGGGTGTTCGTCAGCGCGCCGGCGAAGGTGCCGGCGATCATCGCCGTGCTCATCCCGAAGCCCTTGCCCACTCCCATGCCCACACCGGCCACGACCAGGTAGAGGATGACCATCACCAGGATCGGGCCGATGGCGGACTTCAGGTTGTGGAAGAACGAGGAACCCGAGTTGATGCCGATCGCGAAGGCGAACAGGGCCAGCCCCAGCGTTCCCAGCTGGGGGGTGACGCGCAACTCGATGCCGTAGCTCTGGGCCCACGCGGCGATGACGATGGCGAAGAACAGGACCGCGGCCGCGCCCAGGCTGACGCCCTTGACGTGGATCTTGCCGAACGCCATGCCGATGCCGATGAGCAGGAACAGGAACAGCACGGGTTGTCCGGCCAGGAAGGAGAAGACCACTTGCACGAGAGGGACTCCGTTGTGGATCAGGGGCGCCCGGTGGGCGCGCATCGGGGTCAGTATCGCAGGGCCGACCAGCGTTGATGTCGGCCCATCGTCCCGGGTCGGGGGGCTTCTACAATCGGCAGGAGGGGCGGTCTCGGGCGCCGCATGGGCAGCGGCTATCCGTGCGCGCGCTGCCCGGACACGATCTCCCGCAACCGGGCGATCGGCAGTTTCGGCGTCCGCGAGGCGGTGACGAGCCCATTGACCTCCTGCTGGGTGTCGGTGAGCTGGGTGAAGCACCAACCGGCCATGCCCATGCGCTCACCATCGCGCATGGCGTCGAACAGGTCGGCAAGATGATGCTCGTACTCCCGCATATCGGCGACCATCTGATAGCCCCAGTCCTCTTCCGGCTGCGCCCCGTCTCCACGGTCGGCATCCCCTCCCGAGGCTGCGCGATCGGGCAGGATGCTCACACCGCCGAACTCGCTGAGCACGAAGGGGCGGCGCAGCATCGCGCCCACCTGCTCGCGGGCGTCGTGGTCGTCGGTCCCCACGACCGCGCGCCGCCCGTTGGGCGCCAATCCCGTCGCCCAATGCGCGCGAGCCTCCGGTGTGGCGTAGGACTCTCGCAGGCGGTCCGGGTCGTTGTCGTAGTCGTGGATCGTGAACAGATCCGAGACGGTGTGCTCCCATCCGTCGTTGGAGATCACCAGGCGGGAGGGGTCCACGGACTTGGTGAGGTGATACGCCGCGCGGACGAGGTCGCGCCGGGCGGCGTCGACGGTGAGGTCCTGGACCCCCCACGACTCGTTGAACGGCACCCACGCGATGATGCAGGGATGCGAGACGTCGCGGTGGATCGCCTCCTGCCACTCCGTCAGCAGGCGCCGAGTGCTGAGCGCCCCGAACTCATAGGCGCTGGGCATCTCCTCCCACACCATCAGCCCCAGCCGGTCCGCCCAGTACAGGAACCGCGGATCCTCGATCTTCTGATGCACGCGCGCTGTCGTGAACCCGAGGTCGCGGATCAGCTGGACCTCTGCCCGCAGCGCGTCCGCTCCCGGCGCCGCCAGGTGCGACGTGGGCCAGAAGCCCTGGGACAGGACCGCGTGGACCGGCGTGGGCCTCCCATTGAGCAGGATCTGCCCGCCGGCCGTCGCGATGGATCGCACCCCGAGGTAGGACCCGACCCGGTCCGTCGTCGGTGGCGTCGCAGGGCCGGCGTCGGGTCCGGCGTCCTGACCGGGATCGACGAGGGCGACCCCCGCCCGCAGGAGCACCGGATCGTCTGGGGACCACAGGAAGCGGTCCAGGTCCTGGCCGTTGCGCCACGCGGGAACATCCAGCGTCACGGTGGCACGGGAAGCGGTGAGCGCGACGGTGTGCTCCGCCAGGAGGGAGCCGTCGGCATCCATGAGCCCGACCTCGAGTGACGTGCCCGGGCGCGGCCGACGGGCCACCTCGACGTCCAGGGCCACGCATGCGCGGTTCGCGTCGGGGCGCCAGGCGAGATGCGTGAGGTGCTGGCGGGGGACGGACTCGAGCCAGACCGGCTGCCAGATTCCCGTCGTGCGGTCGTACCACACGGCGTGTCGGGACGCGCGCCAGTCCTGCTTGCCCCGTGGCTGGGCGATGTCCTCGGGGTCGTCCTGAGCGCGCACGACCAGCGTGAGCGGTGTCCCGGTCTCGAGGGCGGCGAGCGAGTCGGCGGGGACCTCCACGCTGAACGGCGTGTGCCCGCCTTCGTGGTGGGCCAGGTGGACGCCATCGATCCAGGTGTCCGCGATGTAGTCGACCGCACCGAAGTGGACGAGGAGAGTGTTGCCGGGGACGTGGTCGGCGGCCGCCAGAGCGCGCGGCGTGAGCGCCGTGCGGTACCACACGACGGGATGGAACCCCGTGTCGCCGATTCCTGAGGCGGATGACTCCGGCGGGAACGGGACCACGATCCGCTGGTCGAAGGGATCTCTGGTCGCGCGCTCGGCGCGTCGCGCGGGGACCTCGCCCGAGGCCTTCGGCGCGAGTTCCGCCGCCGTGCCGCCGGGTTCGGCGGATTCCGGCTCCCGCGGCATCGCACGCCACCAGCGGTCGTCTCTCCCGCAGTCGCCGTCGTCCACGGCGAAGTCCCAGGGCCCCGACAAGTCCGCCCAGCTGGCGCGCGTCAACTGGGGACGGGGATGGATCTGTGTGCCGTGACCGCCATCGGTTCCGGGCATCGCGATCTCCGGGAGATGCTCATTCATCATGACGCTGAGCATACGGAGATGTTCTAGCGCTGTAAAGCTCCTCGATGCGTTCCGCGCAGCGCGGGCCGCCCTCGCCTGTCGGGGAGGGCGGGAGGCGGGCCGGACGGACGGCGGCGGGCCGGTCGGGGAAGGAGCGTCCGGCGCGGACCGTCAGGCGGGGGAGGTGGTCGCGCGCTGGGTGATCGAGTACGGGGTGAGGAGGTGGCGACCGAGTCCGTCGAACCCGCCGATGCGGTCCACCAGCAAGTCGAACGCGGTGGAGACCAGCGCCTTCTTGTCGGGCGTGACGGAGGAGAGGGGCGGCGTGGAATAGCGCGCGAAAGCGGTGTCGTCCCAGGCCAGGACCGATACATCGTCGGGCACGGAACGGCCGGCCGCAGCGAGGGCACGCATGGCGGCCAACCCGAAGAGGTCGTCGCGGCAGAAGATCGCGTCGAAGTCGACGCCGGTGTCCAGCGCCTGGGAGACGACGCGGACTCCGTCGTCCAGCGCGAAGCTGCGGCTCTCGAAGACCAGGTCCGGGTCGGGGGCGATCCCGGCGTCGACGAGGGCCTCCTGGTAGCCGAGCAGGCGCACGCGGGTGGACGCCGTGATGTCGTCGCGCACGGCCGCCAGGAAGGCGATGCGGCGTCGCCCCTGATGGAGGAGCAGTCGGACGGCGTCCCGGGCGGCGGCGGCGTTGTCGATCATGACGTGGTCGGCGGTCAGGGGAAGCGCCGCCTCTCCGAGCAGGACCAGGGGGGTCTCGGGCTGGATGCGGGAGATCTCGACCGTGCCGATGCGCACGGGGTGGAAGATCACGCCGTCGACCAGGCCCTCGGCGCGGTCCCGGAGAACGGCGCGTTCGGCCTCGACCTCGCCCAGGGTCTGTTCGATGAGGATGCGGTAGCCGCGGCGGGTCGCCTCCTCGCCGATGAGGCGGGCGATCTCTGCGAAGTAGGGCTGATCCATCTCGGGAAGGGCCAGGGCGATCATGCCCGTGCGTCCGGTGGCGAGTCGCCGTGCGGTGAGGTTGGGGCGGTATCCGAGCTCGTCGATCGCGGCCTGGACGCGCTCCCGCGTCTGTGCGGAGACGTGCTGGTAGCCGTGCACGACGTTGGAGACGGTCTTCATCGAGACGCCTGCGCGCTGGGCCACGTCCTGGAGGCGGATGTGGCCGGACGATCTTCCGCCGATGGTCATGAGGTCATCCTAGAGGCTGGTGCCATGAATGGGTGTTGACAGTTTCTAGCGCTGTACACTAGCGTCGATGGCGTCATAGCAGTCGCCCCGGGTTGAGGTCGACCCGGCCTGCACGCATCGGCGCGTGGGAGTGGTGGGCGACCCACAGACAGGAGAGACAGATGAAGCGATCCCTGGCAATGACGGCGACGCTCGCTGCAGCAGCGCTCGCCCTGACGGCATGCGGAGGCGGCGGCGGAGCGTCCTCCGGAGGAGACAACGCGAGCAGCGGTGGGAAGACCGAGATCACCTTCATGGGATGGGGATCCACCCAGGAGGTCGCGGTGTTTCAGGACATGATCGTGCAGTTCGAGGAGCAGAACCCGGATATCGCCGTCGACTACCAGCCGGTTCCCGACAGTGACTACGACACGAAGTTACAGACGATGATCGCCAGCAACGAGATACCCGATGTCTTCTATCTCAAACCGGAGAAGATCACGTCGTACGCGGATGCGGGCCTGCTGGCGGACCTCTCAGACTTCACCGCCAATAATGACATCTTCGATGAGGACAATATCTGGCCGAAGGCCATGGACATCTATCGGTATGACGGGGAGAACCGCGGTCAGGGCGCCATCTACGGCTACCCCAAGGACATCAGCGCCTTCGTCATGGTCTACAACAAAGACCTCTTTGACGCGGCCGGCATCACGCCGCCGGCTCCCGGTGAGGCCTGGACGTGGGACCAGTACGAGGATGCTGCGAAGAAGCTGACGTCTGGGGAAGGCTCGTCCAAGATCTACGGTTCCGGACAGTTCTCACTGGAGTCCGCTGTCTGGTCGAACGGCGCCGATTGGCTGAACGCTGACCACACGAAGGTGACGATTACGGATCCCAAGTTCGTTGAGGCGCTCCAGTGGGTTGCGGACCTGGGCCTGGTCGACGGTGTTGTTCCAACGACCGAGGAAGAAGACGCGCTCGGGAGCACACAGCGATTCGTCAACGGTCAGCTCGCCATGATGGGCATGGGGTCCTGGAGCCAGGGTCAGTTCTGGGAAGAGGCGAACTTCAATTGGGACGTCATGCCGTGGCCTGTCAGCCCGAGCACCGGGAAGAAGGCGACGTGGTTCGGCAGCGTCGGATTCAGTGTGTCTGCTGCCAGTAAGCATCAGGAGGCGGCCGACAAGCTCGCAGCATTCTTGGCCTTCAACAAGGACGCCCAGCAGACGAACATGGATCAGGGACAGGCCGTGCCGAATCTCATCGACATGGCTGAGGGGCAATACCTCCAGAATGGCAAGGCTCCTGAGAACAAGCAGGTGTTCCTCGACGTCATTAAGGACTACGGGCAGTTGGCCACTCAGTCGTACACGTACAACGACGATTGGTTCACGGAGTTCAACGCCGATGTTCCGGCAGTGTGGCTCGGTGAGAAGACAGCGCAGGAGTTCTGCGACGACATGCAGCCCAAGCTGCAAGATCTCCTCGACGAAGCCATCGAGGAGTCCGGCAAGTAGCTCAGGTCGAAGGGCGAAGAGGATGTCGAGCAAGACAGGGGCCAGCGCCCCGCAGAGACAGCGGAAACAGACGACGGACGGGTCTTCTCATTCCGGCGTGAACGAGATGCGCAAGCGCGAGAAGGCGTGGGGCGTCGCGTTCATCGCGCCGATCACGGCGCAGGTCGCCTTGTTCAGCGTGGTCCCGTTGCTCATCGCCGTCGTCGCCGGATTCACGGACTGGAATGCTCTCAAGGGCGTCCATCAGTTCGTCGGGTTCGACAACTTCGCCGAATTCCTCACGGACAAGAAGTTTTGGACCGCGGCTGGGAACACCATCTACATGCTCCTGCCGATCCCGTTCTACCTGTTCTTCGGCATCCTCTTCGCCCTCGGCTGCCACCACAACACCCCCGGGAGCAAGGTTTTCCGCACCCTGTTCTTTCTCCCCTACGTCTCCTCGATCGTGGCGCTCGTCGTCCTGTGGAAGTGGCTGTTCAACTACGAATACGGGCTGATCAACCAATGGTTGATGGACTGGTTTGGCGTCCAGGGGCCCAACTGGCTGGGAGACCCGAAGTGGATCAAGTTCACGATCGTTCTCATGATCATCTGGAAGATGATCGGCATCACATCCATCTATGTGCTGGCCGCACTCAAGACGATCCCGGAGGACTATTACGAGGCTGCGCGCCTCGATGGGGCGAACAGTATCCAGATGTTCAGTCGGATCACGATGCCACTGATCTCTCCGACGCTATTCTACCTCATGATCGTCGGTGTCATCGGTTCGCTGCAGACCTTCGTCGAAGTCCAACTGTTCACCAGTGACGGAGGGCGAAACTACTCCGCCGCCACAATCACCTACTACATCTGGGACAAGGCGTTCGTGAAGAACAACATCGGCTTGGCGTCCTCGGCCGCGTTCTTCTTTGGGATCGTCATCTTGGGTGTCACCCTTCTGCAGTTCCGGCTGTCGAAGCGGTGGGTCTACGAAGGAGCATGATCCATGTCCATTTCTCGGACCGCGAGTCAGAGGGCCGGCAAGACGACCGGTTTCCTGCTGATGCTCGTGGGGTCTCTTGCCATGGTGGTCCCCTTCGTCTGGATGATCGTCACCTCGCTCAAGAAGTCGAAGCTCGTTTTCGAGTACCCGCCCCAGTGGATTCCCGACCCTGTGACCTGGTCGAACTACAAGGACATCTGGGACGTGGCTCCCCTCGCGCAGGGCCTCATCAACTCTGCGACCGTCACGACGTTGGTTGTTGTGTTCGGCACCCTCTCGTCCACGATGGCGGCATTTGCCTTTGCGAAACTTGACTTCCCCCACAAGCAGGTCATCTTCGTCTCGTTGCTTGCCACGATGATGATCCCCGGCGTCGTCATGATCATCCCCCAGTTCCTGGTCTACTCCCACATCGGGTGGATCGACACGCTGCTCCCGTTGTTCGTCCCCGGGATGCTGGGCAACATCTCGATGATATTCTTCCTTCGACAGTACATGATGGGTCTGTCGAACGAGCTCATGGACGCAGCAAAGCTCGACGGCGCCGGATTTTTTCGAATCTATTGGAGTATCTTCCTGCCCCTGTGCAAACCGGCCATCGCAGCGAACGTCATCATCATCTTTATGGCGACTTGGAACGATTACATGGGTCCGCTCATCTTCACGCATTCTCCGAGGAATTCCACGGTCCAACTGGTCATCGCATCGTTGAGTTCCCATTACGCTGAACAGACGAACTATCCCCTGGTCATGGCTTCATCTGTCGTTGCGGTGCTTCCTGTGCTTCTCCTCTTCGTCGGCGCCCAGAAGTACTTCGTCGAGTCTTTCGCGTTCAGCGGGATCAAGGGGTGAAAGACGTGAACGGGCGAGATCAGGAGGGTCTGACGACCTACGCGAATCCCGTGGCGCGCCACGGTGACTTCGCGGATCCCTTCATCTTGCGATATGACGGCTGCTACTACCTCTACTGCACAAATCCGGATGCCAGATGTTGGCGGTCGAACGACCTGATGAACTGGGAACCCTGTGGCTCGACGATTCCACCGGAAGAGTTCCCAGGCCTCGTGCCCTTCGCGCCGGAGGTCTGGATCCAGGGCGGCAAGTTCTGGATGTATACGTCGCCCTCCGGCCTCGGTCACTACGTCTTGTGTGCCGAGAGTCCGAGGGGCCCGTTCCACAGGGTCACTGACAACGTCGGGCATGCCATCGACGGCACAGTGCTGCTCGACGATGACGGGCGGTCCTACTTCTACTGGGCCGGCGACGAAGGAATCTGGGGCTGTGAGATGCCTTCGCCGACGGAGTTTGGAGAGCCGGTCCTCACGGGCGTCACGATGAACGGGTGGACAGAGGGTCCGCTTGTTACTCACGACTCTCATGGGTACACGATGACGCTGACCGGGAACCACTATCTCAGTCGCGGATACAGGGTTGATGCGGCGGTCAGCGACCATCCACTCAGCGGGTGGCAGACGGCGCCGACTAGCCCGATCGTGATCGGTGCTGATGGGCCATTGACTGGCCTGGGCCACTCCAGTTCGGTACGCGGTCCGGACCTGGTCTCGACGTGGATCGCTTATCACGACATCAAGCCGGACCGATCCCGTGACCTGAATCTCGATCGACAGATCTGGAACGGACGAAGTCCGCAGATTCTGGGCGGTCCGTCGTCGTCGGCGATCGCTCCGTCCGGTCCCGATGAGGTCTGGACGACAGGGGTCTCGCCGGTCCTCGGCTCGGTGTTCACCGCTGAGCTCAACGTGACGGTCTTGGACCCACGGGCCGAAACAGGTCTGCGGGTGACGGGCTTGACCGACACGTCTGGATCGATCGACGACTTGCAGGTGCGGATCATCCCAGACCGAGGGATTGTCGTCGCCGATCGACGTGGATCGGCGACGGGTGAGGGGCCGGCGAAAGCCGAGGCTCCGTTGCCGCCGGGGTTTTCTCGCGATTCCCTTCACTGCTGGCTTGTCATCAGCGATGGGGAGACGATCGACGTCCAACTGGACGGGCGCCACCAGTTCAGGGTCTGTGGGAGTGCCAGTGGGGACACCCGCATCGAAGTCTTGGACGCCGATCGCATGCGTGTCGGGCACTGTTCCGCGACACGCATGACGCCCGCGGACGCGCAAATGGCAGTGAGTGCGCCCGTCCCCGGGCGGTTCCCGGCGATCCTCACTGAAGACTCCCGAGGCCGGAGCCGACCGACTGGGGATGGCTTGCTAACAGAGGTCGGTCTTCATACTGGCGATCAGCTGACGTATGGGATCCACGTTCAGCAGGCCGGTCCCGTGACCGTCCACCTCTCCGGGCACTTCTCTCGGGGAGACGTCGTGACTGTGGCTTGCGGACGGAGCGTCGCAACGACTGGTGTCGTCCCCGAGCCGACAACGCTTATCTCGGTGCCCGCGGAACTGACGGATACCGACGAGCACATGCGCATCTCCTGCGAGCAGGGGGCGCCTGTTCTTGCGATGGTGATCGTCTCGGAGCGGGTGAAGACGCTCGCGATGTCCATTCCCCCCGGCCTGACAGGGAACGGCGTCTCCGACACGGGCAAGTGCTTGGTGGATTCGGGGCCATGGGAAGATGTCACGGTGGAGGCAGCGCTTTCGGTGCATCCCACGAAGACTGGTGGTCATGGCGATCTGCTCCTTCGCGCGAGCCAGCTCGCCGATGGGGGAGAGGGGGATGACCCTGTCCTGGGCCGTGACTTCCTGCTGGGCTACTCCGTCCAGGTTCGCAGGAATCGGCTCGTCGTAGCGCGCCATGACTATGACGAAAAGGTCCTGGCCGAGGCGCCTCTCCCGAGTCCAAGGAGTCCAGGTCCCGGTGGTTGTCCGCAGGCAGACGAGCGGTCAGAGGGCGTGAGTGTCGTGGCCCGGATGCGGGGCGGGCGGATCGCTGTGGAGATCGACGGGGCGACGATCCTCGACGTCGAGGACGAACGGCCTCACGTCTGTGGTGGCGTGGGTATTCGCTGGGTCGACGCAGATCTTCATGTCAGCGACTTTCGTGTCTGCGGTGGTCGCTCTGAGGACGGGTGCTGCTCACGCAATGCGCGCTCGACGCTCAGTTGATTCCGGCCAATGTGAGGGTGCGGCCGTCGCACTGAACCGGTGGATGTCGTTCCCATGCGCGGCGGCGGTGTACAACTTCAGCGCGACACTGTACAATATCCTGTACATGAAGGGGAGGGTGCACATGGTCACGGCAGTCTCGTACACCAGTTTCCGCAAGAGCCTGAAGAGTCACATGCGTCAGGTGAATGAAGATGCGGACATGCTCCTGGTGACCAACACCGACCCTGCGGACAACGTCG
This sequence comes from Actinomycetes bacterium, assembly GCA_023426345.1. Lineage (GTDB taxonomy): Bacteria > Actinomycetota > Actinomycetes > Actinomycetales > Actinomycetaceae > Pauljensenia. The sequence continues at coordinate 17,933 of JAFAAX010000006.1, forward strand.
TCGTGATGAGCGCAGCAGACTATGACTCTCTCATGGAGACGGTTCGCATTTACGAGAATCCGTACTTGCGAGACAAGGTCATTCGTGGCCTGGATCAGGCGAGCAAGGGCCGGGTCTCCTCTCATGATCTCCTCGGTCCGGAACCGTCGTGATCCTCGCGTGGACTGAGGAGGCTTGGAACGACTACGTGTCCTGGCAGGACCAAGACAGGAAGACCCTCAGGCGCATCAACAAGCTGCTTGCCGACATCGTGCGCCACCCCTTCGAGGGGATCGGCAAGCCAGAGCCCTTGAAGTGGGACTTTCACGGGACGTGGTCACGGCGGATCGACGCGACGAACCGTCTCATCTACACCGTCGTCGATGACACCGTATCGGTTCTGTCTGCCAGGGATCACTACTGATAGTCGTCGGCGCTCCCTCCAGGGCAGGATGCGCAGACGGATCTCCATCCGAAGTGTGAGACGCCGGCATGGCGGGTCACGCGGGGCCGTACCGTGAAGCCGTGTTCGAGATTTCCACGACGGGCGTTGCGCTCCTGCTGGTACGCAGGCGTGCGGTTCCTGCCGTTTGAAATCCGGGTGGACCGCACGCCTTGACCCCCACGCAGACGCGTCGGGGCCTTTTGTTTGGGAACCGCCCACACCGAGAGGACGCCTCGTGAGACAAGAACCGACGACGATGACCGGCGCGGCCGCCATCGTCGCAAGCCTGGAGGCGCTGGGGGTGACCGACATCTTCGGCCTGCCCGGTGGCGCCATCCTCCCCACCTACGACCCGCTGATGGACTCCTCCGTCCGCCACATCCTGGTGCGCCACGAGCAGGGCGCCGGGCACGCGGCCGAGGGATATGCGCTGGCCACTGGCAAGGTCGGCTGCGCCATCGTCACGTCGGGCCCCGGCGCCACGAACACGCTGACGGCCCTGGCGGACGCCAACATGGACTCCGTGCCGATCGTCGTGATCTCCGGACAGGTCGGCGCGTCGCTCATCGGCAGCGACGCCTTCCAGGAGGCCGACATCGTCGGGGCGTCGATGCCGCTGACGAAGCACTCGTTCCTGGTCACCGACGCCCGCGACATCCCCGCCCGCATCGCGGAGGCCTTCCACATCGCCTCCACGGGGCGCCCCGGCCCGGTCCTGGTCGACATCGCGAAGTCGGCGCAGACGGCGCAGATCGAGTTCTCCTGGCCGCCCCGCATGGAACTGCCCGGCTACCATCCGGCGGGCAAGCCGCACGCCAAGCAGATCCGCGCCGCCGCGCGGGCCCTGGCCGCCGCGCAGGCGCCCGTCCTCTACGTCGGCGGCGGCGCCATCCGCTCCGACGCCTCGGAGGAGATCCGGGCGCTCGCGGACCTCTCCAATGCCGCGGTGGTCACCACGCTGACGGCGCGGGGCGCCCTGCCCGACTCCGACCGGCACAACCTGGGAATGCCGGGCATGCACGGCACCGTCGCCGCCGTGGGCGCCCTGCAACGCGCGGACCTGGTGGTCGCCCTGGGCGCTCGCTTCGACGACAGGGTCACCGGCAACCTCGATTCCTTCGCGCCGCGCGCCACGATCGTCCACGTCGACATCGATGCCGCGGAGATCGGCAAGAACCGCCTCGCCGACATCCCGATCGTCGGCGATCTCAAGCAGACCGCGGCCGCCCTCGTCGAGGAGTTGCCCGCCGCCTACGAGAAGGCGGGCGGGGCGCCCGACCTCAGCGGATGGTGGCGCTACCTCGACCGCCTGCGCACGACGTACCCCCTGGGGTGGACCCCCACGCAGGACGGGCGGCTGGCCCCCCAGTACGTCCTCCAGCGGCTCTCGGCGCTGGCGGGCCCCGAGGCCGTCTACGTGACGGGCGTGGGCCAGCACCAGATGTGGGCCGCGCAGTTCATCGACTACGAGCATCCCCGCACCTTCATCAGCTCCTCCGGCCTGGGGACGATGGGCTACTGCATCCCCGCCGCTATGGGCGCTCAGGTGGGACGCCCCGACGCCGCGGTGTGGGCGATCGACGGCGACGGATCCTTCCAGATGACCAATCAGGAGCTGGCCACCTGCACCGTCAACGACATCCCGATCAAGGTCGCGCTGATCAACAACTCGGTGCTGGGCATGGTCCGGCAATGGCAGTCGCTGTTCTACTCGCAGCGCTACTCGAACACGTCGCTGAACCCGCAGGACGGGGAGCAGATCCCGAACTTCGAGATGCTGGCGAACGCCTATGGCATCGAGGCGCGGACCGTGCGCACCGAGGAGGAGGTCGACGCCGCCATCGAGTGGGCGATGTCCGTCAACGACCGCCCGGTGTTCCTCGACTTCCGGGTCTCCAAGGACGCGATGGTGTGGCCGATGGTCGCGGCGGGCGTCTCCAACGACGAGATCCGCTACGCCCAGGGCCTGGCCCCCGACTGGGGAGTGGAGGACTGAGAGATGGCCACCATGCACACACTGTCCGTCCTGGTCGAGAACAAGCCGGGCGTCCTCACCCGCGTCGCCGGGCTGTTCGCCCGCCGCGCGTTCAACATCACGTCGCTGACGGTCGGGGAGACCGAGCACCCGGCGATCTCGCGCATGACGATCATCGTCGATGCGGAGATCGCGCCGTTCGAGCAGGTCACGAAGCAGCTCAACAAGCTCGTCAACGTCATCAAGGTGGTGGAGCTGGACCCGGACGACTCGGTCGAGCGCCAGCTCATGCTCATCAAGGTGCGCGCCGACGAATCACGGCGCACCGGGGTCCTCCAGATCGTGGACCTCTTCCGCGCGCATGTCGTCGACGTGCAGGCGGAGACCGTCGTCATCGAGTCGATCGGCTCGATGGGCAAGCTCGGCGCCCTGCTCCGCTCGCTGGAGCCCTACGGCGTCACGGAAATCGTGCAGTCGGGTGCCGTGGCCATCGGCCGCGGGTCCCGCTCGATCACGGATCAACTGAAGGAGAAATGACAATGGCCGAGATCACCTACGATGACGACGCCGACCTGTCCATCATCCAGGGCAAGAAGGTCGCCATCATCGGCTACGGCTCGCAGGGCCACGCCCACGCGCAGAACCTCAAGGACTCCGGCGTTGACGTGGTCGTCGGCATCCGCCCCGGCTCGTCCTCGTGGGAGAAGGCCGAGAAGGCGGGACTGGCCGTGGCCGACGTGCCGGAGGCCGTCGCCCAGGGCGATGTCGTGATGATCCTGGTCCCCGACCAGGTTCAGCGCTACGTCTACGCCGAGCAGATCGAGCCGAACCTCAAGCCCGATGCCGCCCTGTTCTTCGCCCACGGGTTCAACATCCGCTACGGCTACATCAAGCCGGGGCCGGGCCACGACATCTGCATGGTCGCACCCAAGGGCCCCGGCCACAAGGTCCGCGCCTCCTTCGTCGAGGGCAAGGGCACCCCGGACGTCGTCGCCGTCGAGCAGGACGCCTCCGGCAACGCCTGGCCGCTCACACTGTCCTACGCGAAGGGCATCGGCGGGACGCGCGCGGGCGTCATCACGACGACGTTCACGGAGGAGACCGAGACGGACCTGTTCGGCGAGCAGGCCGTCCTGTGCGGCGGCGTCTCCCACCTCATCCAGGCGGGCTTCGAGACCCTCACCGAGGCCGGCTACCAGCCGGAGATCGCGTACTTCGAGGTGTGCCACGAGCTCAAGCAGATCGTGGACCTGATCAACGAGGGCGGCATCACCAAGCAGCGCTGGTCCTGCTCGGACACCGCCGAGTACGGCGACTACGTCTCCGGCCCGCGGGTGATCGGCCCGCAGGTGAAGGAGGAGATGAAAGGTGTCCTCAAGGACATCCAGGATGGGACGTTCGCGCGCCGGTTCATCGCGGACCAGGACAACGGGGCGTTGGAGTTCAAGGCTCTGCGCGCCGAGGAGGAGCAGCATCCGATCGAGAAGACGGGCCAGGCCCTGCGCAAGCACTTCGGGTGGACTCAGGGCGACGACGACTACGTGGACGGGTCTGCGGCGCGCTGACTGAGTCCGTCGGCTCTTCCCTCCTCGACATCGACGAGGGCGGCGCCCCCGGGAGGATGGTTCCTCCCGGGGGCGTCGTGTCGTTTGCAGATGGACGAATGAGTCATTCGACGGCTCTTACGGTGTGGCCGCAGCGGCACGGGGACTCGGCTCGCCTCCGCCACGACCTGCATCGATACAGTGCCCGTAGCAGTGGCCGCCTCGTCAGACGCTCGCTTCGGGCGGGCGATCCCGAGTTGGGCTATTTCTTGGCGATCAGATCGCCGGGCGTTCACAGGTGAACCCGCAGTCCCGAGCGTTACGACTGTGCGATGGAATCTTGTCGGATCGAATGACGATCTCGATCCGGTGTCGTTGTTGTTGAGTCATCAAACGCGAGTGTCGAAGACTGTCGCGACTTCTCCGGGAGTCGGATCAGAGGGTGCAGGGCGCCTCGTAAAGGTGACTTCGGTTGATATGGGGGTCTTCCACCTGATATATGGACAGATCCTTCGTCTCATGCGCGATGATCATCTCGCGAGTCCAATGCTCAGCGCGGGCTCTCAGCTGAGTGCATTTCCACTCGAACCCGGGCTTGTGGCCGATGTCGGGAATCGGGACACCGATGATTGGTTCACCGGTGTTCGCATCGAGGTAGTACTTGCCGTCAGGTGTCTTGGGTGCCTTGGCAAGGATCTCGTCCCTCATTCGGGGCGTCAGGGCCGCTCGGGTCGCCGCTGGGTCGGCGCCAGCGCGGATGGCCTCCGCGGCCTTCGCGGACTCCGAGGCGCCCTTCGCGGTCTTGCCAGCGGCGATCCCTGCCTCGCCCTTCTGAAGGATCTTGGGGAGCACGGCAGCCGGAGCCACGGCAACAAGGGAGAGCCCTGCCGAGAGGTAGTCGCCGTCGATGGCATACCACGTCGCATTTGTCGCGGCTGCGGTGAACCCGACGGCATTGAAGGGCGGGGGAGCGAACGCCGTGAGGGACAAGATGTCGAGCACGGTGTGGCCCCACTGCTGGACCCATTGCCACACCGCGCGAGCAGCACTTTCGAGGCATGTCCAGTAGTCACTGGGATGCCACGAGCAGTCCGACCCTGAGACGGCGCTCTTGGCAACGACTTGGAGGACAGAAGCGTCGTGCAACGGGCCAAAGATGTCGGACGAAGCGTCTTCCTCTGTCGCTTGCTGGACGCCGGTGGCCCAGCTGGCCGAGTCAATCGCCGATGACAGTGCGGTGAGCGAGGCACTCGTCCCCACACTGCTGTCAGCGGTCTCGGGGAACTTGTGCTCGAACAGAAGGAAATGTGTGAAGGCGCCGACGGTGTAGTCGGTCCCCTCGATCTGGACCTCGTCGTGGTCGAAGTCTGTGAACGCCCACTCGCTTGCCGCGGGGTTTGCGGTGAGCGCAGCGGTCAACGCCAGTATCCCATCCGTCAGGTAGACGCCATTCGGCGACGGCGCGTACCCGATGTCCTCGCTGGGATGCGCTTCCGGCCAAGCCTTGTCACCTTCGCGGAGGTCGAACGCGTGGTAGGCAGCAGTCACTTGCTCGAGGAAGCTCTGGGACCAGTACCCGCGTGACAGGAGGAGGAGCAAGTTGGCCTTGTTGGCAAGGTCCTGCTTCTCGCGCAGTTTCCCATCTGAGTCGAAGAAGCCATCATGGGTGCCGTACAGATCCGACGGGACTGTCGTTGCGGCGATGAACTCCGACGTCCACGAGGTCGGCAGGGCCAGGTCGTCGAACCCATGGGTGGCCAGAGCGAGTGTGCCTGCCAGATCAGTCAGCGAAAGCTCGTAGGCGTCGGCATCGACGTCCATCTTGAGGGGGGAATCTGAGCTGGAACCGGCCACGGTGGCCAGAGCATCGCCGAGGTCACGGGGCGTCACCTTCGTGGTGAAGTAGTACGCGAACTCCGGCTCTCCCCGGTGTTCGGAGAGACTCTCCTCGAGAGCTTCCAGTTTTCCGTGCTTGAGCTCATTCGCGGCGGCACGTGCTTGCCCCTGAATGCCCCAGATCTGGTCTCGCGAGTGGAAGATTCCTGTCCCGACCGCCACGAGGACGGCGATGATCAACACAATCAACCAGCGCGACTTCCGTCGTGATGCGGCGTGCGGGGTCAGCGTGTGGTCCCGAGAGGAATCCCCGTGCATCGACTCTCCTGACATGAACTCCACACGATTGTCTCCCGCGCATGTGGAAAGCATCATCACGCGAGCCGACCTCGGCCCTGAACAAGAGTATCGGCAGGGCACCGCCGTTCAAAGTTGGTCGGTTGAAGTCCTGCCGACATGGGCGCTGAGGGCTGCCCCGTTCGTGTTCGACTCATTGACGGCGGCGTCGTGTCCTCTCGTCCGTGTGGAGTGAGGCACCAGAGCCGCGGTGAGGGCGGACGGCTGGAGGTGAGGTCAGACCGGTTCGCCGAGTCGGACCGTGTGGGTGCGATCTCTGGTGTGGAGAGTGCTGATCTTCCCTGCGTTGAGGGCGCCGAGTTCTGCGAGACGATGGTCGGCCTACCAGCCGGAGATCGCCTACTTCGAGGTCTGCCACGAGCTCAAGCAGATCGTGGACCTGATCAACGAGGGTGGGATCACGAAGCAGCGCTGGTCCTGCTCGGACACCGCCGAGTATGGCGACTACGTGGACGGGTCAGCCGCGCGCTGACCGTGTCCGTCGGCATTTCCCTCCTCGATATTGACGAGGGCGGCGCCCCCTTTCCGGGACCAGGCGGTCCGGGAAGGGGGCGCCGTGTTGTGCCGGACGAAGTTCGGATCTCTTGCACACGCTGCGGCAGTGAAGCTACCTGGGACAGTAGTCGTCAGAAATGCAGTCCAAGTCGACGGTAGACAGTGAAGGGATCCATTGCAGGAACATCGAGTGCTGCACACGCATCCGGGATGAGGATTCGTGTGCGTGACCGGGGTGCGGACTTCTCAAACGTGACAACCGAATGCCGTCCGGCATGGGCTTGTGCGACCAGGAAGTAGTCCGCGACGCCGAGGAACTGCTGGACAGCTGCGTCCGTGTAGAGCCGATCTGGACTGCTCGCCCACTCGGACAGTACCGACATTGAGGGGAAGTCTCCGGTGCCTGGGACAACCAGAATGATCCGGGCATCTTGTCGGCCCAGGCCGTGAGGTCTCCCCCGTCTCCATCGTTGATCTCCCTCTTCACCTGAGCTACTGAGGCAAGAACTCCCTGATCGTGTTGGCGTTCGAGCCACGTCCAGAAACTGGGAGCGATCTGTTGGTGGCAATACCTGCGCGAGGCATCGATCAGCACATTTGAATCGAGGAGATACACGGATCTCAGCCCTCTCCGATCTCTCGTGCGTACCGGTCGAAGGTTGAAGTCCTTGTGAAGGACATGAGCCGCAAGGCCTCGGTCATGGGGGTTGTTCCCTGGGCCGCGTCGCGGATGATCGCTCGGCTCAGGGTCGGCCCGATCTTGAAGAACTGGTTCCTGTAGAAGTCTCCTCCACTGGACTTGGGAGCCGTGTCGATGAGGTTGACCAGACGCAGGACCTCGTGTTCGTACGCAACATCGAAGTCATGAGGGGCGATGAGGGCAAGCTCGCGAAGCTTGATGAGGACCACGAGGGTAGAGCATCGGTAATAGTTGCCGAGGCGATCGAGTTCGCCGGCGCGCGCGTCGTCATCCGTGAAGTCGACGTTCCCACGGTGACGTTCGCGAAGGTCCGCCCGGGGGACAGCGATCTCGGCAGCCACGGCATCGCACCAACGCTCCACGCTGTTCGTTCGGTTGCGCAGCGGCTCCCCACCAGCACTGATACCCGTCTGTCCCAACCACACGTGGGCAAACTCGTGAAGGAGGGAGAAGACTTGTCCTCGTTTCGTGTCAACGCCATTCACGAACACCAGCGGTGCCGTTGCGGAGGGCAGACCGAACCCGCGGAATTCCGTCAGGTCGAGCATGCGATGGGTGTTGTTCTCGACCATGGAGCTGATGACGATCAATCCACCCAACGCTTCGAAACGATCGACGAGCCACCGACGCGCGTCATTGACGGATCGCAGGCGCACGCGACGTTCCAACCCGTAGTCGAGTGCTTGCGTGATCATCGCCGCCGTGTCGTCAACGGAGGCTGCTCGCGCGCTCCCGACAAAGGAAAGCGGTTCGACAGCTCCCAGCCGCGCGAGGTAGTCCTCGTACCAACCTTGCCGACGTTGGTTGAGAAAGATGGTGTCGAGCAGGTTGTCACTCGCGGCCACGGTCGGTCCACGCCCTGGACGGAAGTCGGGAATGGGAAGCTGCTCGGCTGGGGGCGTGGGAAGGAAAAGTGCTCCGACCGGCACATGGGTGAACCGCGCAATCTCCTCCACTTGGGCGAGGCTGGGCTCATCAACGGAGTTCAGCCAGCGATCCCACTTCCGGAAGCGGGATCGCATCGTATGGTCGTCATGCCCGCTGCGGCGCTGCGCCCACCGAAGGACAGGCGCGTGGACAGCAACTGTGCTCACGACTGCTCCTCTCGGGCTTTTCCGGTTCCTGTTGGTTCATGCTAAGGCACGCCGTCTTCATCTGGCCGACCTTCGATCGCGTCGGGTGCCAGCCAGAGGAGTCTGTGTGATCTGCGGAGTGTGACCGTCGATCATTCATCGGTTCGGAGGCGAGACGTCCCCTGACAGTTCATTCCCTCCTCTGAGCGCTGTTGCAGCGGAGTAGGACGCCTCCGGCGACGCCCGGCCGCTCACGCTGTCCTACGCGAAGGGCATCGGGGGACGCGCGCGGGCGTCCTCACGACGACGTCTCCGACCCGCACGTCCATCGGGCCACTGTCGTCGCGCCGACGGTTGAGCCTCCCTGAACCGTTCTCATCCGCGTGCGCGGATGAGCGGAACCGGGAAGTTGGCGGATCGGATCGGGTCGAGGTGGTCGTCGGTGATGCCCGCCGTGAATGAGTCAAAAGGCAGGCACCGGTAGAGAGCCTCTCTGCCGAACTTCGAGCTGTCCGCGACGAAGTAGGAGTCTCCCGCGATCGAAAGCATCGTCCTCTTCAACTCGATCTCATAGCTCGTGTTGCTGTAGAGCCCGTCATCCATCACGGTGTCGCACCCGAACACTGCCACGTTGACGCGGAGCTGCCTGAGCTGCTGGACCGCGGTCGGGCCCCACATCGACGCGTCATCGGTCAGCAGCTCGCCTCCGATGAAGACGAGGTTCGCACTGCGCCGTTCCGCGATCACCATTCCGATGTGGAGATCGTTGGTGACGACCGTGAGGCGGGAACTGGAGAGGTGCCGCGCGACCTCGAGCGTCGTGGAGCCGCTGTCGAGCAGGACGGTCTGGCCGTCGAGGATCCGTTGCGCCATCTCGGCGCCGATGGCGGCCTTCTCGTCGTGGTTGAGCGCTTCCTTCAGATCGAAAGGCGTCTGGTCGATCTCTCTCGACATGGCGCCGCCGTGCGTGCGCTGCACGAGATTGCGCTCTTCGAGGATCGCCAGATCGCGGCGGATCGTCGATTGTGTGACCCCGAACGCCGCGGCGAGTGCAGTGACGCTCTGGAACCCATGTCCGCGGAGCAACTCCATGATCTCAGCTTGACGCGACAACGCTCGTACCTCCTTTGTGATCGCTTCAGTGTAGGCGACGCGTCGCTGATGCGTGTTCAAAGGCGATAGGTGCGCGATAACGCGCAAGAAATGTTTGTGACCGATTGACAGTGCGCACGAGTCGAGCTACAGTCGTGCTGTCGGTGCTCCAGGGGTCGAGGCCGGCCAGATCAACACGAAGGAGTGGAATGATGCGCAGAAGCAATGTCGCCGTCGCACTCGCGGGCGTTGCGACGCTCGCCCTCGCCGGTTGTGGCACGACGAGTGGCAGTGGCCAGAGCTCCGGCGACGGAGCAAGCAGCGGCGGCTCGACGGACCAGAGCGCTGGAGGCACTTACGTCACTGTCGTCAAGGCGACCGGTATCGCGTGGTTCGACCGGATGCAAGTGGGTGTTGAGGAGTGGGCCGACGAGACCGGAATCGACGCCCGGGAGGAGGGTCCCTCCGAGGCGACCAACGAGGGCCAGGTCGAGATCATCCAGAATCTGATCGCTCAGAAGCCGACAGCGATCACGGTTGTGCCCAATGACATCGCTGGCGTCGCCACCGTCCTGGGCAAGGCCCGCGATGCGGGCATCGTGGTCGTCTCCCACGAGGCGGCGGGAATCGAGAACGTGGACGCCGACATTGAGGCGTTCGAGAACAAGGCCTACGGCGCTCAGATCATGGACGGTCTGGCAGACTGCATGGGCGCCGAGGGCGGCTACGTCCAGTACGTTGGCCGGCTGACGAACGGGTCCCACAGCGAGTGGGTCAAAGGCGCGTTGGAGAATCAACTGGAGAATTACCCGGGCATGACGCGCCTCGAGGATCCGATCGAGTCGGACGAGAATGAGGAAGTCGCCTACAACAAGGCCAAGGAGCTCCTCTCGAAGTATCCCGACATCAAGGGGTTCCAGGGATCGGCCGGGACCGATGTCACAGGCATCGCGCGCGCCGTCGAGGAAGCCGGAAAGACCGATGACATCTGTGTGATGGGCACGGCGATCCCGTCGGTCGCCGGGAGCTACCTGGAGACGGGGGCCATCGACAAGGCCTACTTCTGGGATCCCGCCCTCGCGGGAAAGGCCCAGCTCGCGGTCGCGAAGATCATCGCCGAGGGCGGCACGATCACGGAGGGCACGGATCTCGGGATCCCCGGATATGAGTCGCTCGTCAAGCTGGAGGGTTTTGACAACGTGTTCGCCGGCAACGCCGGTGTCGCTGTCGACAAGAGCAACGTCGCCGATTACGACTTCTGATCCGGTATCCATTTGATCGCGCCTTCGCGTGGAGGCGAGTCGATCGCTCGGCGGTTCGATTCGTCTCCACGCCGCGAGACCAAGGAAGAGAACGAGAGATGGGTTCAGCTGAACACGTCCTGGAGGTCCGGGGCATCGTGAAGGTCTACGGCGGAGTCCGAGCGCTGCAGGGAGTATCGCTGTCTCTGGCGCCAGGCGAGGTCCACTGCCTCGCAGGGGAGAACGGAAGCGGGAAGTCCACTCTGATCAAGATCATCAGCGGCGTGGAGCGCGCCGACTCGGGTGAGATCGTCATCGATGGCCAGAGCGAGGGCCATGTGACGCCGGCCGAGGCGATCCATGCGGGTGTACAGGTGATCTATCAGGACTTCTCCCTCTTCCCCAACCTGTCGGCGGCGGAGAACATCGGAATGCTCAACGAACTCGCCCGACGTCGGAAAGTGTTCTCGCGCCCGCGGGTCCGGCTGGCTGCCGAGAATGTCGTCAGCGATCTGGGACTCGAGTTGGACCTCGACGCGAAAGTCGGTGACCTCTCGGTGGCCGACCGGCAGCTCGTGGCGATCTGCCGAGCGCTAGTGGGAGACGTTCGGATCCTCATCATGGATGAGCCGACGACGGCGCTCACGACGGCAGAAGTGGCACGGCTCTTCGCAGTCGTCCGGAAGCTGCAGGACCACAGTGTCGCGGTCATGTTCGTCAGCCACAAACTCGACGAGGTCCTCGAGATCGCGCAACGCGTCACCGTGCTGCGCAATGGGCGGGTCGTCGAGACGGGTGATGCAGCGGACTTCACGGCCCAGAGCATCGCACGGGCCATGACGGGACACGAGATCCACCAGGAACGAATCGTCAGCACGCTGGAGCCGAGCGATCATCCTCTGCTCCGCGTCGAGGGCTTGAGCCTGGCAGGTGCCTTCGAGGACGTCAGCTTCTCGTTGGACCGCGGGGAGCTTCTGGGAATCACGGGCCTCCTGGGTTCGGGGCGAAGCGAGATCGCTGAGGCCGTCTTCGGCGTCAGACCCGTCGACACGGGCACGATCGAGATCGAGGGAAAGAGGCACCGCATTCGCTCGATCGAGGATGCGGTACGTGCCGGGATCGGGTACGTCCCAGAAGACCGGCTTAGCCAGGGACTGTTTCTCGAGAAATCGGTGGCCGACAACATCATCGCGCCGTCGCTGGACAGATATCGGAACAAGGCGCGTCTTCTCGACCGTGGACGAATCGCGCGCTCAACCGCTGAGCTGTTCGCTCATCTGCGAATCAGAGCCGCGAGTCCCCAGGCTCCGGTGCGGAGTCTGTCCGGTGGGAACGCCCAACGGGTCGTCATCGCCAAGTGGCTCGATCGGCATCCCAGAGTGCTGATACTCAATGGTCCCACAGTCGGAGTCGACATCGGGTCGAAGGAAGAGATCTTCTCGATTCTGCGTGAGCAGGCCGACCGCGGAATCGGCGTCATCGTGATCTCCGACGATCTGCCCGAACTCGTGGCGAGCTGCCACCGGGTCCTCATCGTCAAGGCGGGCCGCGTGGTCTCGGAACTCGTCGGCGACGAGATCAGCGTTGATCGGATCCAGGAAAGGATGGCCAGCTGATGACGTGGGCTCGACGGCTCCGCGGCGCGAACAACGAGGGGATCCTCGCCGCATTGATTCTCGTGATCTCCATCGTGATGGCGATTGCCAGCCCTGCGTTCCTCACCGCGTCAACGTTCTTCGCGCTCGTGCGCAGTTCCATGGTCCCGCTCGTCTTCGCGCTCGGAGTCCTGCTCATCATGATCTCCGGTGGAATCGACGTGTCATTCGCGGCCATTGCAATATTCGCCGCATACACGACAGTCCTATGGGCCTCCGAGGAGAACCTCGACCCGACTCTCGTCGGTGTGTTCGCCATCGCTCTGGTCATCGGAGCTGTGCTCGGATCGCTCAATGGCGTGATCATCGCGCGGTTCCGTCTCCCGACGCTGATCGTCACTCTGGGAACGCAGGGGATCTTCAAGGGAATCATGCTGGCGTACATCGGATCCGTCTACATCTCGACGTCGAAGCTCCCCCCGAGCGTGCTGGCGGGTGCCAACGCGCATCTTCTGGATGTCCACGGCGGCGGCTATCTGCACGCGATGATCCTGCCTGTTGCGGCGCTGGTCTTCGGGGTGTGGTGGATGCTCAAGTACTCGACCTTCGGCAGGAGCGTCTACGCGATCGGCGGCGACGCCGAGGCCGCCCGCCGTGTGGGGATCAACGTCGTTCGCACCCAGGTCGTGCTCTACGCGATCGTCGGGGTGCTGGCGGCGTTCGGCGGCGTCACCTACGTGCTGCTGGGCAAGAATGCCAATCCGCAGACGCTGGTCGGTTCGGAGATGGACATCATCGCAGCCGTCGTCCTCGGAGGGGCGTCGATCTTCGGGGGCCGCGGATCGGTGCTCGGCACCGTCCTCGGTGTCGTGCTGGTCCAGCTGATCAACAACAACCTTGTTCTCATCGGCGTCCCCAGCACCTGGCAGCGTGCCGCGGTCGGTGTACTGCTGCTGCTCGGGGTCGGCGCCCAGGCGGTCGCGGCGTCTCGGGTGCGACGCGCGCCGATGCTGGTCCAGGTGGAAGGGGCGGACGCATGAGCGCGCCGAACACAGGCTCGTTCCGCGATGCGAATGTGCGGATCGATCGGAATTTCCGAGATCTTCTCTCGCGACTCCACGTCCAGCGGGGCACCGGACGCATGATCGGATTGCTGATCGTCGCGTTCGTGCTGTTCACGATCTTGAAGCCCAGCGTGTTCTTGAACCCTGTGAACCTGCAGAACATCGCCGTGGCCGCGCCCGAGATCGGGCTGCTCTCCCTCGCCATGATGCTCGCGATGCTGATCGGCGGCATCGATCTGTCTGTCGTCTCGATCGCGAATGCGGCAGCGATCACGGTGTCGTCGCTCTACACCGCCATTGAGGGAAGCTCCGGCACGGCAGTCGCGGAGTCGATGACCCCGTTCATTCTCCTCGCGGGACTCGCAGTGGGGGCGCTGTTCGGAGCGTTCAACGGATTCTTCATCAGCGTTCTCGGCATCACGCCCATCCTCACCACGCTCGGCACCATGCAGTTGTTCAACGGCCTTGCCCTCGTGTGGACCAAGGGCGTGACGATCTCCGGAGCGCCATCGGTGCTCACGGCATTCGGACGGTCGACGCTCGCGGGGGTCCCTGTTCTCTTCCTTCTGTTCATCGTCGCCGCCGTGGCGATGGCGATCATGGTCGAAAGAGCGCCCTTCGGGCTGAAGGTGCAGTTGCAAGGTGCCAATCCGGTGGCGGCCCAGTTCTCAGGGATCAACAGTCTCCGGACGACGATGACGACGTATGTGATCACTGGAGTCCTCGCCGCGATCGCGGGCTTCGTGTTCCTATGCAGGAACCCTGCGGCCTCCGCGGACTACGGATCGAGCTACCAGCTGCTGGCGATCGTGATCGCCGTTCTGGGAGGAACCAACCCCAACGGCGGATACGCGACCGTCGTCGGAGTCGTCCTGGCGACCCTCACCCTCCAGGTTCTCTCCAGCGGCTTCACGGCGCTTCGGCTGTCGGCCTACGAGTATGCGATCGCTCAGGGCGTTCTGCTGATCGGCGTCATGGTATTCGACCAGGTGAGTTTCCGAAGACGGCGAAGAGCAGGAGACGACGTGGGCGCACCCGAACCGCACAGCATCACCAAGGATCCGGCAATGGAAGGAACGGACGGTGGTTTGAGATGAGGAAGATCATCAACTCCCCGGAGTCATTCGTCGACGAGTTCGTTGAGGGCATCCTGTGCGCGCATCCCGACATGGTGAGGGCTCCCGGAGGGGATCTCCGCGTGATGGTTCGCAGCGATGCTCCGGTCAAAGGACACGTTGGCATCGTCACCGGCGGCGGATCCGGTCATCTGCCACTGTTCAAGGGGTACGTCGGCCAGGGCCTGTGTTCGGGCGTAGCGATCGGCAATGTGTTCAGCTCGCCGAGCTCGGATCAGATCCTTGAGGCGACGAAGGCCGTCGATGGCGGAGCGGGGGTGCTGTACCTCTATGGGAACTATGGCGGTGACGTCTTCAACTTCGATCTGGCCGCCGACATGGCCGAGTTCGAGGGGATCGCCACCAAGACAGTGCTGGGCCGCGACGATGTCGCGAGCCAGCCCAGGTCTCGCGCTCAGGATCGCCGCGGCGTGGCCGGCCTCGTGTTCGCGTACAAGGCGGCTGGCGCAGCCGCGGAACGCGGCGATTCACTGGAGCAGGTGGCGGCTGCGGCAGAGGACGTCGTCGAGCACACTGCCACGATGGGGATCGGCCTGGCGCCGACGATCCTGCCGACCACCGGCCAGCCGAGCTTCGAGCTGCCCGAGGGCCAGATGGAGATCGGGATCGGCATCCATGGCGAACCTGGAACGCGACGGGGACCACTTGAGACGGCGGATGAGATCGCTGATCATCTCGTGTCCGCCCTGATCGACGATCTCGGACTCGCCCAGGGCGCCCGCGTCGCCGTGATGGTCAACGGTCTGGGCGCGACCCCCCTCGAGGAGCTCTACGTCCTGTTCCGCCGGGTCCGCCAGGTTCTCACCGGATGCGGCATCTCCATCGAGAAGACGTACGTGGGGGAGTACGCGACCAGCCTGGAGATGTCAGGAGCCTCGATATCGCTGCTCGAACTCACCGACGACAGGCTGCGCCTGCTGCTCGCGCCGGCGAGGTCTCCGTTCTTCCAGGAGGGCTGACATGCGTGGCTCCGAACTGAATGCGCGCATCCGCGCCAGTCTGGAGAAGCTGCTCGAATCAACGGACGAGCTGCGTGATCTGGACCAATCGATGGGCGATGGCGATCTCGGCATCACCATCTCCGCGGGTTCGACTGCCGTGATCTCGGCGCTGGAGGCCCTCCCCGAGGACACAGCGCCGAGCGACCTCGCCACCGTGTGCGCACGGGCATTCGCCAACGCGAACCCTTCCACGATGGCGGCCCTGGTGGCGGGAGCCCTGCTCGCCGGGTCGCGGACGTGGACGGGGAAAGCGGACATCGGCGTGAGCGACGTGCATGAGTTCGTCGATGCGGGCGCTGCCAGCATCGCCCGACGCGGGAAGACGCAGGTGGGGGACAAGACGATTCTCGACGGCCTCGTCGGCGTCTCGCACGCCCTGGAAGATGACGCGAGCGCCACGGAGGCACTGGATGCGGCGGTCCTCGCCGCAGCGGCAGCAGTCGAGTCGACCACCGGACTGCAATCGCGCCGCGGGCGAGCGTCCTGGCTGCAGGAACGCAGCATCGGCATCCCCGACCCGGGCGCGACGGCGCTTCTGCGCTTTGTCGAAGCGTGGCGCGCCACCGGCGCTGCGCCAGCGGATTGACCGGCGGAACCGCCCAATCCCCCATGCCGAATCTCGGCTCCCCGATCCTCGAACCTACGAAAGGGACAAGACTCATGAGCACCTGGCTGAACGACGTGTTCCCGGCACCCAAGCCGATCATCGGGATGTGCCACCTGCCAGCACTCCCCGGCGACACCGCCTACGACAAGACGGCGGGGATGTCTGCGATTGTCGAACACGCCAAGAGGGAGATCGCCGCACTGCAGGAAGGCGGCGTCGACGGCATCCTGATCTCCAATGAGTTCAGTCTTCCCTACCTAACGGAGACCGAGCCGATCACGGCGGTCAGCATGGCACGCGTGATCGGCGAGGTGGCGGATGATCTCGCGGTTCCCTTCGGAGTGAATGTGCTGTGGGACGCCGTGGCCTCGATCGATCTGGCGGTGGCCACCGGCGCCAGGTTTGTGCGAGAGGTGTTCACCGGTGTCTATGCCAGCGACTTCGGACTGTGGAACACCCATGTCGGAAAGACTGCGCGCCATCGGGTGGCGATGTCCGGTTCGGATGTCCGCCTGCTCTTCAACATCGTTCCGGAGGCGGCGTCCTACATGGCGGAGCGGGACTTGGCCCAGCTGACCCAGTCGACGGTCTTCAACTGCGTGCCCGACGGGCTGTGCGTGTCGGGCCTGACCGCCGGGGCGGCGACCGAGACATCGACTCTGAAGACTGTCAAGGAGCATGCCGGTTCGGTGCCGGTGTTCGTCAACACAGGGGTGAAGCCGGACACTCTCGTGGAGAGCCTGAGATTCGCGGACGGAGCGATCGTGGGCACGTTCTTCAAGAAAGACGGCGTCTTCGAGAACGACGTCGACATCGCGCGTGTCCGCGAACTGATGGATGTCGTGAGAGAGGCCCGCTGAACGTGTTCCTCGGAGTAGACGTCGGGACGTTCGAGACCAAGGGCGTGCTGGTCGACATCGACGGTCGCGTGGTCTCGTCGTCCCGACGACGGCATGGGATCTCGACGCCGGAGCCCGGCCAGGTCGAGCAGGATCCCGAGGTCGTCTGGTGGGCCGACGTCTGCGAGGTCGCCTCGGAACTCATCGACAGCGCGCCCGGGGCCCGGATCGACGGGGTGGGAGTCAGCGCGATCGGGCCGTGCGTCGTGGCGGTGGACGAGGCGTTGGCTCCTTTGCGGCCCGCGATTCTCTACGGTGTCGACTCCCGCGCGAGCGAGCAGGTCGTTGCGCTCACCGAGCGACTGGGAGAGTCGACCATCTTCGAGCGAACGGGGAACCTGCTCACCAGCCAGTCGGCCGGTCCGAAGATCGAATGGCTCCGACAGGTCGAGCATGAGGTCTGGAAGCACGCCAGATGGTTCACGACGAGTCAGTCGTGGATCGTTGCGAAACTGACCGGACGCATGGTGATCGACCATGGAACCGCCGGATATTTCCATCCGCTCTATGACCTGAAGGCCCAGAGATGGGACGTCTCCGGGTGCGAGGACTTCATCGATGAGGCGCGACTTCCACGCATCGCGTGGGCTGCGGAGATCGCCGGCCGCGTGACTCCCGACGCCGCGGAAGCGACTCGCATCCCCGTCGGCACGCCGGTGATCGTGGGCACCACGGATGCCCCCGCGGAGGCTGTGGGGTCCGGGGTGGTCGACGACGGCACGCTGATGGCGATGTACGGGTCGAGCGGGTATTTCATCCGCGTCGGCGACGAGCCGATCATGAGCCGGAACCTGTGGGCCGCGCCCTTCGCGTTCGCAGGTTCCTACGTCCTCGCCGCTGGGACGTCGACCGCCGGCACCTCGACGCGTTGGATCGCCGACCTGCTCGGAGTCACGGATCCGGAGGACTCGGTGACGTTCAGCACGTTGCTCGACCTCGCCGGAGCCTCAGAGCCAGGGGCGCGAGGCGTCCTCGTGCTCCCGCACTTCGCGGGGGAACGCACGCCCTTCCAGGATCCGTCCAGCCGGGGAGCCGTGATCGGCCTGGGGCTTCAGCACACTCGTGCGGATGTCGCCCGCGCCGTCCTCGAAGGAGTGGGGCACTCCGTTGCGGAGGCGATCCTCACCTACAAGTCGGAGAACATCCCGATCTCCCGGGTCATCGCCGTGGGCGGCGCGACGAAGAACCTGTACATCGTCGGAACCGTCTCCTCGATCACCGGCCTCGATCAGGAGATGCCCGGGACTCGGGGAGCCTGCTACGGGGACGCCTTCCTGGCCGCCCTCGGCGTCGGGGCGGTGCCTGGCCCGCAGGCGATCTCCTCCTGGCTCGGGCCGGGCCCCGTGGTCGGGCCTGACGCCGCCTCGGTCGCCCGGCTCAGAACTGACCACCGCGACTACCTGGACCTGTACCGGGCACTTGAACGACTCAACCATCGGAGGTCCCAATGAGAACCGAACCTGATATCGACTGGCGGGCGATCGCCCTCATGGTGGCTGACGGCCTCCGCATTGCGTCGGGGGACCGCGTCTCCGTCTTTGTGACCGACACCGCCGTAATGGATGCGGCCAGAGCCTTCGTCGACGTGTGCTGGCAGCGAGGCGCGGTCCCGCAGGTGCTGGCCACTGACGAGAAGTTCGATGACAGCGCGCTGCGCTTCGCGAGTCGGGAGGTCCTGGCTCAGGCGCCGCCGCTGGAGGTGGCGGCGATGGAATGGTCGGATGTCCACGTCTCCTTCCGCGCCATGACACGACCGGCGGCGGGCTCCTCCCCGGAGAGGATCGCGGCTCTCCGACATGCTCGTGGGATCGTCTCCACCATGCGTTGGCAACGCACACGGTGGGCGATCGTGCGTGTTCCAACCGCCGAGTGGGCGGTCGCCACCGGTGTGGACCCGGATCGGCTCTTCACCGAGTGGAGGGAATCCTTCCAGGCCGACTGGGCCGACGGAGCGGTCCGAATGGGGCACCTGTGCCGCAGGCTGGACGAGTGCTCGACCGTGGTCATCGCCGACGGATGGGGGGCCCTTGAGCTCCCCACCGCCGGGCGGACGTGGGTGCCGTTCTCCGGCACCGCGAACTGGCCGGACGGGGAGATCGCCACGGCCCCGCTCGAGGACGAGGTGCGGGGGCGCATCTGCTTTCCGGGGAGGTTCGCCTTCGCGGGCACGTGGATCCGTGACCTCGAACTCGAGTTCGAGGACGGCGCGGTCGTCAGGGAGTCCGCGGCGGAGGGGATCGAACTCGTGAGCAGGCTGCTCGACACGGACGAGGGCGCCCGGCGGGTCGGGGAACTCGGCATCGGGACCAACGCGGCGCTTCGCACGATGACCGGAGATCTCCTCATCGACGAGAAGATCCTGGGCACGGTCCACATCGCATTGGGACGCGCCTATCCCGAGTGCGGTGGAGTCAATCAGTCGGCCCTGCACTGGGACATCGTCAAGGACTTGAGAATCAAGGGGCGCAGCGGCTCCGTTCGCGCGGACGCCATGTGGCTCGTCCACGACGGGTCCGTCGAGGAGCCGCTTCGCTCGGCGGCGGTTGCCGGCGGAAGCGTCTGAAGCCTGGTCCCGTCCATGCGTGAGGGCGCTTCGCCTCTGCACCGGGTCGGTGTCCGGTACGGCAGCGGCAGGGCGAGTCGGCGACGGATCCCGGACGGCCCTGCGGCGGGCGAGGGACGGTCGCGACAATGGGGGCATGACGCAGATGCTCAACCTGGCAGTGATCCCCGGCGACGGCATCGGGCTGGAGGTGGTCCCCGAAGGGCTCAAGGTCCTCGACGCCGCGCTGTCCGGTGCGGGCGTCGAGGTCCGCGCGACGCCCTTCGATCTGGGAGCCGCACGGTGGCACCGCACCGGGGAGACGCTGACCGACGACGACCTGGCGTCCCTCAAGACCTTCGAAGCGATCCTGCTGGGGGCGGTCGGGGATCCCTCGGTCCCCTCCGGCGTGCTGGAGCGCGGACTGCTGCTCCGCCTGCGCTTCGAGCTGGACCAGTACGTCAATCTGCGCCCGTCCGTGCTCTACCCCGGCGTTCCGACCCCGCTGGCGGAGCCCGGAGACATCGACTTCGTGGTGGTGCGCGAGGGCACGGAGGGCCTCTACTGCGGCAACGGGGGAGCGGTCCGCGTGGGCACTCCCCACGAGATCGCGACCGAGGTCTCCGTCAACACCGCCTTCGGCGTCGAGCGCGTCGTCCGCTATGCCTTCACGAGGGCGGCCGCGCGCCCGGCCCATCACCTCACACTGGTTCACAAGACGAATGTGCTGGTCAACGCCGGCGGATTGTGGAAGCGCACCGTGGACCGCGTGGCCGAGGAGTTCCCTGAGGTGAGCGTGGACTATTCGCATGTCGATGCCGCCACGATCTACATGGTGACCGACCCCGGCCGATTCGACGTCATCGTCACGGACAATCTGTTCGGCGACATCCTCACTGACGAGGCCGGCGCCGTCACCGGCGGGATCGGCCTGGCCGCCTCCGGCAACATCAATCCGGAGGGCGCGTTCCCTTCCATGTTCGAGCCCGTGCACGGCTCCGCGCCGGATATCGCCGGGCAGGGGATCGCCGACCCGACGGCGACGATCGCCTCGGTGGCTCTGATGCTGGACCACCTGGGGTACGCCACGGAGGCCGGACGCGTCCAGGCGGCGATCTCGGCCGACATGGCGGAGCGTGCTGCCGCGGCCTCGGCCGGCTCGCCGCTGGTGCGGTCGACCAGTGAGATCGGGCAGGCGATCGCCGCGCTCGTGTGAGGAGGAGGCAGGCCCCGGAATCCGGCCACGCGCGCGCCGGCGGAGCCAGCGCGCATGGAGACGCGTCTGGTCCGGACCTCACTGGCCTGCCACGTCAGTTGGTAGACTGCGTGCCATGAGAACGACCATGGATAGGGCCGGACGATTGGTCATTCCGGCCCCGCTTCGGAGCCGGATCGGCCTGGACGCAGGCAGCGTCGACATTGAGATCGACGGCAACGGGCTGCGCATTGCACCGGTGCCTGCCGGTTCCCTGCGGGAGCAGGACGGCCTGCTGGTCGTCTCGGGCGACGCGGAGGCGCCGACCACTGAGGAGATCCGGAAGCTTCGTCTTGCCGATCAGCGCTGACCTCTTGCTCGACACGTCCGCCGCCGTGTCGCTGGTGCTGCCGGCGCATGATCATCATGAGGAGGCGGTCAGGGCCACGTCCGGGCAGCAACTCGGACTGGCGGGCCATGCAGTGGTCGAGACGTTCTCGGTGCTCACCCGCCTCCCGCCGGCGTGGCGTCTCACGCACTCCGATGCGCTCCGCCTGATTCGCACCGACTTTCCGTTCTCAGTCGCGCTGCGCATGAGCGCCCAGGAGGCCCTGGACCATGCCGTCCGAGCGGGAGCGTCCGGGGGACAGGTCTACGACGTGTTGGTGGGACTCGCGGCTGTTGAGGCGGGCCTTCCTCTGCTCAGTTTCGACGCTCGCGCGGTTCGCCTCTATCGCTTGATCGGCGTGCCTCTGATCTGACTGTGGGCCTGTTGCCTGCCAGTGGCCGAGATCTGTGGACCCCGCGCTGTTCGCGGCCGCCGTCGGCTCCGAGCCGGTCGTCCCGCGCTCCCATACGAAGGTCCGATTCCCTCCGCTTCACGCGTCGTCCGACTCGGCTGAGGACTGAGGTCCGCCGGCCGCGGGGTCGCCCTCGTCGCGCGGCCGCATGACGGTCGGTGCCCACGGACGAGGGCGGCCCCTGGCTACGCTGGAGGCCATCACCACTCGTCGAGGAGGAGAACCCGATGGCACCGCAGGCGCATGTCCCCACGGAACTTGAGAAGTTGGGCGACCAGGCGATCCCGGGGGCCGACGCGGTAGCGGGACGTTTCCCCCTGACCCCGAACCCACACCCCGCGGACGAGGCGGAGCACAGTCGGATCATGGACAAGCTGGCCTTCGGCCAGGATTTCACCGACCACATGGCGCACATGCGCTGGGTGCGCGGCGAGGGATGGCAGGACCGCGGAGTCATCCCGTTCGGTCCGCTCGGCCTCACGCCCGCCGCCGCGGTGCTCCACTACTCCCAGTCGGTCTTCGAGGGCATCAAGGCCTACCGCCACGCCGACGGGTCGGTGTGGACGTTCCGGCCCGGCTTCAACGCCGCCCGCATCAACCATTCGGCGCGCCGCATGGCCCTGCCGGAGATCGACCGCGAGGACTTCATCGGCTCCCTGGTCGACTACGTGCGCGCGGATGAGCGGTGGGTGCCCGGCGTGGACGGGTCGTCGCTGTACCTGCGGCCCTTCATGTTCGGCTCGAAGGACTTCGTCGGGGTGCACTCCTCCGACGTGGTCGACTACTACGTCATCGGATCCCCGTCCGGCCCCTACTTCACCGGCGGCTTCCAGCCCGTGTCCATCTGGGTGGCCAAGGGCTACCACCGGGCCGGCCCCGGCGGCACCGGCTCCGCCAAGGCCGGCGGCAACTACGCCGCGTCCCTGCTGCCCCAGGAGCAGGCCGCCGAGAAGGGGTTCTCCCAGGTGTGCTTCCTGGACACCTACGAGGAGAAGTACCTGGAGGAGCTCGGCGGGATGAACGTGTTCGTCGTGAGGGAGGACGGCACCGTGCGCACCCCGGAGCTCACCGGTGTCATCCTCGAGGGCGGGACGCGCTCCGCGCTGCTGCGCATGCTGCGCGGGCAGGGCGTGGAGGTCCGCGAGGAGCGGATCGCGCTCGCGGACGTCGTCGACGGCGTCACGTCGGGTGCGGTCACGGAGATCTTCGCGTGCGGGACCGCCGCCGTGGTCACCCCGATCGGCCGGCTGGCCGGCGACGACTTCGACGTGTCCGTTCCTGCGGGGCCCGTCACGGAGCGCGCCTACCACGATCTGGTCGACATCCAGATGGGCCGCGTGCCCGACCCCTACGGGTGGACGTACCGGATCTGCTGAGACCGCGGGCCGAGGGGTGGGCGGACTTCGCGGGGGAGGGGCGGGCGCGCCGGTAGGATCGCCTCCATGATGGGAGCCGTGCGCCGGGAGCGCCGAACGGGACAGGAGCCGATGTGGAACGCCTGATCGGATGGCGCAAGGCCGACGACTGGGGCTCGCCGAGCTCCGTTCCGCGGTTCCTGGGGGAGCCCGCCGACGGGACGCCCGTCTCCGAGGTCTGGTTCGGCAGTCATCCCGTCGGCCCCGCTCGGATCGCCGCAGGCCCGGGCGCCGGAGCGACCTTGGCGGACCGCATCCGCCGGGACCCGCGGGAGGCTCTGGGGAAGGGCATCCTCTACTCCTTCGGCCCGGAGCTGCCCTTCCTCATGAAGCTCATCGCCCCCGCGGAGGCGCTCAGCCTGCAGGTCCACCCCACCAAGGAGATCGCCCGCGAGGGATTCCTGCGCGAGAACGTCCTGGGCATCCCCCTCGACGATCCGCAGCGCACGTACAAGGACATGAACCACAAGCCGGAGATGGTCTACGCCCTCACCGACTTCGAGGCGCTCGTCGGCTTCCGCGTGCCGCGCAAGGCGCGCGAGTTGCTGGACGGCCTGGACGGGCGTCTCGCAGAGTCCCTGCGCCATCGCCTCCACCTGTCCACGGTGCGCGGGGGCCTGCGCTCGATGGCGGCCTGGCTGTTCGACGAGGACTCCCCGGCGACCCCGCAGGCCGTCGCTGAGTTCTCCGCCCAGTGCGCCGCCCGGCTGGAGGCCGGCACGTCGCCCTCGCGCCGCACGGACCGGCTGGTGTCCACCCTGGCGTCCACGCACCCGGGCGATCCGGGGATCCTGGTCGCCTTCCTCATGAACCCCGTCTCCCTGCGCGCCGGGGAGGCCGTCTACATCCCGCCGCGCCAGATCCACTCCTACCAGTCGGGACTCGGCGTGGAGGTCATGGCCGCCTCCGACAACGTCGTGCGGGCCGGCCTCACGCACAAGTATGTCGACGCGGCGCAACTCATCGAGATCGCCGAGTTCTCCGCGCTGCCGCCCGTGCGCGTGGCGCCGGAGCACCCCACGGACACCACCGACCGCTTCCTGGTGCCCGCCCAGGAGTTCACGCTGTCCGTGACGCGCCTGGACGCCGCGCGCGGCGCGGTGGACATCCCCGGGGAGGGCCCCCGCATCGTGATGGGGGTGGAGGGGCGGGCCCGCCTGGCGGCGCACGGGCTCGTCGAGGCGCCGCTGCGGGAGACGTCCGCGGAGACGCTCGGCCGCGGGCAGGCCGTCTTCGTGCCCGCCTCCGACCGCCGGCTGTCCATCGAGGCGCAGGGCGACGCCGGCGCCTGCGTCATCCAGTGCGCCGTGCCGTGATCGGCGCGCCGACCGGAGGGCATGGGACGCCCCGGTCGGCGGCGCGGTGAATTCGTGAGCCGGGCCTCACGCATTTCGGGTCGCGCTCTGGCCGCCTGACCGGTCGGAAACCGCAGAATCACACGTCAGGGCGCCTGTGGCGTGCGCCGGGGACGGCGGCTCGTACTGTGGGAGATGGCAGACCCAACGCTGAGCTGCCGGGAGGAAGAACGATGTCGACGACGACCGCACCGCTGGCCCACACCGCACAGCCCGGTGAACCGAACGCTCCGGAATACCCGGGCACCCCGAGCGTCATCAACGGAAACGGCGCGGTCGCGCACGTGATGAAGCACGTCTGCGGGGGCGTGATCGGGTACCCCATCACGCCGTCGACGGAGATCAGTGAGAACTTCGAGGCCGCGCTGGCCGAGGGGCAGCTCAACGTATGGGGCAAGCACCCCTTCTTCTTCGAGCCCGAGGGCGAGCACTCCGCCCAGTCCGGCGCCCTGGGCGCCGCGCTGACGGGCGGGCAGTTCATCTCCAACGCCTCCTCCAGCCAGGGCATCCTCTACGGCATGGAGTCCCACTTTGTCACCGTGGGCAAGCGGGCCGCGGGCTTCGTCCTCCAGGTGGCCGCGCGCGTCGTCTCGCGCCACTCCCTCAACGTCATGGCCGGCCACGACGACGTCTACGCCTTGCTGCCCGCCGGCTACACGACGTTCTTCGGGTCCAACCCGCAGGAGGCCGCCGACCTGGCGGCCATCTCCTACCGGACGTCCGCGCTGTCCCTCATCCCCGTCGTCAACGCCTTCGACGGTTTCGCGACGTCCCACGTGATGAGCGAGGTCCGCCTGCCCGAGCCCGCCCTGCTCAAGGACTACCTGGGCGACCCCGCCGGGCGCATCCCGTGCCCCACCGCCGCCCAGGAGATGGTCTACGGCGCGAAGGGCCGCGTCTGGCAGCTCCAGCGCTGGCTCGACCGGCGGGCCGGCCAGTTCGAGTCCGCCGCGGACGTCGAGGCGCTGCGCGCCTGGCTGGACGCCCACGCGGACCAGATCGAGGCCGACAACGCCGGCGCGGATGCGGCCCCCACCCTCGAGCACATCCCCGTGGAGCTGCGCGACCAGTGGCGCCGCCAGTGGCTGGGCGCCTGGCAGAAGGGCACGCGCCAGACGGTGCCCGCCCTGGTCGATCCCGACAACCCCGGGCTGACCGGTCCCGTCCAGAACCAGCCCGACTTCCAGGCCGGCGTCATCGACCAGCGCACGCACTTCCTGGCCGACGTTCCTGCCCTGGCCCGCCGCGCGATGGAGGAGTACTCGCAGCTCACCGGGCGCCACTACCGGCCGCTGCAGACGGAGGGCCTCGAGGACGCCGACTACGTGTTCGTCGGGCTGGGCTCCGTGTGCGACGACGTCCGCGCCGTCCTGCCCCACCTGCGGGCACAGGGCCTCAAGGTCGGCCTGGTCGCCGTCACCCTGCTCCAGCCGTTCCCCGAGGCGGAGTTGGTCGAGGCGCTGTCGAACTGCCGGGCCGTCACCGTGCTGGAGCGCTCCGACCTGATGTCGCTCACGCACTTCGTCGAGGAGGCCCTGTTCAAGGGCGTGGCCTCGCGCTCCCATCCCGGGCGCTTCCCCGGCGTCCCGGCGCTGGCCGACGTGCCGCGTCTGACCACCGCCGTCTTCGGTCTGGGCGCCCACGACCTCCAGCCGTGCGACCTGGTGGCCGCCGCGGAGAACATGGCGGGGGACAACGCCTCCCCGCTGGTCTACCTGGGCTCGCGCTTCTTCGACGAGGACGCGACCGGCGCCTTCCAGGAGATGCAGAACCGGCTGGCCGCCGCCTACCCCGAGACCCGCCTGATGGCGCTGCCCGTGCGGGAGAACCCGCAGCTGCTCCCCGAGGGCGCGCTGCGCATCCGCTTCCACTCCGTGGGCGGCTACGGCACGATCGCCACGGGCAAGCTGATGACGGACACGCTGGCCGGGGCGCTCGGGATGTTCTCGAAGTCCGCTCCGAAGTACGGCTCGGAGAAGTCCGGCGCGCCGACGAACTACTACATCACGCTGTCGCCGGAGCCCGTCCTGCTCACCAACGCCGAGTTGGAGGACGTCGAGGTCGTCCTGTGCCCCGACGGCCGCGTGTTCGACCACTCGAACCCCCTGAACGGCCTGGTCGAGGGCGGCACGCTGATCCTCCAGTCCAACCGCTCGCCCGAGGAGACCTGGCGGTCCCTGCCGCGCGCCGCGCGGCGCGCCATCCGCCAGCGCCGCATCCGCTTCGAGCTCATCGACGCCTTCGCCATCGCCGGACGCCACGCCCCCACTCCGGAGCTGGAGACCCGCATGATGGGCATCGCCTTCATCGGCGCGACCCTGGGCGGCGTCGACCGGATCCACGCGCGCACCTCGCCCGAGGAGCTCCACGAGAAGGTTCGCAGCCAGATCCAGAAGAAGTTCGGGTCCAAGGGCTCCACCGTGGTCGAAGGCAACATGGCGGTCATCGAGGAGGGGCTGACGGCCCTGGTCCCCGTCCCCTACGCGACCGCCGAGTACGAGGCCATCGACGCCGAGCCCGACCCGGGCGAGCGGCTGGGCGCCGCCGTGTCGGCCTCGATGGCGCCGGCGGCCTGCGCGTCGTGCCACCTGTTCGACCCGGACTACTTCGCCGACATCATGGGCGATGCCTTCCGCGCCGGCACGATCGGGCGCGCCCCGGTGATGCCCGGCGTCGGCTCGTTCCTGCCGACGGGGACGGCGGCCGGCAAGGACAAGGGCATGTTCCGCCGGAACGTCCCCGTCTTCGACGCCTCCCTGTGCACCGGCTGCATGGAGTGCGCGCTGGCCTGCCCGGACGCCGCGATCCCCAATGCCGTCCACGAGCTGGACGCGCTGATCGCCACCGCGATCGCGCGGCTGGACGTGCCGGCCGAGCGCCGCGCCGCCCTGAGCGCGCAGACCCACGCGATCGCCGAGCGTGTCCGCCGGGCCTACCGCGCCTCCAAGGACGCCGGGGCCTTCCCGGAACTGGTCGTCCAAGCCGTCGACGAGCTGACCCCCTCCGACGACTTCCGGCTGCGCCACGACTTCGACGCGGTCGCCGAGGTCCTCGCCCAGCTGCCCGTCGCCCGCACGCGGCCCTTCTTCGACGCCATGGAGAACGAGACCCCCGGCACGGGCGGCCTCTACTCGGTGACGATCGACCCGTGGAAGTGCTCCGGCTGCCTGGAGTGCGTGCAGGTCTGCGGGCCCCACGCCCTCACCGGCGTCGAGCAGGCGCCCGAGGACCTCACCCGCATGGCGGAGTCCTTCGACCTGCTGGCCCGCACCCCCAACACGCCCGCGCGCTTCACGGCCGGCGCGACGGAGGCCGGCGGCGACCTCAAGCGGCTCTTCCTGGACCGCCGGAACTACTACGCGGTCACCGGCGGGCACGGCGCCTGCCGGGGCTGCGGCGAGATCACCGGCACCCGCATGGTGATGGCCACCAGCCACGCGCTGGCGGACGCGCGCCGTCCGCGCGAACGCGAGGAGCTCGCCGCCGTGGTCGCCGACCTGCGCGCGAAGGCCGGCGAAGCCGGACTGGAGCCGGGACGCCGGGAGCGCCTCGCCGCCGTCCTGAGCGTGCTCGAGCACGAGCTGTACCTCCTCGAGGGCGGCCCCACCGGGCAGGGACGCTCCGCCGCCGTGGTCGCCAACGCCACCGGCTGCTCCTCCGTGTACGCCTCGACCATGCCGAACAACCCCTTCACGGACCCGTGGGTGAACTCCCTGTTCCAGGACGCCCAGCCGTTGGCCAAGGGCATGTTCGAAGGGCTGGCCACGCGCACCGTGGACCTGGTCCGCGCCCTGAGGGTCGCCCGCCTGGAGATCGCGGACGCCTACGACCCGCTCACCCAGGACAAGGCCCTGGCCACGATGGGGTGGCGCGACCTCACCGAGGAGGAGCGCCAGTGGCTGCCCACCGTCCTCACGATCGGCGGGGACGGCGCGACCTACGACATCGGCTTCGGCGCCCTGTCGCGCATCCTCGCGTCGGGCACCCCGATCAAGGCCGTGGTCCTGGACACCGGCGCCTACTCCAACACGGGCGGGCAGGCGTCCACGGCCTCCTACACGGGCCAGGACGCCGATTTGGCGCGCATCGGCAAGGCCCATCACGGCAAGGGCGAGCAGCGCAAGGAACTGGGCCTGCTGGCCTCCTTCCATCCGAACACGCTGGTCGTCCAGACCACGACCGCCATGCAGAACCACTTCCTCGCCAACGCCGCGAAGATGCTGCGGCGCACCGACGGGCCGGTGGTCTTCGACATCTACGCACCCTGCCAGATCGAGAACGGCATCCCCGACGACCTCGGCTTCGAACGCGGCCGCCTGGCCGTCCAGTCCCGGATGTCGCCCCTATTCGTCCACGATCCCGACCAGGGGGCCATGCACTTCGACCTGACGGGCAACCCGGACGTCGACGCGCTGTGGAGCACGCAGATGCTCCAATACGTCGACGACGCCGGCGCGGTCCAGCTCAAGGAGGTCCCGCTGACCCCGGCCGACTTCGCCGTCGGGGAGACGCGCTTCCGCAAGCAGTTCCGCTCGTTCCCGCCCGCCATGGACGAGGGCGCCCTGCCGGTCGACCAGTACGTGGCGTTGGAGCCGGAGGACCGCGAGGGGCGCGCGCCGTTCATCTGGACGGTGGACGGCGATCGCCACCTGGTCCGCATGCTCGTGGGGGAGGGGATCGTCGACCTGGTCGAGGAGCGGCGCCGCAACTGGGTGATGCTCCAGCAGCTGGCCGGCCTGGGGGCACGGCGCGCGGACGCCGAGCGCGCCGCCGAGATCGCCCGACTGGAGGCCCAGCTGGCCGAGGCCACCGAGGCCCGCGAGACCTCGCTGGACGACATCGCCCGTGCGATGAGCGAGCTGGCGGCCTCCGCAACCGCCGCCCCGGCGCCCCTGGCGATCCCGGGACTGACCGGGGCGGGCGCCGGACCCGCGACCGCGGCCCTCACGCAGGCGGGCGCCGGGCAGACGGGGTCGCCCTCGTCGGCGTCGGACGCGCCGGTCCGTCTGGACCCCGAGGACATCGCGAAGTGCACGGACTGCAAGACCTGCTGGCAGGAGGTGCCCGAGCTGTTCGAGCGGACCACGGTCGTCGTCGACGGGGAGGCCCGCAACGCGGCCCGGCTGATCCCCGGGGCGCTGGACACGGTGGAGATCACCGACGAGATGCGCGCGCGCCTCGCGAAGGTCGTCGCCAACTGCGACGCCGAGATCATCCACTGACGGCCCGACGGAGAGGGGAGACGCCATGAGCGACGAACTGACCACCTACCTGCAGGCCACGGCCACGTTGGAGCGCAGCGCCGAACAGGTCCACGCCTTGTCCGGCAGCGAGCCGGTGGGCGCCTACCACGCGCAGATGGACCTGCTGGCCCGGCGCCTGCAGGCCGATCCGCGGCCCTTCCGGCCGATGTTCATCTCCGACGGGATGGCGGCCGTCGCGGCGGAGTTCCGCGCCGGAGAGCTGTCGGAGGGGCTCACCCAGCAGCTGTGGGCCCAGCTGCTGCGCGACGGGGACGGGGCGCGTCTGCTCATGCGCTTCGTGTGGGACCTGCCGCTGGGCAAGAAGCGCGTCTTCATCCGGGCCATCGACCGGTGGCTGAGCGGGCGCTACCCGATGTTCGAGGGGTTGTCCGAGGGGTGGCCCGCCAACATCGGGATCCCGCCGCGGGTGCGCGGCCCCGAGGAGCGCCGGGCGGACTTCGGCCTGGTCAACCAGGGGTACCTGGGCTACATGAACGACGGCTACTCCCAGCGCGAGGTCGACCTGTTCGTCTGGTTGGAGGCGCTGCGCGACAAGCAGTGCGCCGACCGGCCCTGCCAGCTGGGGGAGTTCCTGGCCGAGTGCGGGCCGAAGACGCCGCCCACGGGCGGCTGCCCGGTCCAGGTCCACATCCCCGAGATGATGGAGCTGGTGGGCACCGGCCGGTTCCGGGAGGCGCTGGAGCTGGTCGAGGCCATCAACCCGCTGCCCAACGTCACGGGCCGCGTCTGCCCTCAGGAGCTCCAGTGCCAGTCCGTGTGCGCGCATAAGCACGCCATGGAGATCGGGCAGCTCGAGTGGTTCCTGCCCCAGCGCGAGCGCGTCGTCAATCCCACGGGCAACGTCGCGCGCTACGCCGGGCGGCCGAACCCCTGGCTGACTGCCGAGAGGCCGCCGGTGGCCGTGGTGGGATCCGGGCCGTCGGGCCTGGTCACCGCCTTCCTGCTGGCTGCCCAGGGTACGCCCGTCACCGTCTTCGAGTCCTTCCACGAACTCGGCGGCGTGCTGCGCTACGGCATCCCGGAGTTCCGGCTGCCGAACTCGTTGATCGACGACGTCGTCGAGAAGATCACGGCGCTCGGGGGGCGGTTCGTCACGAATTTCGTGGTCGGCAAGACGGCCACGCTGTCGGACCTGCGCGCCGCCGGTTTCGCCGAGGTCTTCGTCGGCTCCGGCGCCGGCCTGCCGCGCTTCATGAACATCCCCGGCGAGCACCTGGTCGGCGTGATGAGCGCCAACGAGTTCCTCACCCGCGTCAACCTCATGCAGGGGCACCGCGAGGGGCATGAGACGCCCCTGCCGGAGTGCGACGGCAAGCGCGTGATGGTGGTCGGCGGCGGCAACACCGCGATGGACGCCGCGCGCGTCGCGCGGCGCCTCGGCGGCGAGGTGACGATCTGCTACCGGCGCACGCGCGCCGAGATGCCCGCCCGCGTCGAGGAACTGGCCCACGCGTTGGAGGAGGGGATCCGGCTCCAGACGCTGCGGTCGCCCTCGTCCTTCGAGGAGAGGTCCGACGGCAGCGCGACCGTGGCCCGCGCGATCCTCGACGTCATGGAGCTGGGGGAGCCCGACGCCTCGGGTCGGCGCCGGCCTGTCGCCACGGGGGCGGCCGAGACCGTGGACGTCGACCTGGTCATTATGGCGCTGGGCAACGCCGCCAATCCGATCATCCGGGAGTCCGAGCCCGGGCTGGCGGCCGACCGGCGCGGCGTGTTCACGCTGGCGGAGGACTCGCAGGAGACCTCGATGCTGGGCGTGTACTCCGGCGGCGATGCGGCCCGCGGCGGATCGACGGCCGTGCGGGCCGCCGGCGACGGGCAGGCGGCCGCCCACCAGATCGAGGCCCTCGCCCAGGAGATGGGAGCCGACGAGGTCCGCGACCGGGTCCGCCGGGCGCGGCGCTACACGGACACGGCCACGACGGCGAACACCATCGTGGGGCGCCGCGAGCTGGCGCCGAACATCGTGGAGCTCACGATCCGCGCGCCCATGATCGCGGAGTCCGCGCAGGCCGGGCAGTTCGTCCGGGTGCTCACGCGGCCCGACTCCGAGATGATCCCGCTGACGCTGGCCGACTGGTCCGCGCCGGAGGGGACGATCACGCTGGTCATCCAGGGCATGGGGACGACCTCGCGCCAGATCAACCGGATGCGCGTGGGTGAGGCCTTCCAGGGCATCGCGGGCCCGCTGGGGCGTCCGTCCGAGGTCCGTCGGGCCCCCGAGGGGTCGACGGTCGTCTTCACGGCCGGCGGCCTCGGGCTGCCGCCCGTCTACCCCATCGCCCGGGAGAACCTGCGCGCCGGCAACCACGTCACCCTGATCGCCGGGTTCCGGTCGGCCGATCTGGTGTTCTGGATCGGCGAGGGCGAACGCGTCGACACCCTCCAGGAGGAGTACGGCGACCGCCTGCGGGTCCTGTTCACGTCCAACGACGGGACGCTGGGCGTCAAGGGCTTCGTCACCGTGCCGCTGGAGGAGATGCTCGAGGAGGACCTGCGCGGGGTCGGCCGCCCGCTCGCCGAGGTCACCACCATCGGGCCGCCGCTCATGATGCGCTCGGTCGCCGACCTCACCCGCGGGTACGGCGTGCGCACCGTCGCGTCGGTCAACTCGATCATGGTGGACGCGACCGGCATGTGCGGGGCCTGCATGGTGCCCTGCGTCGAGGACGGCACGCCGGTGCGGCGCCACGCCTGCATCGACGGCCCGGAGCTGGACGCGCACACCATCGACTGGGACAAGTTCCTGCCCCGCTTCAAGGCGTTCGCCTCCCAGGAGAGGGCCTCGATGGCGCGTGAGGCGGCGGCGGACGCGGTGGCGGACGCGGTGGCGGCGGGGACCGGCGGCGCCCAGTCCGTGGGGTGAGCCTGCCCTCCTGCCCTCCTGCCCTCCCGCCCTCCCGCCCTCTCCGCGAGAACGGTCGGCGTTCGCGCCGAGAACGGTCGAACGGCCGCTTCGTCAGAACCCGTACAGCGGCTCCTCCCACCGGGTCCACAACGACCGGAGCCCATGCCCGTCGCGGGTCTCGCCGAGGTACCGGTCGAGCAGTTCCAGCACCAGAGACGTGTCGTGGACGTCATGGGATGTCAGGTTCACCAGGTCGACGCCGGTGTCGCGGATGTCCTGGTCGCGGGACTGCTGGTGGAGGCGGTACTGAGCACCGGCGTCGCCCTCGTACTTGACGTCGCCTGAGATGTCGATGCCGATGCGCGCGCGACGGCACCCGAAGTCGGTCCATCGGTCGCCGCTCCGGGTCGGCACCTTCATCTGGGGCTCCAGGGCCGAGTAGCCGGCGGCTAGGGCGATGCGGTGGAACGCGGACTCGTACGGCGACTCCGAGAAGGGGGAGGCGGTCCCGAGCATCTCGCGGGCCTGCCGGACGCCGCGCTGATGGGCGCAGGGACGAAGCGCTTCGAGGAGCTCACGACGCAGCGCCATCCACTGCGACTGAACGTCCGCCCGGCATTCCCTCCACCTCGGATCGCGCCCGATCGCCAGCGGGATCAGCGACTCGACCGCGACCTTCGCGTCGTCAGGCGGAAGGAACCGGGCGCAGTGGAGGATCGTCTGTGCGAGGCCCGTGGCGAGGACGTCGTCGACGAGGACGAGGTCGCCCTCGTCGATCTGCATCCGATGGCAGACCACTGATCGGCCACTCAGCCTGAGGCGGCGCTGTTTCCGCGAGAGCGCAGTCCGCGGCGGTTGATGGGCGCCCCGGCTGCCGTGGTGCGACCACGGCATCCAGAGGTGCGCCTGCTCGGTCGTCCGCCAGAGCTTGCCGCCGTGCAGGAGAACGGCGCTCTGCAGGACGGCCACTCCGTCCGCGATTCCATTCGATGCCGAGTCCAGTCTCCGCAGATGGGTGATGGCGGCGTCCTCCCACGGGGTGGCTCCGAGAAGGGCGCTCGGGGGAGCGTCTCCGGCGGCAAGGCGTGCCGATAGCGAGTTGGTCTGGGCAATGTCCCTCGTGATGTTGTCCATGCCAATCAATGATTGTTTATATCGTTGGGGTTTGTTCCGTCATCCATAGAACTGTGGATAGGTGGCGATTGGGTGCTGTGGATAGCTGTTCTCGGCCTCAGCCCCGGCCCCGGCGCGCGCCGAGCCCCGCCACTGGAGTGCCTCGCCCACGAGACTCGACTCAGGCGTGACTCGTGCCGGCCGCGGGAACCCAGCCACGCGGGGCCGCCCTCGTCCATGGCGGGGACGGAACCGTTCTCGAGCGAAAAGACGACCGTTCTCGCGGGGGAGGGGAGCGGACAGGGGGCGCGGGTCCGCGAAGGAGAGGACTCCGCCGTCACAATCGGCCGGTTGACGGGACGGGCCGAGCCGTCAGGAGGACCACCCCTACGCTGGCCCCAGCGCCGTCGCCCGGGCGGTGCCCCTCACCCCAGGAGGACCCATGGCCATCCGCACCACCCATGTCGGCTCGCTGCCGCGCACACCCGAACTGCTCGAGGCGAACGCGCACCGCGCGGACCTGCCGGAGGAGCAGTTCTCCCGCATCGTCCAGGAGTCCGTCGACCAGGTGGTCGCCCGCCAGCACGAGATCGGCCTGGACATCGTCAACGACGGCGAGTACGGGCACGCGATGTCGGCCAGCGTGGACTACGGCGCGTGGTGGACGTACTCGTTCGGACGCTTCTCCGGCCTGGAGGTGCTCGACGCGGCCACCGTCACGGAGGTCGTCCCCGCTGCCGGCGCGCCCGTGGAGCTGGCGCCCTTCTCCCAGCGGCGCGACTGGGTGGCATTCCACGACGCCTACTCCGACCCGGAGTCCGGGATCAGCCTGGGCTCCGGCGGCGGCCAGGGCTTCCCCACCATCACGGGCCCCGTCTCCTACATCGGACAGGCCGAGGTCGCCCGCGACATCGAGGGCCTCACCCGTGCGCTCGCGGCCAACGGCCTCACCCCCGCCGACGGCTTCATCGCGGCGGTGGCGCCGGGATCGGCGGCCCGCGTCGGCAACGCCTACTACCAGGACGACGCAGCGGTCCTGGACGCCTGGGCCGACGCCCTCCACGAGGAGTACACGGCCATCACGGACGCGGGCTTCACCCTGCAGCTCGACGACCCCGGGCTCGCGGAGGCCTGGGACCAGGTCAATCCCGAGCCCAGCCTGTCCGCCTACCGCGAGTACGTGGCCCAGCGGATCGCCGCGATCAACCGCGCCCTGGAGGGCATCCCCGCCGAGCAGGTGCGCCTCCATGTCTGTTGGGGCTCCTGGCACGGCCCCCACACCACGGACCTCCCGTTCAAGGACTTCGTCGACCTGGTGCTGCGCGCCAACGTCCACGGCTACACCTTCGAGGCGGCCAACGTCCGCCACGAGCACGAGTGGACGATCTGGACCGACGGCATCCTCCCCGACGACAAGGTCATCATCCCCGGCGTCGTGTCGCACTCGACGAACGTCGTCGAGCATCCCGAGCTGGTCGCCCAGCGCATCCGCCGCTTCACCGACGCCGTGGGCGCGGACCGCGTCATCGCCTCCACGGACTGCGGCCTGGGCGGGCGCATCCACCCGTCCATCGCCTGGGCGAAGCTGGAGTCCCTGGTGGAGGGCGCCCGCCTGGTCGGCTGAACCGGGCCGCCCGTGGCGCCGCGTGCGCCCGATCCGCGGACGGACCAGATCCTCTGGCTCCCCTCCGGCCACAATGGACGCGCGAAGAGGACGCACGCCCTCGCGAGGATCCCACCCCGCGGGGGCGTCGTCCTCGTCAATGGAGGAGTGAGACGACGTGAGCCTGCTGGCCAGGAAGGACCTCGACCAGATCGAGGAGGACTTCGAGGACGAGGACCGCTCGCTCAAGCGCGAGCTGGGCGTGTGGGACATCGCCGTCATGGGCGTGGCCGTGGCGGTGGGCGCGGGGATCTTCTCCGTCGGCGCGCAGGCCGCAGCCGACTACGCGGGGCCCGCCGTCATCGTGTCCTTCGTCATCGCGGCGCTGATCTGCGGGTTGGCCGTGATGAACTACGCGGAGTTCTCCTCCTCCGTTCCGGTGTCGGGATCGGCCTACACCTTCAGCTACCTGTCCCTGGGCGAGCTGATCGCCTGGATCATCGGATGGGACCTCATCCTGGAGATGCTGATGGCGGCCTCCGTCATCGCCGGCTACTGGGGGATCTACCTCAGGGACGTCTTCGGGTTCCTCCGCGTCGACCTGGCGACGACCTTCCAGGTCGGCGGCGTCACGGTGTCGTGGCCGCCGGTCATCGTCGTCGGGTTCTTCACGGTGCTGCTGGTGCTGGGGACGAAGCTCACCTCGCGGGTCAACAGCGCGCTGACGATCCTCAAGGTGACGGTCACCGTGTTCATCATCGTCGCAGGCGCCGCCTACATCGACCTGTCGAACTACTCGCCGTTCCTGCCGCCCGCCGAGGCGGTGCCCGGTGGAGCCGGGTCCGTGATGACGCAGAGCCTCCTGTCCTTCCTGTCCGGGGCCGAGCCCACCCGCTACGGCGTCTACGGCCTGTTCGGCGCCTCGGCGCTGGTGTTCTTCGCCTTCATCGGCTTCGACGTCGTGGCCACCACCGCGGAGGAGGCGAAGGACCCCCAGCGCACCCTGCCGCGCGGGATCTTCGGCGGCCTGGCGCTGGTGTCCCTGCTCTACATCGCGGTGACGGTCGTCGTCACCGGCATGGTGTCCTACCGGGATCTGGCGGCGTCGGAGGATCCGTCCCTGGCCACCGCGTTCAGCCTGGTCGGCGCCCATTGGGCGGGCACCGCCATCACGATCGGGATCCTCATCGGACTGACGACGGTCATCATGGTGCTGCTGCTGGGGCTGACGCGCGTCGTGTTCTCCATGAGCCGGGACGGGCTGCTGCCGCGCGGGATCTCGAAGACCGGCGCCCACGGGACGCCGGCGCGCCTCCAGATCGCGGCGGGCGTGGTGGTGGCCGTCATCGCCGCCGTCGGGGACGTCGGCACGCTGTCCGAGATGATCAACATCGGCACGCTCAGCGCGTTCATCCTGGTGAGCTTCTCCGTGCCCGTGCTGCGGCGGCGCTACCCCGATCTGCCGCGCGGGTTCCGCGTGCCGCTGTCGCCCTGGCTGCCCATCCTGTCCGGGGTGCTGTGCCTCTGGCTGACGACGAATCTGGCCGTGGAGACCTGGTTGCGGTTCGTCGTCTGGCTGATGGTCGGGCTGGCGATCTACTTCGGATACTCCTATTCGCACTCGCGCGTCCAGCGCGAGGCGCATGAGCGCAACCCGTTGGCCGCTCTCGCGGTCGAGGCTCCCGGGGAGGGGGCGGCGGGCCCAGCGGCGCGGCCGGCCGCCCCGGGTCGGGCGGCTGCCCCGGGTCGGCCGGGCACCGCCGGTCCGATGCCGGCGTTCAGCGTCCCCGCGATCACACGCGCCGCCGAGGTCCTCATCGGCCTGGCCGTGCTGGCGATCGCCGTCGAGGCGGTGCTGCTGTTCTCCGGCGCGGTCGGAGCAGACGCGCTGCCGACGCCGGTCGTGTGGGCGCTGATCCTGGCCGCGGTGCCGGGCGTCGTCGTCGCTCACGCCGCGATGCGCCGCGCCGAGGCGACCGAACGCGAATGGGATCTCGCCCCGGTCGAGCGCCGTCCCACCGGCGCGGCCATCGGGGCGGCGACCCGGCTGCCACTGCGCGCGCTGTCGGCGGGCTACGCGACGATCGGCGCGGGCGTCGTCATCGGCATCGTCCACGTCGTCGAGCGCCTCTGAGCCGGCCTGGGGCCGACCCGGGGAAGGGATCTGCCCGGAGGGAAGCGAAGTCCCCATGAGGCAGCTCTACAGCGCTTCCCTGCGAGCAGTTCCCTTCCCCGAGGGCAGATCGCTTCCCCGCGGGTGGGTCCTCCTCGTGTCCGAGCGCCCGCACCGGCGGAGCCGGCGCCGCCCTCGTCAGTCTGGAAGGGGAGCGCCCTCGTGCGAACCCGCCCGGGCAGAGGCGACCCGCACGACGGCCGCCATCCCTCCGTCGCCGAAGCTCGCCTCATCCAGGGGGATCGCCGGGTCCGCGAGCGCGGCGCGCTCCCAGTCGCGCAGGCGAGCGGTCGCGGCGGCGTCCTGGGCGGTGACGCGCGCGCGGACCTCGGCCGTGTACAGGTCGGGATGGCGATCCATGAGCGACGCCACGAGGTCCGCGCGGTGATCCATGCTGACCACGTTCGCCGAGTCCGGCGCGGTCCGGTACTCGATCAGCGGCTCCGGGAGCACGGCGAGGCGTCCGCCGCCCGACAGCACGGTGAGGAAGAAGTCCCAGTCCTCGAAGCCTGAGCGCATGTCCTCGGCGTATCCGCCGGTGCGCGCCCAGGCCTCCCGGCGCAGCGTGAGCGTCGCCGGGCAGGCATTGCGCGCGAGGAACGCGGACACGTCCCCTCCCGCGGGCGTGACCACGGCGTGCGCGACGCCGAACATCCTCATCGACGAGGACGCCCCCACCGCTGTCGGATCGGCGATCAGCGCATGCACGGTCCGCCGGAGGAACTCGGGCGCCAGGCGGTCGTCCCCGTCCAGCACGGTGACGAACGCGCAGTCGCCGCAGGCGGCCAGGCCGCGGTTGCGCGCAGCGGAGACGCCGAGGTTCGGTTGGCGGATGACCTCGACCGGCGGCCGGCCCACGCCGGTGGGAGACGCGGCGAGCGTCTCGAGCACTTCCAACGAGCCGGGATCCGTCGAGCCGTCGTCCACCACGATCACGCGGTCCGGCCGCAACGTCTGGGCCAGGGCGGAGTCCACGGCCTCCTGCACCATCGCGCCCTGGTCGAAGGCGGTGATGACGATTCCGGTGCGCGGCATGGGTCCAGCGTAGAGGCGCCGGGGAGGGGCGCAGGCTCGGGCGCTGGCGCCGCGTCCACGTCGCGACCCCGGCGGGCGGAGCCGGCGGGGCCCCGCCTAGGCTGGTCGCACTCCGCCGCACGAGGGCGGACCGCGTGTCGCCCTCGTCAGGCGTGGAGGCGGCAACAACCAGGGAGGACCACATGAGCCGGCAACTGCGTTCGGCGACCTCGACCATGGGTCGCCACATGGCCGGTGCGCGCGCGCTGTGGCGTGCGACCGGGATGGGGGACGACGATTTCGGCAAGCCGATCATCGCCGTCGTCAACTCGTTCACGGAGTTCGTCCCCGGCCACGTCCACCTGCGCGATGTCGGAAAGCTGGTGGCCGACGCCATCAAGGACGCCGGCGGGGTCGCCAAAGAGTTCAACACGATCGCCGTCGACGACGGCATCGCGATGGGCCACGGCGGCATGCTGTACTCCCTGCCCAGCCGCGAGGTCATCGCGGACTCCGTGGAGTACATGGTCAACGCCCACTGCGCCGACGCCATGGTGTGCATCTCGAACTGCGACAAGATCACGCCGGGCATGCTCATCGCGGCGATGCGCCTCAACATCCCCGTCGTGTTCGTCTCCGGTGGGCCGATGGAGGCCGGCAAGAACATCCCCGCGGAGGACATCGTCGGGCCCTCGACGATGGGCCATGGCAACCTCATCACCGTGATGAACGCGACGGCCAACGACGACATCTCCGACGACGAGCTGCTGCGCATGGAGCGGCTGGCGTGCCCGACGTGCGGGTCGTGCTCCGGGATGTTCACCGCGAATTCGATGAACTCGCTCACCGAGGCCCTGGGGCTGGCGCTGCCGGGCAACGGCTCGACGCTGGCCACCCAGGTGGCGCGCCGGGACCTGTTCGTCCGCGCCGGGCAGACCATCGTCGAGCTGTGCCGGCGCTACTACGGCGAGGAGGACGACTCCGTGGCGCCGCGCGCCATCGCCACGAAGGACGCCTTCTGGAACGCGATGACGATGGACATGGCGATGGGCGGATCGTCGAACACGGTCCTCCACCTGCTGGCCGCCGCGCACGAGGGCGGCGTGGACTTCGACCTCGATGACATCGCGGAGCTCGGGCGCACCGTCCCCTGCCTGGCCAAGGTCGCCCCGAACCACAACGACTACCACATGGAGGACGTCCACCGGGCCGGTGGCATCCCCGCCATCCTGGGCGAGCTCGATCGCGGCGGGTTCCTCCGCCACACGGTGCATGCGGTGCATGCGCCGGACCTGGACCACTGGCTGGCCGACTGGGACATCCGCGGCGGGCATGCCACCGCGGTCGCCGACAAGCTGTGGCACGCGGCCCCCGGCAATGTGCGCACGACGGAGGCGTTCTCCACGGACAACCAGTGGAAGACGTTGGATACCGATCCCGTCAACGGCTGCATCCACGACGTCGAGCACGCCTACACGGCCAACGGCGGCCTCACGGTCCTGTCCGGCAACCTCGCGCCCGAGGGCGCCATCATCAAGGCGGCCGGCATCGACCCCGACCTGTTCCATTTCGAGGGCACGGCCCTGGTGTGCGAATCCCAGGACGAGGCCGTGCAGAGGATCCTCGACAAGACCGTCCAGCCCGGTCAGGTCGTCGTCATCCGGTACGAGGGGCCCTCCGGCGGCCCCGGCATGCAGGAGATGCTCTACCCGACGTCCTTCCTCAAGGGCCGCGGACTGGGCAAGGCGTGCGCGCTCATCACCGACGGCCGCTTCTCGGGCGGCACCTCCGGCGTGTCGGTCGGCCACATCTCGCCCGAGGCCGCCGCCGGCGGGTTGATCGGCCTCATCGAGGACGGGGACCGCATCGTCATCG
Source organism: Actinomycetes bacterium (assembly GCA_023426345.1). Taxonomy (GTDB): domain Bacteria; phylum Actinomycetota; class Actinomycetes; order Actinomycetales; family Actinomycetaceae; genus Pauljensenia. Next base: position 58,169 of record JAFAAX010000006.1, read on the forward strand.
ATGTCACCGAGGGACGGCTGGAGCTGGAGGTCCCCGAGGACGAGCTGGCGCGTCGCCGCGCCGCCCAGGAGGCCCGGGACGAGCCCTGGACGCCCGTCTCCCGCGACCGCGTCGTCTCTCCGGCGCTGCAGCTCTACGCGGCGACCGCGCTGTCCGCCTCACAGGGCGCCGCGCGCGACGTCACGAAGGTGACGGGCCCGCGCCACCGCCATTGACGAGGGCGACCCGCGTGGCCAGGTTCGGTGTGAACCCGGCCGCGCGGGCGCCCCGGCGGAGCCGGGGCCGTCCTCGTCCATCGACAAGAAGATCGGGGAAGATCCGCGGCCAGCCGGCGGCGCGCCACATCCCGGGCGAGCGCACCCGACGCGACGCGGACGCGCGACACTGTCCCGCATGACACACGTGGCCCTGTACGACACGACCCTGCGCGACGGCGCCCAGCAGGAGGGGATCAGCCTGTCGGTCGCCGACAAGCTGGCGGCGATGCGGATCCTGGACGGACTGGGCGTCGATGTCATCGAGGGCGGGTGGCCGGGCGCGATCCCCAAGGACACCGAGTTCTTCGCGGCGGCGCGCGAGGCGATCCTCGCCGAGCCGCTGGTCCACGCGCGCCTGGCGGCCTTCGGCGCCACAACGCACGCGGGAGCCGCGCCCGGGGACGATCCCCAGGTCCTGGCGCTGCGCGACTCGGGCGCCCCGATCATCACGCTCGTCGCGAAGTCGGACCCCCGCCACGTCGAGCAGGCGCTGCGCACGACGCGGGAGGAGAACCTCCGCATGGTCGCCGACACGGTCGCCTGGCTATCGACGCCCGGCAACGGGGGCGCCGGCGGCGAGGGGGCGGAGGTCATGGTCGACCTCGAGCACTACTTCGACGGTCTCACCGCGGATCCCGACTACGGCCTGGAGGTCCTGCTGGCGGCCGCCCGCGCAGGGGCGGTGGCGGTCATCCCCTGCGACACGAACGGCGGGAACCTGCCCGGCGGGATCGCACGCGAGGTGGCGCGCGCCCGGGCCGCGCTGGACGACGCCGGGTTCGCCCACGTGGTCGTCGGGATCCACACCCACAACGACACGGGCTGCGCGGTGGCGAACGCGCTGGCGGCCGTGGAGGCCGGTGCCCGCCAGGTCCAGGGCACGGTCAACGGGTACGGGGAGCGCACCGGCAACGCGAACCTCCTGACGTGCCTGGCGAACCTGCAGCTCAAGATGGGGTACCAGGCGGTCGCCGAGGAGAGCCTGGCCCGGCTCGGCGAGGTCTCCCGGCAGATGTCCGAACTCACCAACATCGTCCCCTTCACGCGCGAGCCCTACACGGGGGCCTCGGCGTTCGCTCACAAGGCAGGTCTGCACGCTTCCGCGATCCGCGTCAACGCCGACCTCTACCAGCACATCACGCCGGAGACCGTCGGAAACGGGATGCGGATGCTGGTCTCGGAGATGGCGGGACGCTCGTCCATCGAGCTCAAGGCCCGCGAGCTGGGCGTCGACCTGTCCGGCCGGCCCGGCGTCGCCCAGGAGGTCGCGCGCGTCGTCAAGGAGCGCGAGGCCCAGGGATACACGTACGACGCCGCCGACGCCTCCTTCGAGCTGCTCCTGCGCGACCAGCTGGGGATGCTCCCGCGTTTCGCCCGGGTGGAGTCGTGGAAGGTGACGTCGGGGGAGCGCTTCGACCTTCCGGGGCTCGTCGCGCCGTCCGGGGCGGGCCGGGTCCAGGGAGCCGGCGGCCAGGCGGGCGGGTCCGTCATCGACGAGGGCGTCCCCTCCTTCGCCGAGTCCGAGGCCACCGTCAAGGTGCGCACCGGTCACCGCCACATCCGCACCGCCGAGGGCAACGGCCCGCTCAACGCCCTGGACCGGGCGCTGCGGGCGGCGCTCGCCCGGGACTACCCGGAGGTCGCGGCCACGCGGCTCACCGATTTCCGGGTGCGGATCCTCGATGCGCAGCATGCCGGTACCGACGCGGTCATCCGGGTCCTCATCACGCTGACCGACGGCACGCGGACCTGGTCGACGGTCGGCGTGGGCACCGACGTCATCGAGGCGTCCTGGGAGGCCCTGTTCGACGGGTACTGGTGGGGCATGGTCGCCTCAGGCGTGGAGTCACTGTTGGAGGCCTGACCGCGCCTTCCCCGCCCTTCGACGCCCGCCATCTCGGGGAGGGGGCGGCGCAGTTGCCGCTGGGGGATGACCCCTCCCGGGCGGACGCTGCCGCGCCGACGGACCGTCGGCGCGCCTCGCGTCGACGTGATCCGTCCCACGTCCGACTCGGGAGTCTGACCGACGCTCCGGTCTGCACAGGGCGGCCCCGAGGCGCGAGAATGGAGCCCATGCACGGTGAGTACAAGGTCCCTGGTGGCAAGCTGGTCGTCGTCGATGTCGAGGAGAAGGACGGGGCCCTGCACGACCTGCGCGTCGCGGGCGACTTCTTCCTGGAGCCCGACGAGGCCCTGGAGCGCATCACGGCGGCGATCGACGGGGCGCCCACCGACATCTCCGCGGCGGAGATCGCGGACCGCATCCGCTCGGCCGTCCTGCCCACCGACACGCTGTTCGGTCTGACTCCGGAGGGCGTCGGCGTCGCGGTGCGCCGTGCGCTCGGGCAGGCCCTGAGCTGGGAGGACATCGACTTCGACGTCATCCACGGCCCCGTGGTCGACCCGATGATGAACGTCGCGATGGACGAGACCCTGGTGGAGGAGGTCGCCGCTGGACGCCGCAAGCCGTTCATGCGCCTGTGGGAGTGGAACGCCCCGCAGGTCGTCATCGGCTCCTTCCAGTCCTACGACAACGAGATCAACCAGGAGGGCGTCGACCGTTATGGCATCACGGTCTCCCGGCGGGTCACCGGCGGCGGCGCGATGTTCATGGAGCCCGGCAACTGCGTGACGTACTCGCTGGTCATCCCGCAGGCCCTGGTCGACGGCCTGAGCTTCGAGCAGTCCTACCCGTTCCTCGACCAGTGGACGATGGAGGCCCTGGAGAAGGTCGGCGTCAAAGCGCGTTACGTCCCCCTCAACGACATCGCCTCCGAGGCGGGCAAGATCGGCGGCGCCGCGCAGAAGCGCTTCGCCAACGGGTACATGGTCCACCACGTCACGATGTCCTACGACATCGACGCCGCGAAGATGATGGAGGTCCTGCGCATCGGGAAGGAGAAGGTCCGCGACAAGGGGACGCGCTCGGCCATCAAGCGGGTCGATCCGATGCGCTCGCAGACCGGCATGGAGCGCGAGGCCATCCTCGACGCCTTCTACGATCATTTCAAGGAGAAGTACGGGGCCACCGACGGCGAGATCACCGCGCGCGACCTCGAGGTCGCGCGCGACCGCTGTGTGACGAAGTTCTCCACCGACGCCTGGACGCACCGCCTCCCCTGATCCGGGGTCTCGACGCGTCATGCGCCGCCGAAACCCCTCTTCAGACCCGTCGACGAGGGCGACCCGCGCTCGCGCGGATTCGCGGCAGAGGGCACGGCGGTTTCTGTGGGGGCCGGCCGGCCGCTCAACCGAACTCGCGGCCGAACAGGACCGAACTCGCGGCCGAACAGGACCGAAGTCGGCGGATGTGGCGGCTTCCGTGAGAGGCGGGGGTCAGGCGATCGGTGGCCGGGGGCCGAAGACGTCGGTGCCGACGCGCACCAGCGTGGCCCCCTCGGCGATGGCCCACTCGAGGTCGGCGGACATCCCCATGGACAGGGCCAGATCGGACTCGGGGACCGCGAGCCTCTCGGAGGAGCGGTCCCGGATCGCTCGCAGCAGCGCGTAGGAGCGGCGCACGGCGCCCTCGTCGTCGGCGTTGAGGCCGACGGTCATGAACCCCTCGAGCCGCAGGCTCGGGCACAGCTCGACGGCCTCCACCAGGCAGGGCGCGTCCTGGGGCGAGCAGCCGTGCTTGGAGGGCTCGCCCGACGTGTTGACCTGGACGTAGACGGGCACCTTCATCCCGGCGCGCTGGGCCCGCAGGCCCAGCGCATCCACCAGAGCGGGACTGCCGACGGTCTCGACCAGGTCGGCGCAGGCCAGGGCGTGGTTGATCTTGTTGGTCTGGAGCGGGCCGATGAGGTGGATGCGGGCGCCCGGCACGTGGCGGATGGCCTCCTCGGTGGCCTGCGCCTCCTGCACGCGGTTGTGCCCGAGGATCACGGGAAGACCGCGATCGGCCAGCGCCTGAGCGGCCTCCTGGCAGACGGGCGCCGTCCGGGTCTTGACGGCCAGCTCCAGAGTGACCTCATCGGATCTGCCGCACCGGGCGCGGGCCGCGTCGATGCGGTCGCGGACGCGATCGATTCTTTGCTCAACGGTCACCTGCCGATGGTACGCGGATCGGGGCGGCCCGCGCACGTTCCTGGTCGCATGACACAATGGCTGGCACACTCGTTCACCGGAGGCTCCCGATGCGCACTCTGCTCAACATCATCTGGTTCGTGCTGGCGGGATGGGAACTCTGCCTCGCATACTTGCTCTTCGGCGCCCTGGCCTGCGTGTTCGTCGTGACGATCCCGGCCGGTGTCGCGTGCTTCCGGATCGCCGGATATGTCATCTGGCCCTTCGGGCGAGAGGTGGTCGACAAGCCCGGCGCCGGCGGAGGATCCGCGGTGATGAACGTCGTCTGGTTCCTGGTCGCCGGGCTGTGGCTGTCCCTCGCCCACGTCACCACCGCGATCGCCCAGGCGGTGACGATCGTCGGGATCCCGGTGGCCATCGCCAACATCAAGCTCATCCCGGTCACCTGCTTCCCGTTCGGCAAACAGGTGGTCAGCAATCCCCGCGCGAGCATCCTGTGAGCAGGAAGCGGGACGCTTCGGGACCCACCCGCGCCACCCAGGCGCTGGAGGCCGCCGGGGCGCCCTACCGGCTGGTGGAGTACCACCACGATCCGCGCGCCCGGTCGTTCGGCGTGGAGTCCGCGGCACGGCTCGGGGGAGACCCGGGGCGCATCTTCAAGACGCTGCTGGTGCGGTGCGAGGGCGGGGCCGGCGGCGAGGAGTATGTCGTCGCCGTGGTCCCCGTCGACCACCACCTGTCGATGAAGGCGATCGCCCGCGCCGCGGGCCACAAGACCGCGGAGATGGCCGATCCCGCCGTCGCGCAGCGTCGGACCGGCTACGTCGTCGGCGGGATCTCGCCCCTCGGGCAGACCACGCGCCACCGGACCTTCCTCGACGAGTCGGCGCTCGATCACGAGACGATGCTCGTCTCGGGCGGCCGGCGCGGCATGTCGGTGGAGGTCTCCCCGTTGGACCTCGCCGGGATCCTGGGCGCCGAGACCGCCGACCTCCGGGCGCTCGACTGAACCGGTCTCGGGCGCAGGGGTGGACCGGCTTCGGCGGTGCTGGTGCGATGAGCGCGCAGGGGCGTCGGCGTCGTCCTGGTCGTTCACTGAGCCGCCTCGGAGACTTCGCCGTCCCCGATGCCCTCGGGCACTCCGAGTGAGAACACCACGTCATGGTCGGCCTGGCGGGCGGCCAGCAGATCGTCGGTCCACCCCTCGCCGGCCTCCAGAGCCGGGATGACGGCGCGCAGGAGGGGTGTCTGGCCGGCCCAGTAGGAGTCGATCATCGTCGGGACGTACTCCGCTCGGGTGACGGCGAACCGGCCGTCGTTGCGCTCAGAGACCGTGAAGCGCGAGGTGACGCCCTCGTGCGAGCGGCGCAGGTCATCGGGCGGCGTCGCGATCATGTTGCCGAGCCCGTAGACCACCCACTTCCCGTCGATGCGTTCCCACGGCTGGACGACGTGGACATGGTGGCCGTAGACCAGATCGATCGCGTCGGACGCGACCAGGGCCCGCGCGCCGTCCACTTGCTGCTGAGTGGGCGTGCTCTGGTACTCCTCGCCGGCGTGGACCGCTGCCAGGACGATGTCGGCGCCGGCATCGCGGGCGGCCCGCGCGCGGGCGATCATGTCGTCCGTGTCGAGCAGAGCGACGGACCACTCCCGGCCCTCGGGCAGCGCGAGACCGTTCAACCCGTAGGTCGCGGACACGACGGCGATGCGCACGCCCTGGGCAGTGACGAAGACCGTCGGGGCCTGGCGCTCCTCGGGTGAACGGAAGGTGCCGGTGTGGAGGACTCCGACGCGGTCGAGCTCGCGCAGCGTCGTCTCGATCCCCGCGAAACCGCGGTCGATCGAATGGTTCGACGACGTCGTGCACAGGTCCCAGCCCGTTGCGGCGATGGCATCGGCGACCTCTTGGGGCGCGCCGAAGGACGGGTACCCCGAGGGGTCGGTGCCGTCCGGGGCCATCGGGACCTCCTCGTGGCAGATCGCCATGTCCGCCGACTCGATCGTGGGCCTCATGCCTGCGAACAGCGGAGCGAAGTCGTAGCGCCCGTTGCCGGTGCGCTGCGCCTCCGCGGCCGCCGACTCCCACAGCCCGGAGTGCCACAGCAGGTCGCCGCTCATGACGATCGTCGCGGTGCGCCCGCCTTCCTTGAGCGCCGCCGGGTCCGGGGCCGGCGTCGGGGACGAGGGCGGCTCCGCCGGTCCGGTCGGCACGGTCGCGACGGGGACGGCCGACGGCGCCGCGACCCGCGGATCGTCGTCGAGCGCGGCGCAGGCCGCAACGGGCGCGACGCCCAGGACGAGCGCCGCGAAGACGATGAGCGCACGACGGCGGACGGTCATGGGTCCAGGCTACCGGTGGGTCGCCCCTGTCGGTCGGCCGCCGGAGCGCTCCCGCACGACCGGCAACCGCCCTCGCGGGGCGGAGAGGAGTGAACCGTGCAGGTGGGGCCCGGGAGAGCGGGCAGCGCACGGGGCGGACAGGACGGGGTGGCGGTCGCGCCTCACCCGGCCGGGAACAGCTCCTCCAGCGCGCCGACCAGGCCGACGCGCCACGTCGCCCAGTCGTGCCCGCCATGGACGGCGCTGACGTCGACGGCGCGGCAGGGGGACATCGGATCGAAGGCGAGGCGCTGCGACAGATCGAGGGCGTCCTGGAGCATCGAGCCCTCGAAGGTCCCGGCCTGGAGCCGGATCGAACGCCAGCGCGGCTCCCGCAGCAGAGGGGCCGACACGGGGAAGCGCCACAGCGAGGCGGACTGGGCGATCGCGTGGCAGACGCGGCCCTCGCCGAGCGCGACGGTCCACAGGGCGGCCATCCCGCCCAGGCTCTGGCCGGCGACGGCCGTGTCGCAGCCGCGAGGGCTCACCGGGTAGGTCGCGCGCACGCGCGGCAGGATGCGGTCGAGCACGGCGTCGACCTGCCCGCCGGGCACTCCCAGTCGCGCCCAGCGCGACTCCTGGTCCTGGGAGTCCACCATGACCACGTGGAGGGGCGCGATGAGTCGCTGGTCGATCAGGGCGTCCAGGATCGCCGGCAGTCCGATCGCGTCCTTCCACACCTGGCCGTCGAAGAGGACGAGCAAGGGCGTGCGCACGGCCTCGCACTGTTCCGGAGGCGCGTACACCCAGGCCCGCTCGGCGGGACGGGGTCCGTCTGCGGGGAAGTCCAGGCGCTCGACGCCGCCGGCGGGCGCGCCGGTCCAGTCGATCCAGTCCTCGGCGGGGGCCAGCGGACCGCAGGCCACCGACCAGTGGCTCCCGAAGGAGCCCTGGACCGCGTGGGAGCCCAGGGGATCCATCGCCGCGGCCTCCATCGCGGCGCGGCGCACCTCCATGCGCCCCTGCGCGGCGCGCCACGGGGCGGTCCGATCCCCGACGTGCACGGCGATGCCGTAGGAGCCCCGCCAGTCGGCGGGCAGGCGAAGGGTGATCGTCCACAGGTCCGCGCAGTGGTTGCCGTCCGGGACCTTCTCGAACTCGGAGGCTCCGACATCGGTGTGGTCGAAGACGCCGTTGATCCAGAGCAGCACGCCGGAGGCGCCCGGCGCGTCGGCGATCCACGTGTAGAGGCGCATCGCGGCGTCGCCCTCGGGGTCGGAGCTGATGACGGGGTTCTGGCGCACCCCGCCCATGCGCCGCGCGGCGGCGCCGTCCCCGTCGTCCCCGATGACGTCGAGGACGCCCAGGACGCCGAGCGGCGTGGGGACGCGGGGGACCGCGCCGTCGTGGTCGGGGACCTGGCTGCGGCGCTCGCGGTGGATCGAACCCAGCCGGTCGCACCAGTCGCGGGGCACTCGAGTGCCGGTGAGATCGCGGTCGGGGCGGGACTGGGTGGTCATGCGGGATCCTCCGATGCATGGTGCGCGAGGCGCGCGGGACTGAGGTCAGGCTACCCTTACCGCCTGGTCAGCGCGATGTGAGATCGCCGACCGGGCGGGGCGGCCGTCTCCCAGATCCGGGCGACCGCCTCCCGCGGGGTCGGCCGGGCGCGATTCAGCGGCCCGCCAGCAGCCGGCCCATCGAGTCCGGCCGCAGGCGGGACCCCTCGGGCAACGACACCCGGGACTCGTCGGGGACGCGGTCGTTGGAGGAGGCCTCGGCGTAGGCGGTCTCCGTCGCGCCGCGGTGCCAGTAGCCGATGATCAGCTGATTCTCCCGGGGGAGTCCGAGGGCGCGGACGTGACGGCGGACCTCGCGCACGACGCGGGACTCGGCGGAGACCCACACGAAGCCGTCCTCCAGGGGATCCGCCAGAGGGGCCTCCAGCGCGGAGTCGAGCAGCAGCGCGGACTCGCCGGGAGGGCGGCCGCCGCGATGGAGCCAGCGGACCTCCACGCCGTCCGGGACGGACAATGCCTGGTGGTCCTCCGGCCCGTCGATCTCGAGCAGCGCGAGTCCGCGCTGGCCGACGGGCAGTTGCTCGAGGATCGCGGATGCGGCGGGCAGACCCGTGTCGTCGGCCACAAGCATCATCCACGGCCGCGGCGCAGGCAGCCGTCCGCCGCCGCCGAGCGCTCCCAGGGTGTCGCCGGGGCGGGCGCGCTCGACCCATGACGAGGCCAGTCCCTCCTCTCCGTGCCGGACGAAGTCGATGTCCAGCGTCGCGGCGCCCGTGTCGTAGGAGCGCACTGTGTAGGTGCGCACGCGGGCCCGCTGCTCGGGGGCGATGCGGTGGTGGTCCGCCCGGGAGGGGCCGGGCAGAGGCACCGCGTCATCCGGGAAGAACAGCTTGATGTTCGGGGATGCGTGCCTCCGAGAGGTAGTCGGCGACGCCGGGTCCGGCGAAGCGCACGCGACGCATCGACGCGGAGACGTCGAGGATCCGGGCGACCTCGATCAAGGCGGGCAGGCTCATGCGGGGGTCCTCTCCGGGCCGGCGCCGGTGCTTCCTCCGGCGGCGTGGGTGGCGGCGTGCGCGTCGGGACGGGTCCGGGTCGGCGCGCGGGCGGCGTCCAGGGGCACGATCATCGGGCGGCCGTTGACGGGGTCGGGCAGGCACAGGCATTCGATGTCGTAGACGTCGCCGATCAGCTCGGCCGTGACGATGTCCTGCGGCGCGCCCGCGGTGACCACGGCCCCGTCCTTCATGACGATGAGATGGGTGGCGTAGCGGAACGCCAGGTTGAGGTCGTGGAGGACCGCGACCAGGGTGTAGCGCCCCGTCGCGTGGAGGTCCCGGCACAGATCGAGGATCTCCAACTGGTGGGTGATGTCGAGGAACGTCGTGGGCTCGTCCAGGAGCAGTAGTGGGGTCTCCTGGGCCAGCACCAGGGAGAGCCACACGCGCTGGCGCTGCCCGCCGGAGAGCTCGTCGACCAGGCGTCCGCCCAGATCCGCCACGCCGGTCGCGGCGAGCGCCCGCGCGACGGCCGCGTCGTCGTCGGGCGACCACTGCCGCAGCATCGACTGATGGGGGAAGCGCCCGCGCGCCACCAGGTCGCGCACGGTGATGCCCTGCGGGCTGGTCGAGGACTGGGGCAGCAGCCCCAGTCGGCGCGCGACGGCCTTCGAGGAGTGCTCGCGGATGTCACGCCCGTCCAGGACGACGGTGCCGGCGCGGGGCGCCATCAGGCGCGACAGCGCGCGCAGCAGCGTCGACTTCCCGCACGCGTTGGGCCCGATGATCACCGTGAACGAGTGATCGGGGACGCTGACGTCCAGGTGCTCGGAGACCGTGCGCTCCGGTCCGTATCCGAGGGTCAGCCCGTCCCCGCGCAGCGGGGCGCCCTCGTCACGGGGTGGTCGGGCGCCACCCGGGATCGACGAGGGCGGCCCGCTGGGTGCGGTCCCGGCGGAGGGGCGCGGTGAGGGGAGGCGCGGCGTCATACAGACCTCGATCGGGTGAGGATCCACAGCAGGTAGACCCCGCCCAGCGCGCCGGTGACCAGTCCGACGGGCAGTGCGGCGCTGACGGGGAGATGGACGGAGACGAGGTCCGCGCAGAGCAGCAGCGCGGCCCCCATCAGGGCGGAGGAGATGACCTGGACGCGGGCGGCCCGGGTGAGCCGCGCCGCGATCTGCGGGGCGGCCAGCGCGACGAAGGCGATGGGCCCGGCGCCCGCGACGGCGGCGGCAGTCAGTGTCACGCCCAGGAACATGACGGCGAGGCGGATGCGCTCGGCGCGCAGGCCCAGTTGCCCGGCCTGGTCGTCTCCCATCTCCAGGATGTCCAGGCGCCGCGACATGGCGACGAGCACAGGCAGGACGACCACGACGGCCAGCAGGGGCGGCCAGGCGTCGTCCCAGGTGCGCGCGTTGAGCGAGCCGGAGAGCCACACGCGCGCCTGGGTGGCCAGGTCCAGATCGCCGCGCGCCATGACCAGGGTGTTGACGGCGCCGACGAAGGCGCTCACGCCGATGCCCACCAGGACCAGGCGATAGCCGCCCGACACGCCGTCCTTGCGCGCCAGGGCGTAGACGGCGGCGGCGGTGAGCAGGCCCGTGACGACGGCCGCGCCGGTGGTGGCGGCCGGGCCGGCACCGATGAGGACGATCTGGACGACCGCGCCGGTGGCGGAGCCGGTGGTGAAGCCGATGATGTCGGGCGAGCCCAGGGCGTTGCGCGAGACGGACTGGAAGACGCAGCCGGCGGCTCCCAGCGCCATGCCGACCGCGACGGCGGTGGCGACGCGGGGGACGCGGATCTGCCACAGGACCCGCGCGGTCTTCTCGGCGTCGGCGTGCCCGGTCAGGGCGTCGAGCACCTGGGAGACGGACAGTGCGACGCTGCCCGACATCAGGGACGCCGCGGCGGCGGCCAGGATCACGGCGGCCAGCGCGGAGCCGACCATCAGCGTGCGGCGCTCGACGCCGAGACGGACGCCGCCCAGTTCCACGCGGAGCGCGCGCCGCGCGGCGTCCCGCCCTCCCCGCCGGGCCTCATCCGGCGCGGCGGGGGGCGGAGGGGACGTTCCGGGAGCGGCGGTCACAGCTCGCTCACCCGGCCCCGGCGGACCAGTGCGACGAAGAACGGCGCGCCGATCATGGCGGTCATCACGCCTGCTCCGACCTCTCCCGGATGCAGGACGAGTCGGCCCAGCAGGTCCGCGGCGAGCACGGCCAGGGCGGCGATGACGCAGGAGTAGGGGAGGACCCACCGGTGGTCGGGGCCGGTGAGGGCCCGTGCGACGTGGGGCGCGGCCAGGCCGACGAAGGACACGGGACCGATGGCGGCGGTGGCCCCGCCGGCCAGGACCATGACGGCCACGTTGGTGAGCGTCCAGGTCCGGCGCACGTCGACGCCCAGGGCCCGCGCCATGTCGGTTCCCAGGGAGACGGAATTCAGCGGCCCGGACAGCGCCATCGCCAGGAGCAGCCCGATGAGCAGGCACGTGCCGACGACGGGCAGAGACTCCCCTCCGCGTCCCTGCAGCGATCCGGTCGCCCAGTTGCGGAACTGGTCGAGGACCTGCTGGGGGCTGGACAGGATGACGATGTTGGTGAGGGCCATCAGCGTCATCGACAGCCCGGCGCCGGCCAGGACCAGGCGGACGGGATTGACCCCGGCCTCGCCGGCGCGTCCCAGGCGGTGGACGACGACGGCCGCCAGTCCGGCGCCCGCGAAGGCGAACCAGACGGACACCGTGATCGCGGTCGACCCGGTGAGGGACATGCCGATGACCACGCCGAACGCGGCGCCGGCATTGACGCCGAGCGTGCCGGGCTCCGCCAGCGCGTTGCGCGTCAGCGACTGCATGAGCGCCCCGGCCAGGCCCAGGCATCCACCGGCCAGGACCGCGAGGATCGTGCGGGGCACGCGGAGCTCGCGCACCACCAGATGAGCGTCGTCGCCGGGGTCGAAGGCGGCCACCGCGTTCCAGACGGTCGGCAGGTCGATCACCCGGGAGCCCACGGCGACGGAGGCGGCCATCAGAGGGGGCACGAGCAGGCACAGGGCCATCAGGATCGCGGCGCGGTGGGCGTGGCGGTCCCGGTGGCGCTCCGGTCGTCCGTCCCGACCGGGGGCGTCCCGGGCAGCGGAGCCGTCGGGGACGCCAGGGACGCCGGGGACGGGGGGACCCGCCAGGGCGGTGGGCGACGGGCTCGCCGCGCCGCCGTCCCGGCGGGTCGTCCGCGTGGTCAGCGACACGTGTCAGGCGCCCAGGGCGTCCACGACCGCGTCGATGAACTGCTTGCCGGAGTAGTAGTCGATCCGGAAGGAGGTCGGGCCCAGCGGGTGGACCTGTCCCTTCTGGACGGCCGGCAGGTTCGCCAGGACCGGGTCGGACTCGAACGCGGCGACCGTGTCCTCCGTGCCGGTCAGCAGGAACACGGACTCCCCGCCGATGGCGGCCGACAGGTTCTCCAGGGTGACGAAGATGAAGTCGGAGCGCGCCTGGTCGGAGGTGTCCAGGTCGTCGGGGCCCTCGACGACGTCCAGGCCCAGCGACTCCATCAGTTGGGCGTGGGGACCGGTGAGCTTGCCCACGGCCGAGTCGTTGCCCGCCCCGTTGTAGGAGACGATGCTGACCCCGCCCTCGGGCGCGGTGATCTTCGCGGCGGCGTCCGCGGCGTAGTCGTCGAAGTCGGCGGCCGCGGCCGCGGCGTCGTCCTCGAGGCCCGTGGCCGCCCCCAGCTCGGTGGCCAGCTCCTGCCAGGTCTGCTTCGAGTAGTCGACGAGCAGGGTCGGATACTCGGCGGCGATCTGGTCGTAGTGGTCCGCGACGGAGTCCGCGCCGGAGGTGGAGACGATCACCAGGTCCGGGTCGGCGGCGATGATGGCCTCCATGTCGAACTGGAAGTCGCTGTAGAGGACCTCGACGCCCTTCTCATCGGCCACGTCGGCCCACTGGGAGAAGAAGCCCTTGTCGTCGGTGAGCGGCCCGGCGACCGCGGCCGCCGTGGAGACGACGGGGGCGCCCATGGCCAGCAGCGTTCCGGTGATCGACGGCGAGGTCGACACGATGCGCTCGGGCTTGGCTTCCAGCGTGAGCTCGCCGTGCTCGTCGGTGACGGTGCGCGGCCACGCGCCCTCGCCGGCGTCGGAGGGGGCGGTCGTCGCCGCGGATTGGGCGGAGTCGGACTGGCCGGACGCGCTCTCGGATCCGCCTGAGCAGGCGGCCATCGACAGGGCGGCCGCGCCGGCGACCAGCGTGGTCAGGAGGCGCGTGGTGAGCGCTCGCATGATGCTCCTCGGAAGGATCGGCAACAGGTCAGAGGTCCCGTGACGTGCGTCGGGACGCCAATACATTAGGTGAGCCTGACCTAATTTTGCGAGTCGTGTCAGAAAAGGGCTCGCGCGCTGTGTGATCGTGGGGTGTGGACTGTCGCCGGACCGAACTCGCCGAGAAAGAGCACCGAAGTCGCGGGAGAAGAGCACCGAAGTCGCGGGGTTTGGGGTGGGAGCCCCCGCTCACCGGGGGGCGAGCGCCACCGGGCGCATCGCGATGGTCCCCGCCCGGTCGGAGGCCGCCACGTCGATCAGCATGATCAGCCGCCAGTCCATGTCGCCGGCGGGATCGACGAGGGTCTGCGCCGCCAGCCAATACCGTCCCGCCGGCGCCTCCTCCACCCGCGCGATGTCCGCGGCCTGGGCCCCGGCCTCCACCAGATCGACCCGCGTCGGTGCCTCCTCCACATGGACGAGGGCGCCCGCCCGGGCCCGTTGGTCGATCCCGATCCAGTCGTGCTCGGCCCAGTAGCGGCCGAGCGCCTGCTCCCAGCGCTCCTCCGGCCAGCCGCCGTCCTCCGCCGGGCCGTCCGCCCGCGCCAGGCCCTCGACGTCGTCGCGGCTGAGCAGCTCCACGCGCCGGAACAGGGCGGTGCGGATCGCCGTGCGGAAGGCATGGCGGTTGGCGGAGAAGGCGACCGTCCCGTCCTCGTCCGCCCCGAAGGCGAGCTCGGTGCCGGTGGCGCCCGCGGCGTCGCCCAGGGCCTGCGGCGTCCCGGCCGCCAGCGCCTCCCACTCGTCGAGCAGCGAGGAGTCGACGGAGCGGATCAGCGCGCCCAGCCACTCGATGATGGCGCGGACCTCCTCGGTCTGGGCGGCGTCGGGAACGATCTGGCGCAAGGACCTGTACGCATCGGTGAGATAGCGCAGGATGACGCCCTCGGAGCGCCCGACGTCGTAGCGGGAGACCAGCTCCGTGAAGGTCTGGGCGTTCTCGACCATCTCGCGGACGACGGACTTGGGGGAGATCTCGAGATCGCCGACCCAGGGATTCGAGCGCACGTACACGGAGAACGCGCCCTCGAGGAGCTCCTCCAGCGGGCGCGGCCAGGTGACGTCGTCGAGGCGGGCGATGCGTTCGTCGTAGTCGAGCCCCTCGGCCTTCATGGCGGCCATCGCCTGGTCGCGGGCGACCCGCTGCTGGGCGTAGAGCAGCGGGCGGGGGTCCTCCAGCACCGCCTCGACGACGCTGACGACGTCGAGGGAGTACGTCGGCGACTCCGGGTCCAGCAGGTCCATCGCGGCCAGCGCGAAGGGCGACAGGGGTTGGTTGAGCGCGAAGTCGTCCGGGAGATCGGCGACCAGGCGCAGGCGCGGCAGCCCATCCGCCCGGGACTGCGCGGTCGAGGCGTGCTCGACGACGCCCGCCTGGCGCATCGACTGGTAGATCTCCGCCAGTCGGCGCAGGTGGGGGTTCGTGTCCCGCGGGGGATCGTCGTTGCGGGTGGCCAGGAACAGGAGATGCTCGGCGGGGTCGCGGAGGACCGCCGGCCAGGGCGTCCCCGGCTTGCCCGGGCGCCTGCCCACGACGCCGGTCGGGGCGGCGGGCAGGGCAGCGGTCGGGGCGGCGGGGGCGGTGGCGGTGGCGGTGCCCGCGAGGACGTTGAGGACCATCGAATGTGTGATCGCGAAACGGGACGTGAGCTGCTCGGGGGCGGCGTCGCGGAGGCGCTCGAAGGTGGAGCGCGTCCACGTGATCTGACCCTTCTCGGGCGCGCGCGTGGTGCTGCCGCGCTTCTTGGCCTTCTTCGCGACGCGGCGGGCCTCGCGCTCGTCGCGGGCGCTCTCCTCGGCGGCGGACAGGCGCGCGCGGGCGCGGGCGTTCTCCACCTCGTGGCTGGGGGCCAGGACCCGGACGAAGCCCACCAGGTCGAAGCCCGCGCGCCCGGCCCGCCCCGCGATCTGGTGGAATTCGCGGGCCGAGAGGTGGCGCATCCGCTCCCCGTCGTACTTGACCAGGGAGGTGAGCAGGACCGTGCGGATGGGAACGTTGATCCCCACCCCCAGCGTGTCCGTCCCGCACACGATGGCGAGCAGCCCCTGCTGGGTGAGGCGCTCGACCAGGCGGCGGTAGCGCGGGAGCATGCCCGCGTGGTGGACGCCGATGCCCTGGGCCAGCAGGTGGCGCAGGGTCTGGCCGAAGCCGCGGCTGAAGGGGACCGCGGCCAGCGCGGCGGCGATCCGCTTCTTCTGGTCGTCGTCGATGAGGGGGCGCCGGTCGAAGGACTGGGCGGTCTCCACGGCGTCGCGCTGGGCGAAATGGACGATGTAGATCGGCCACCGACCCTCCGCCAGCAGGCGCTCGACGGTGTCGTGGACGTCGTCGACGACGTAGTCGAACTCCAGGGGGACGGGACGCTCGGCGTCGTCGATGAGCGCGACGTCGCGCCCGGTGCGCTCCTCCCATTGGCGCTGGAAGCGCGCCGTGTCGCCCAGCGTCGCCGACATCGCGATGAACTGCGGAGCGGTGAGCTCCAGGAGCGGCACCTGCCACGCCCAGCCGCGCTGGGGGTCCCCGTAGAAGTGGAACTCGTCCATGATGACCATGTCCGCGTCCAGGGCGGCGCCCTCGCGCAGGGACTGGTTGGCCAGGATCTCGGCCGTGCAGCAGATGATCGGGGCATCCGTGTTGAGCGAGACGTCGCCGGTGACCATGCCGACGTTGTCCGCGCCGAACAGGGCCACCAGATCGAAGAACTTCTCCGAGACCAGGGCCTTCAGCGGCGCCGTGTAGTAGGAACGGCCCCCGTGGGCCAGCGACACGAAGTGCGCCGCCAGGGCGATCATCGACTTGCCCGAGCCCGTCGGGGTGGCGGCGATGACGTGGTTTCCGGCGAGGATCTCCAGGAGCGCCTCCTCCTGGTGGGGGTACAGCGGGCGCCCGCCGGCCTCGGCCCAGCCGGTGAACGCCTCGTAGAGGGCGTCGTCGTTGGTGAGCTGCCCCGCGTCCTCGAGGTCGTCCAGCAGGTCGTTGAGCATCGCCGTCATGGGGCGATTGTCCCATCCCGGGGTGGGGCGGGTCGAAGCCCGCCCCCGCATCCCCGCGAGATCCGCCCATCGGGGGGCGCGCGGATGACGGTCAGCCGGTCAGCCGTTCATCGCGTCCTGAGCGCGACCCTCAGCGGCCTTCGGCGCGGGAATCGCCTCGAAACGCGGACTGAGTGCGGCATCCGGGGCGGACTCCGGTCTGCATCGGCGGCAGGGAAGAGCAGAGGCTCCACACCGAGCCGGGTTCGGGGACCGGCGGTCCTGACGTAGCCTGGGCCCATGCGAATCGTGCGCTTCTCCCTTGATGACGTCATCCGCTACGGCGCGCTGGACGATGCGTCCGAGAACATCGTGGCCCTGCGGGGCGACCCTCTGTTCGCGCCGGTCGAGCCCTCGGGCCAGGTCTTCGAACTCGAGGACGTCCGCCTGCTCTCCCCGGTGATCCCCCGGTCGAAGGTAGTGGGCGTCGGCAAGAACTACGCCGACCACGCGCGCGAGATGGGCGGGGAGGCCCCCGACCATCCGATCCTGTTCCTCAAGCCGAACACGGCTGTGATCGGCCCCGACGATCCGATCGTCCTGCCGGACTGGTCGGACGAGGTCCACCACGAGGCCGAGCTGGCCGTCGTCATCAAGACGCTGGCCAAGGACGTGTCCGTCGACCGCGTCGACGAGGTCGTCCTGGGCTACACGTGCGCCAACGACGTCTCCGCGCGCGACGCCCAGCGCGCCGACGGCCAGTGGACCCGCGCCAAGGGGTTCGACACCTCCTGCCCGCTGGGCCCGTGGATCGAGGTCGATCCCGACCTCGACGTCGCGGATCTGCGCGTGAGCGCGACCGTCAACGGGGAGCTGCGCCAGTCCGACACGACGGCCCACATGCTCACGCCCGTGCGCGACCTGGTCTCCTACATCTCGCGGGTCTTCACGCTGCTGCCCGGCGACGTCATCATCACGGGCACGCCCGCCGGCGTGGGCCCGATCGTCGCCGGGGACCGCGTGGACGTCTCCGTGTCGGGCATCGGGACGCTGTCCAACCCGGTCGTGCGCCGCTGACGGGGACGCCCCGGTCGACGCGTCCGAAAAGTCCGGAATCGGAGAACGGCGCGGGTACGCTCAGACCACCCATCCCAACAGGAGGAAACATGAGCACAGCGGGTGCGGCCCAGCCTGCCGCGGAACCCCAGGGCGGTCTGGCCGTCGAGATGGCCGGACTGGACGTCATCCCCGAGTCCGACCGCAAGGGGAAACCCTCCGATCTGTTCATGCCGTGGTTCGCGGCCAACATCTCCGTACTGGGCCTGTCGTGGGGCGCGTGGGTGCTGGGCTTCGGCATCTCGTTCTGGCAGGCCGTCATCGCCAGCGTCATCGGCGTCGTGCTGTCCTTCCTCGCCTGCGGACTCATCGCCATCGCCGGCAAGCGCGGCTCGGCCCCCACGCTGGTCCTGTCCCGCGCCGCCTTCGGGTTCAACGGGAACCGCCTGTCCGCAGTGATCTCCTGGATCCTCACCGTCGGGTGGGAGACGTTCCTGTGCATCATGGCCGTCCAGGCCACGGCCACCGTCATGGGGGCGCTGGGCGTGCAGAACCACACGGCCGCGCAGATCATCGCCCTCATCCTGGTCGTGCTCATCGCCGCCGGATCAGGGATCCTCGGCTTCGACATGATCATGAAGGTCCAGACGTGGATCACGTGGCTGACGGCGGCGCTCACGATTGTCTACCTCGTCCTCACCGTCCCGTCGATCGACTGGGGGACGGTCTCCGCGATCCCCGCCGGGTCCGCCACGGGCCTCATCGGCGCGCTGTGCATGCTGCTCGCCGGATTCGGGTTCGGCTGGATCAACGCGTCGGCCGACTACTCGCGCTACCTGCCCCGGTCGGCCTCCACCCGCGGCGTCGTCGGCTGGACGACGTTCGGAGCCGCGCTGCCCACCGTCATCCTGGTGCTCTTCGGTCTGCTGCTGGTCGGATCCGACTCCGCGCTGGGCGAGGCCATCAACCTCGATCCGATCGGCGCGCTCACGACGATCCTGCCCACCTGGTTCCTCATCCCCTTCGCGATCGTCGCGATCCTGGGGCTCATCGGCGGCATCGTGATGGACATCTACAGCTCGGGGCTGTCCCTGCTGTCGGCCGGCCTGCCCGTGGTGCGCCCCGTCGCCACCGCGATCGACGGCACGATCATGGTGATCGGCACCATCTGGGTGGTGTTCTTCGCCGATTCGTTCATCACGCCGTTCACCGGGTTTCTCACCACGCTGGGCGTCGTCATCGCCGCGTGGGGCGGTGTGATGCTGGCCGACATCCTCTTGCGCAAGCGCGACTACAACGAGCCCGACCTGTTCCGCAAGGAGGGGGTCTACGGCTCCGTCAACTGGGGCGCCGTGGTCTCGCTGCTGCTCGGCGCCTTCTTCGGCTGGGGCCTGGTGGTCAACTCCTCGGCGTCGTGGCTGAGCTGGCAGGGCTATCTGCTGGGTCCGGTCGGCGGGCGCGAGGGCGACTGGGCGTACTCGAACATCGGCATCCTCCTGGCGATGCTCGTCGGGTTCGTCGGCTACCTGGTGTCCTCCCGGGGCCGCGTGCGCGCGCAGGAGGCCGCCGGCGCCCGGACCTTCGAGGAGGCCGCCGCGTCGGGCGAGGAGGTCGAGCTCCGATGACGCCCGATGAGTTCCCGGGCGCCCTGCTCACCGCCGAGTCCCACGAGGACGCCCGTGCCATCGCCCACCTCTCGGGCGTCGAGCATCACGACGCCGTCGTGGTCCTGGGCTCGGGCCTGGCGGGAGCGCTGGACGGCGCCTGGGGCGAGCCGCGCGCGCGGTTCCGCCTCTCCGACATCCCCGGCGTCCTGGAGCCCCGCGCCGACGGCCATATCGACGAGGTGCGCTCCTACGCGGTCTCCGGCCAGTGGGTCCTCGTGGCGCTCGGCCGCACCCACCTGTACGAGGGCGTCTCCGCCTCCCGGGTCACGTCCTTCGTGCGGGCGGCCGCCGCCAGCGGGGCCACCCGGGCGATCCTGTGCAACGCCAACGGGTGCCTGAGGGACTGGTCGCTGGGCGATGTCGTGGCGATCGAGGACCACCTCAACTTCTCCGGGAGCTCGCCCTTCGATGGCACGGTGTTCCTCGACCCGTCCGGGACGTGGGACGCGGGGCTCACGGCGGCGCTCGCCGGCGTGTGCGAGCGCCGGGGCGTCTACGCGATCCTGCGTGGCCCCGAGTACCAGACGCGGGCGGAGACCCGCTGGCTGGCCTCGACGGGCGCGGACGTCGTCGGGATGTCGACCGTCATGGAGGCGCTCACCCTGCATGCGCTGGGCGTGCGGGTGGCCGGCATGAGCGTGGTGTCGGATCTGTCGTTCGCCGAGGCGCCCACGGACCCCTCGGCCGTCGTGGAGGCCGCCGCCCGGGCGGGGGACACCGTGCGGCGCGGCATCGAGGCGGCGCTGGCCGCTGACTGATCCGAGCCTGGCGGTTCCTCCCGTCGGAGAGCGTCATGACACGAGAACGCCGCGACCGATCGCGTGGGACGACCGAAAGCACCCTCTGCGGCCTGCCGTCATGCCGGTCGCAGGGGGTCCGTCCTCGTCAATGGGAGGCGACCAGGCCCAGGACGCCCTCGACGATCTGGTCGGCGACGGCGGGGGAGCACGCGAGGTTGAGGCGCGCCCACCGCGCATAGTCGGCGCCCAGAGTCGAGCCGTCGTTGGCGGCGATGCCGGCCTTGTCGCGCAGGAGGGTGGCGGGGGCGGCCCCGCCGGGCAGGCCGGCCCGCTCGAACCCCCACCACGTGAGGTACGTGGCCTGGGGGCGCACCAGGTCGATCCCGGTGCCCGCGACGGCCGACACCGCGCGGTCGATGTTGCCGATGAGGACCTCGCGGACCTCGGACTGCCAGGCGTCGCCCTCGGCGAAGGCGGCGATGGTCCCCAGCGCGCCCAGGGTCGAGGCCTCATGGGCGATGCCGGTGCCGACCGCGCGATCCCACCGCTCGCGCAGGGCATCGTCGGGCAGAATCACCTGGCCGCACGGCAGGCCCGCGATGTTCCAGCCCTTCGAGGCGGCTGTGGCCGTCACCGTGTGCTCGGGGGCCACGCGCGCGTAGGAGAGGAAGGCGCCGGGATCGTCGAGGACCAGGGGGGAGTGGATCTCGTCGGCGAAGACCAGTGCGTCGTAGCCGGAGACGAGATCGTGGAGGTCGCGCAGCTCCTGCTCGCTGAGCACGCGGCCCGTCGGGTTCCACGGATCGCACAGGACGACCAGGCCCGCGCCCTGCTCGAGGCCCGCCCGGATGCCGTCGAGGTCCAGCGACCAGCCGCGCTCGCGGAGGGAGGGCACCTGGATCACGGGGTGCCCGTGCTGTTCGGGCAGGGTGAGGAACGGCATGTAGGCGGGGGTCGGGACGATGACCGGCGAGCCGGGGCGGATCAGATGGTCCATCGTGGCGTTGAGGGCGGGCAGGACGGATGCCACCAGACGGACGTGGTCGGGGTCCAGGTCCCAGCCGAAGCGGCGGCGCTGGAACTCGGCGAGCGACTCCGCGACCCGCTCGGGCAGCCACGTCGGCTGGTAGCCGAGCAGACCGTCGTCGATCGCGCGCTTCATCGCGTCGGCGACCGGGGGCGCGGTGGCGAAATCCATCTCCGCGACCCAGGCGCCCAGCGTCGGACGCCCGTCCGAGGTCTGGATGCCCGTCCACTTGAGGCTTCCGGTGCGGCGCAGTTGGTCCGGGCTCGGCAGGAGGATCGTCATGGAATCAGGGTAGCCCGGCGCGTGGACGGACCGGTCTCGGTGTGCGGGATGGGCCAGGCCCGGCGTGGACGACGCACAGGGCCGGCGGGCGAGAGGCGGGCGAGGGGCAGAGACGTTCCGGGCCCCGGGGCGCCCTCGTCCGGGCGGTAAACTGGCCGCACTATGACTGTCACCACTGCCACGGGCTCGGACATCCGCGTCCGCTTCTGCCCCTCGCCCACCGGGACCCCTCACGTCGGCATGGTCCGCACGTGCCTGTTCAACTGGGCGTACGCCCGCCACACGGGCGGCACCTTCGTGTTCCGTATCGAGGACACGGACGCCGCGCGCGACTCTGAGGAGTCCTATCAGCAGATCCTGGAGTCCCTCCGGTGGCTCGGCCTGGACTGGGACGAGGGTGTGGAGAAGGGCGGGCCCCACGGCCCCTACCGGCAGTCCGAGCGCATGGACGTCTACCGCGGCGTCGCGCAGCGGCTGCTCGACGGCGGGTACGCCTACGAGTCGTTCTCCACCCCCGAGGAGGTCGAGGCCCGCCACCGCGCGCGCGGCGAGGACCCCAAGCTCGGCTACGACGGCTTCGACCGCGACCTCGCCCCCGAGCAGATCGCCGCCTACCGCGCCGAGGGCCGCCAGCCCGTCCTGCGCATGCGCATGCCGGATGAGGACATCGCCTTCGAGGACCTCATCCGCGGCGAGATCACCTTCGGCGCGGGCTCGGTGCCCGACTACGTGATCGTGCGCGCCAACGGCGATCCTCTGTACACGCTGGTCAACCCCGTCGACGACGCGCTGATGGAGATCACGCACGTCCTGCGCGGGGAGGATCTACTGTCCTCCACGCCGCGCCAGATCGTCCTCTACCGCGCGCTGGAGGACCTCGGGATCGCGCAGTTCATGCCGCGTTTCGGCCACCTCCCCTACGTCATGGGCGAGGGCAACAAGAAGCTCTCCAAGCGCGACCCCGAGTCGAACCTGCTCCTGCACAAGCAGAAGGGCATGGTCGCGGAGGGCCTGCTCAACTACCTCGCGCTGCTCGGCTGGTCGATCGCCCCGGACCGCGACGTCTTCTCCATGGAGGAGATGGTCCAGGCCTTCGACATCGCCGACGTGAACCCGAACCCCGCCCGCTTCGACCAGAAGAAGTGCACGGCCATCAACGCCGAGCACATCCGCCTGCTGGCACCGGAGGACTTCCGCGGCCGGATCGTCCCGTTCCTCCACGCCGAGGGCCTGGTCTCGGCCGCCTCCTTCGGGGAGCTCACCGCCCACGAGCAGTCCGTGCTGACGGCGGCCGCGCCGCTCATCCAGACGCGCATCCAGCTGCTCGGCGAGGCCCCGGGCATGCTCGGCTTCCTCTTCGCAGAGGACGGCGCGCTGGAGCTCGACGAGCCCTCCGTCGCGAAGCTCAAGGACAACGCCGCCGACGTGCTGGACGCCGCGATCCCCGTGGTCGAGGGCGCCGCCTCGTTCGCGGCCGCCGACCTGGAGGCCGCGCTGCGCGCCGCCATCGTGGACGGCATGGGCATCAAGCCGCGCCTGGCCTTCGGCCCGCTGCGGGTGGCGGTGACGGGCCGCCAGGTGTCCCCCCCGCTGTTCGAGTCGATGGAGATCCTGGGCCGGGAGTCCTCGCTGGCCCGTCTGCGCGCTCTGCGGTCCCGTCTGGGATAGCCCCCACCCCCGACGAGGGCGTCCCCGGCCCGTCCGGTCCGCAGATCCACCGATCGGACGGGCGGGCGCGCCGGCGGAGCCGGCGCCGTCCTCGTCGATGGGCATTCCCGGAACGGGCCGCGCGCGTGGGGATCGTCACGGTGCGATGATTTTGCCCGGAGGAAGGGGAGCGGGTAATCTCTTGTCCTGTCGCCGACGGCGCTCCGCCGGAGGGGACGACACCATGGGGTATGGTGTAATTGGCAGCACGAGTGATTCTGGTTCACTTAGTCTAGGTTCGAGTCCTGGTACCCCAGCGAAGGCCGATCGGTGATCCGACCGGCATTCTTCTTGCCCCCATCGTCTAGCGGCCCAGGACGTCGCCCTCTCACGGCGCAAACACCGGTTCAAATCCGGTTGGGGGTACCACTGCCGGGCCTCCCGGCAGACAAACGCCCGGCGTCGTCCGGGCCATAGCGCCCCCATCGTCTAGCGGCCCAGGACGTCGCCCTCTCACGGCGCAAACACCGGTTCAAATCCGGTTGGGGGTACCAGCGCAGAGCGGGGACGGATCCATGCGGACCCGTCCCCGCTCCGTCATTCCCGAGGACAGCGCGCCGCCCGGGGCGCGCGGGCGTCCCCGACCCGGTTTCGCGGGTTCGCGGAGGGGATCAGGCGGCGCCGCGCGCCGCCAGGGGACGGTACGCGCACAGCGGATCCGCAGCCAGAGGGTCGCCGGTGGCAGCGTAGGCCCGGGACCGCGATCCACCGCACCAGCGGTTGTACTCGCAGACCCCGCAGTCGCCGCCGAAGCGCGCCGGGTCGCGGAGCGCCCGCATGAGGGCGTGGTCGCGGTAGAGATCGACCAGCGAATCGCGCGTGACATTGCCCAGCGTGACCGGAAGGAACCCGGAGGGCGTCACGTCCCCGACGTGGGAGACGAAGACGATGCCGTTGCCGTCGCGCACGCCGAACGAGCGGGCCAGGGGAGCGGCCCCGATCTCTGCGCGCGTCATTCCGCGGGCCTCCATCCTCTGCGCGGCGACGCGGCGGAAGTGGAGGGCCTCCGTGGTGCTCACCTGGAAAGGGACCTCCCCGCGCAGGCCGTCGAGCCACCGCAGCAGCCGCTCGGACTCCTGCGGGGAGATCTCCTCCAGCACGCCTCCGCGGCCGGTCTTGACCAGGAAGAACAGGGTCCACCGCTGGATGCCGCGGCGGGCCAGCACAGCGGAGATCGCGGGCATGTCCGCGAGGGTGTCCGCGGTGACCAGCGTGTTGACCTGGACGGGCAGGCCCAGCGCCGCCGCGTCGTCCAAGGCGCGCATGGTGAGGTCGAAGGTGCCGGGCACTCGGCGCAGGCCGTCGTGGCGGGCGGCGGTGGACCCGTCCAGGCTGAGCGAGACCGCCCGGCAGCCGGCCGCCTGCACCTCGGCCAGCCGGTGTCGCGTGAGATCCGGGGTGACGGCCGGGGACAGGGAGACGCCGATGCGGCGGGCGCGCGCCTCGGCCATGAGGTCGAGCAGGTCCGCCCGGCGCATCGGGTCCCCGCCGGTGAGGATGAGGTGGGGGAGCGGATCGCCGAAACCGGCGATGTCGTCGAGGAGCGCAACGCCCTGGCCGGTGGTGAGCTCGCCCGGCGCCGGGCGGTTCCAGGCCCGGGCTCGGCAGTGGCGGCAGGCCAGCGCGCAGGCCAGCGTCATCTCCCAGTACACCGTCATCGGCGCCCGCGCGTAGACCCCGCCCACCGGACGCACCGAGCCGATGGGGCGGATTCCGTGGGCATCCGCGGTGGCGGGGGCGCCGACGGGATGGAGCTCGGGGAAGGGCGCCGTCGGTCTCACGGGTGCCGCGGCTTGGTCCGGGTTGGCGGACTGCTCGGGGCTGGCTGCCTGTTCCGGGCCCACGATCTGGTCCAGCGTGCGGTGAATATCCTGACGATCTGTCATCAAACCGGCTCTCATCTGCTCGGACGCGGGCGGTCCGGACAGTGTGGCCGTCCTCGTCGGAGGATACGCGGACGATGTCCACTCGGAATGGGACCGAGGTCGGGAACCCGCCGGGGAGTGCGCCGGGGAGTGCGCGGGACCGGCCGCCGCGGGCGCCTCACCGCGTGCGGCCGTGAGGCGCGCGACATGGGAGAATCGCCCCCATGAGGATCCTGATGGTCACCGACTGCTTCCTGCCGACGATGGGCGGCATCGAGATGGTCGTGTCCCGGCTGGCCGAGCGACTGGTCGAACGGGGGCATGAGGTGGTCGTGGCCACGGCGGCCGACGCCGACGGGTTCGACGATTCGACGCTGCCCTACTCCGTCGTGCGATCCGTGTGGAAGAACCCCTTCCACACGCCGGTCGATCCCCGAGCGCCGCGCCGGTTCGTCGAACTCGTTGAGAAGTGGCATCCCGACGTCGTCCACATCCATCAGGGCGAGGTCTCGCCGGTCGCACAGGCCACCCTCCTGCGCCAGCGGCGCGCCGGCCTGCCCGTCCCCGTGGTGCTCACCGTGCATTCGGTGTGGTCGCGGCGCACCACGATTCCCCTGTTCCGGGCGCTGTCGGCATTCGATCGGAGGGGCCGTCAGCAGGTGACGTGGACGGGCGTGTCGCGCCTGGTCGCCGACCGCATGCGGGAGGCCTTCGGCGACATCGAGGTCGAGGTCCTCCCCAACGGCGTGCGCACCCAGGACTGGCGGCGCCCCGCCCGCGAGCATGACGGGGTCGTCGTCGCGTGCGCCACGCGTTTCGCGCCGCGCAAGCGGGTGCTCCCGCTGCTCGACATCCTCGAGGCCGCCGCCCGCTCGCTCGGATGGACGCCGGAGGACGGGTGGCCCGCCGGCCGTGTGCCCCTGCGCGCCGTCATCGCCGGCGCCGGCGGCCAGTTCGACGCCGCGCAGCGCCAGATCCGCGACCGCGGCCTGGCGGAACTGGTCGTCCTGCCGGGGCGCCTGTCCTCCGATCAGCTGGCGGACCTCTACGCCGGGGCCGACATCTACGCCGCGCCCGGCGTCCAGGACGCCATGGTCCTGGCGGCCGCCGAAGCGTGGGCCGCCGGACTGGCCGTCGTCACGCGCGCCCAGTCCGGGTTCGCGGAGCTCATCGATCCGGGCGTCACCGGGGCGACGGCCGCGACGGACCGCGATATGGCGCGCATCCTCGCGCGTTGGGCCGATGATCCCGAGGAACTGGGGCGCATCGTCGCCCATAACCGGTCGACGCTGCCCTCCGTCGACGACTCGATGGTGGTCCCCCTGGTGGAGGACGTCTATCGTCGCGCCGCCGAGCGCGCCGCCCACCACATCGCCCAGCGCGTCCGGCAGAACGACGCCCGGCACGCGAGCTGACGGAGCCCACCCGCACGGCCCCGCGACTTCGGTGCTGTTTCGCCGCGACTTCGGTTCTCTTTCCCCGCGAGTTCGGTTCTCTTCTCCCGCGAGTTCGGTGCTTGTGGCGCGTTGGTCCGCGGGGTGTCCGCTCGTGTGGGTGTGAGCGAGGGGGCTGTCCGCGAGGGAGGGCGCACGCGAGATCGCTCGTCGGACAGGGATCTGCCCGTGGGGAAGTGGAATGCTCGCGGGGAAGCTCTATGGCGCTTCCCTGCGAGCAATTGCCTTCCCCGAGGCCAGATCCCTTCCCCGAGGGCAGATCCCTTCCCCGAGGCCAGATCCCTTCCCCGAGGGCAGATCGCTTCCCCGCGGGGCGGTCCTCCTCGTGTCCGAGCGCCCGCGCCCGCGCCGCCCTCGTCAACAGCCAAGGACCGAAGTCGCCGGGAAAGAGGACCGAAGTCGCCGAAGAAGAGCACCGAAGTCGCGGGGGGGGGCGGGGACTGAGGGGCGCGGCGCTCAGGGCGCAGAGCGGGAGAAGGCGATCAGTCGTCCTCGTCCATGTCCTCGACCTGGCGGAGGAAGTCCGACAGGCGGTTCGCGGCGGCGACCACGGAGGGGCCGTGCTGGCGGCCCGGCTGACGGCCCATGCGATCGATCGGGCCGGAGATCGACAACGCCGCCAGCACGCGCCCCGACGGCCCCCGCACGGGGGCGGACACCGAGGCCACGCCCGGCTCGCGCTCGCCGACGGACTGCGCCCAGCCGCGGCGGCGCACCTGCGCGAGCATCGTCGCATTGAAAGAGGCCTCGTACAGGCCGCGATGCATCCGATCGGGCTCCTCCCAGGCCAACAGCACCTGGGCGGCGGACCCCGCCTTCATCGACAGCGTGGCGCCGACGGGGATCGAGTCGCGCAGACCCATCTGACGTTCGGCGGCCGCCACGCAGACGCGGTACTCGCCCTGGCGGCGATAGAGCTGGGCGGACTCCTTCGTGTGGTCGCGCAGCGCCACCAGCACGGGCATCGCAGCCGTGAGCAGGCGGTCCTCGCCGGCGGAGGAGGCCAGCTCCTGGAGGCGCGGCCCCAAGACGAAACGCCCCTGCATGTCGCGGGCGACCATGCGGTGGTACTCGAGGGCCACCGCGAGGCGATGAGCGGTCGGACGGGCCAGACCCGTCGCCGCGACCAGCTGGGCAAGGGTGGCGGGGCCTGCCTCCAAGGCACCGAGGACCAGCGCCGCCTTGTCCAGGACTCCCACTCCACTGGATGTCGCGTCCTCCATATGGTGATCCTGCCATCTCACGCAGCGAGACAGCAAATCTCCGCATGGTGGAACTGGCGACGATGGCAGGCACGCATGACGGAGCGGCCCCGGACGGCGGTCGCAGGGGAGGACAAGGCATGAGCGGCACGCTGGCGGAGAAGGTGTGGGCGGACCACATCGTGACGAAAGGGCACGACGGGGCGCCTGACCTGCTCTACATCGACCTGCACCTCGTTCACGAGGTGACCAGCCCGCAGGCCTTCGAGGGGCTCCGCCTGGCGGGGCGGAAGGTCCGCCGCCCCGACCTGACGATCGCCACCGAGGACCACAACACCCCGACCATGGACATCGACCTGCCCATCGCGGACGAGACCTCGCGCATCCAGATCAACACCCTGCGCTCCAACGCCCAGGAGTTCGGGATCCGCCTGCATTCCCTCGGCGACGCGGACCAGGGCATCGTCCACGTGGTGGGTCCCCAGCTGGGGCTCACGCAGCCGGGCATGACGATCGTGTGCGGCGACTCCCACACGTCCACGCACGGCGCGTTCGGCGCGCTCGCCTTCGGCATCGGGACCTCCGAGGTCGAGCATGTCATGGCCACCCAGACGCTGCCGCTGCAGCCCTTCAAGACGATGGCGATCACCGTCAACGGGTCGCTGCCGCCGGGCGCCTCGGCGAAGGACATCATCCTGGCCGTCATCGCGCGGATCGGGACCGGAGGCGGTCAGGGCTACGTCCTGGAGTACCGCGGCCAGGCCATCCGGGAGCTCTCGATGGAGGGCCGGATGACGATCTGCAACATGTCGATCGAGGCGGGCGCGCGCGCCGGCATGGTCGCCCCCGACCAGACGACGTTCGACTACGTCCAGGGCCGTCCGCACGCCCCGCAGGGCGAGGACTGGGACCGGGCGCTCGCCTACTGGAGGACGCTGCGCTCCGACGACGACGCCGTCTTCGACGCCGAGGTCGTGCTGGAGGCGGAGGACCTGGAGCCGTTCGTCACATGGGGGACGAACCCCGGCCAGGGCGTGCCCCTGTCGGCGCGCGTCCCCGATCCGGCCGACATCCCGGATGCGACGAAGCGGGCCGCCGCCGAGCGGGCCCTGGAGTACATGGGGCTGGCCGCCGGCACGCCGATGCGCGACATCCCGGTCGACACCGTCTTCCTGGGGTCGTGCACGAACGGGCGCATCGAGGACCTGCGCGCCGCGGCGGCCGTCATCAAGGGCCGCACGAAGGCCGAGGGCGTGCGGATGCTGGTGGTGCCCGGCTCCGCCCGGGTCCGCCTCCAGGCGGAGGACGAGGGCCTCGACCGCGTCTTCACCGACTTCGGCGCCGAATGGCGCAACGCCGGGTGCTCCATGTGCCTGGGCATGAATCCGGACCAGCTCAAGCCCGGCGAGCGCGCGGCGTCGACCTCGAACCGCAACTTCGAGGGCCGCCAGGGCAAGGGCGGGCGCACGCACCTGGTCTCGCCCCTGGTCGCGGCGGCGACCGCGGTGCGCGGCACGCTGTCCAGCCCGGCGGACCTCTGAGAGGGGAGCACAGACCATGGAGAAGTTCACCACCCACACCGGCGTCGGGGTCCCGCTGCGCCGCTCGAACGTCGACACCGACCAGATCATCCCGGCCGTCTACCTCAAGCGCGTGGCGCGCACCGGGTTCGAGGACGCGCTGTTCGCCGCCTGGAGGTCCGATCCGGGCTTCGTCCTCAACCAGAAGTCCTACGCCTCGGGATCGGTGCTGGTGGCCGGCCCGGACTTCGGCACCGGCTCCTCGCGCGAGCACGCCGTGTGGGCGCTCAAGGATTACGGCTTCCGCGCCGTGCTGGCCCCCAAGTTTGCGGACATCTTCCGCGGCAACGCCGGCAAGCAGGGGCTGGTGGCCGGCATCATCACGCAGGAGGACTGCGAGTCCCTGTGGAAGGTCCTGGAGGCGGAGCCCGGCACGGAGGTGACGGTCTCGCTGGAGGACCGCACGGTCGTCGCGGGCAACGTGACGTGCCGTTTCCAGATCGACGACTACACGCGGTGGCGGCTGATGGAGGGCCTCGACGACATCGGCCTGACGCTGCGCGACGAGCAGGCGATCACCGACTACGAGGCCCGCCGTCCCTCCTACAAGCCGACGACCCTGCCCGCCCGGACGCTGCCGAAGCAGCGGATCGCCTCCGCGCGGCCCGTGGCGCTGGGGATCCCCGTCGTCCATTGACGAGGGCGACGCCGCTTCGCCCTCGCCTCGTCCCGCCGGGCGCGTGACGTCCGTCCGCCGGGCGTCGCCCGACCCGCGAACCCGGCCGCGCGATGCCCCGGGCGCCGCGCGCCCGGGGCCGCCCTCGTCCATGGAGGAGCGGAACACGCCCGGCGGGAGGTCCGTCACTGCGCGGCGCGGCCGGGGGACCGGTGAACTACAGTGAGGTCCATCCTCATCCCCTTCCCAGGAGCGCGCGGCACATGACGTCGATCATGCACATCGAGGGCGGACATCCCCTGGTCGGGACGATCACCGTCCGCGGCGCGAAGAACTTCGTGCCCAAGGCGATGGTGGCGTCCCTGCTGGCAGACGGGCCCTCGGTGCTGCGCAACGTCCCGCTCATCCGCGACGTCGACGTGGTCTCCGACCTCCTGCGCCTCCACGGCGTCCAGATCGACTTCGACCAGGAGCGCGGGGTCATGTCGCTGGATCCGACGAACGTCAAGGCGGCGCGGCGTGCCGACATCGACGCCCTGGGCGGGTCCTCGCGCATCCCGATCCTGTTCTGCGGGCCGCTGCTCCACCAGCTCGGGGAGGCATTCATCCCGGAGCTCGGCGGGTGCAACATCGGCGGGCGGCCCATCGATTTCCACCTGGACACCCTGCGCAAGTTCGGGGCCGCCGTGGAGAAGCGCTCCGACGGCATCCACATCTCCAGCCCGGCCGACGGCCTGCACGGCACCGTGATCTCCTTGCCGTTCCCCTCGGTGGGCGCCACCGAGCAGACACTGCTCACGGCCGTGCGCGCGGACGGGATCACGACGCTGCACGGGGCGGCCACCGAGCCGGAGATCATGGACCTCATCAACGTGCTCCAGAAGATGGGCGCCGTGATCTCCGTGGACACGGACCGCACGATCCGCATTGAGGGCGTCGACCATCTCACGGGATTCACCCACACGGCCCTGCCCGACCGCATCGAGGCGGCTTCGTGGGGCGCCGCCGCGCTGGCCACCCACGGCGACATCTACGTGCAGGGCGCGCACCAGCCCGACATGATCACGTTCCTCAACACGTTCCGGAAGGTGGGCGGGGCCTTCGACATCGACGAGGACGGCATCCGCTTCTACCACCCGGGAGGCGCGCTGCACTCGATCGCCTTGGAGACGGCCGTCCACCCCGGGTTCATGACGGACTGGCAGCAGCCCCTGGTGGTCGCCCTCACGCAGGCGGAGGGCCTGTCGATCGTCCACGAGACCGTCTACGAGAACCGCTTCGGCTTCACCCGCGCGCTCTCCCAGATGGGCGCCACCATCCAGGTCTACAAGGAGTGCCTGGGATCGACGCCCTGCCGGTTCGGGCAGCGCAACTTCTACCACTCGGCGGTGATCTCGGGTCCCACGCCGCTGCACGGCGCCGACATCACGGTGCCGGATCTTCGGGGCGGGTTCTCCCACCTCATCGCCGCGCTCGCGGCCAAGGGCCCCTCGACCGTCAAGGGCGTGGACGTGATCTCCCGGGGCTACGAGCACTTCCTCACGAAGCTCCATCAGCTCGACGCGCGCGTCGAGTACGCGGACGAGGACTGAGAGCCGCTGGTGGCGCTCCCCCTCACGGTCCTCGTGTCGTCGATGTCCGCACGAGGGCGCTCCCTGCGCGTCGGCCCGCGGGTCTGCCGCATCCTGAGGAGCGGCGGCTGGCACGTCGACGTGCGCGTCACGACCAGCGATCACGACCCGTCAGCCGTGGCCGCATCGGTGTCCACGCCCTACGTCGCGGCTCTGGGCGGCGACGGCTACCTCGCTGCCATCGCGCAGGGGCTGGCGGGAACCGGAGCCGTCATGGTGCCGATCCCGGGTGGGCGCGGCAACGATTGGTGCCGCGCGATCGGCGCGGGGCCGGAGCCCGTCGCCCGCGCCGAGGCGCTCGCCCCGCTGGGGGCCGCCCCGCCCGAGCAGGCGGCCTCCCGGATCCGCCCGATGGACGGGATGTGGGTCGACGAGGGCTCCGTCGGAGAGGACGGAGACGGGAACGCGCGCGGCGGAGACTACGACGGCGCGGGTCGGGACGGCGCGGGTCGGGACGGCAGAAGTGGGGGCGCGGAGGCGCTCCCGCGTCCGCGCCGGTTGGCGCTCGGCGTCGTCTCTTTGGGCCTGGACGCCTGGGCGAACAAGCTGGCGAATGAGTCGAACCTGCGCTCGGGACCCCTCGCTTACGGATGGGGCGCGGTGACGTCGCCCGCGCACTTCCACGGCGCCCCGTTCCGGGCGCGCATCGACGGGGCCGAGCAGGACCTGCCGGGCTGGGTGTTCTCGGTCTCCAACTCGGGCTTCATCGGCGGAGGCGTCCACGTGGTGCCCTCCTCCGACCCCTCCGATGGCGTCCTGGAGCTCTTCCGGGTCGACCAGGTCCCGCTGCGGCGCGTCGTCCCCGCCGTCGTCCAGGTCGTGGCCCTGCGCCACGCGGACCATCCGCTGGTCCACACCTCGCCGGCCCGCAGTGTCGACATCCTGGGGCCCGCGGGTCTGCCCGCCATGGCCGACGGCGATGTCATCGGGCATCTGCCGCTCCATGTCGAGGTCGCCCCCGGCGTCGTGCGGGTCCTTCTCTGAGCCGCTGAGACAACGGCGGTCCGAACGCGCGGGGCCGCCCTCCTCAGGGGCGTGGACGGTAGGATCGGACCCCGTGAGCCACACCGTCACTCCTGCCTCCCGCCGGACCCTGCGCACTCTGGGCCGGATCTTCCGCCACTTCGTGGACGTCCAGGTCTCGGGCCTGGAGAACCTGCCCGATCAGGGGGGCGTCATCCTCACCCCGAACCACATCTCGAACCTGGACCCCGTGGGCGTCTGGTACGCGATGGCCACGCACGGGCACCAGGTGCGGATGATGGCGAAGAAGGAGATGCTGACGATCCCCGTCGTCGGGGCGTGGTTCCGCTCGATCGGGCTGGTGCCCGTCGACCGCTCGTCGAGCCCGGGCGCGTCCCTGGAGGTGGCGGCGCAGCTCCTGGCCGATGGCCAGTGCGTCGGGCTGTACCCGGAGGGGACGTTGACGGCCGAGCCCGGCTACTGGCCGATGCGCGCGAAGACGGGGGCGGCGCGCCTCGCGTTGGACACCCGCGCGCCCGTCATCCCCGTCGCCCAGTGGGGCATGCAGGCGGTGATGCCGCGCTACTCGCTGAAGGTCTCCCTGAAGCCCCACCAGGTCTCGCGCATGCGCATCCTGCCGGCCGTCGACCTCTCCGACCTCTACTCCGACCGCGGCTCGGAGGACCACGAGGCCGTCGAGGAGGCGACGATGCGGATCTTCCGCGCGATCACCGCCGGCGTCGAGGAGCTGAGGGGCGGCACCGCGCCCGCCGAGGTCTTCGATCCGAAGCTCTCGCGCGGCGCCCGGCCGGAGAAGAAGGCGGCGAAGGATCGGCGCCGGAGGTAGCCTCCGTCGTCCGGGAGCGGCTGTGCGGGCGGTCCCACTGGGGCGAACCTCGGCGCCCCGACTGTGCCGGGGTGGGCCGCGGGCTCAATCGCGGATGTCGACGACCACGCGGACCGGGTCGGTGAGCGTGCCGATCTGGACGTCCCGCTGACGGTCCATGCCGAGGGCGAGGTGCGTCTGATCCTCGAAGGTGCCGTCCTCGACGACGTCGATCGCCCCGGCCGCGACGTGTGTCGGCCCGGCGTAGTACAGCGCCTGGTCCTGGTCGGTCTGGGGCCAGGCCGTGCCCGTGATCGCCAGGTCGAGGAAGGCGGCTCCGTCGACGTCCAGCGGCAGGCCGCGGCCCTGCTCGCGCGGCTCATCGACCCACCCGACGTACCAGCCGGGATCGCCGGAGCCCGCGAACTCGACGACGACGCGCGTGAAGCCGTCGTGCTGGGCGATGCGCAGGTCGTGGAAGATCAGCCCCTCGGAGCCGGGGGAGGCGTCCTTGTCCGCGGGATCCGCCGTCCAGGCGTCCGCTCCGAGGATCGGCGTGGTGCCGGAGGCCTCGTCGCCGGTGCTCGCAGAGGGGGAGGCGGACGCGGACGGCGATCCGCTCGGGCCGGCATCCGCGGACGGTGAGACGGAGACGACGGACGGCGGGGCCGTGGCGGATTGCTGGAGGATCGGCGTCTCCGCGGCGGGACCGCATGCGGCCAGCGACGCGGCGGCCAGGCCGGCGCAGGCCACCAGGGACAGGACCCCGGGGCGGCGCAGGAGCGTGCGGCGGTGTGTCATCGTCTCCTCCTTCGGAACCGGTCGTTGGCGCCCAGTCTAGGCGGACCGGGTCCCGCCGCGCCGCGTTCGGACCGTCGGCCGCCGCGAATTCGGGGTCCCCGACGGGGCCGCCGGCCCCTGGGGGAACCCGGCGTCCCGCGAACGGGGTCGCCCTCGTCAACCGATGAGGGGCTGGCCCGGAGGGGGCGCGCGACGTCGTAGAGTCGAGTCATGGAGATGCGACACGCCGCCGTGCTGGGAACGGGCGCCTGGGGGACCACCTTCGCGAAGGTCCTGGCCGACGCCGGGATGACGGTCACGATGTGGGGCCGCAACGCGCAGGTCGTCGACTTCATCGATTCCCACGAGAACTCGCCCTACCTGCCCGGCATCGATCTGCCGGCGTCGATCTCGGCGACGACGGACCTCGGGATGGCGCTGGACGGGGCGCAGCTGGTGGCCGTCGTGGTTCCCGTGGTCGCCGTGCGCGAGACCGTCGAGCGGGCGGCCCGCCTGCTCGAGGACGACGCCGTCCTGCTCACGCTGTCCAAGGGACTGGAGCCGGACTCGCTGAGCACCGTCCACGAGGTGACGCGGGAGGCCTCGGGCCTGCCCGCGGGGCGCATCGCGGTGCTGTCCGGGCCGAACCTGTCGCGCGAGATCGCCGAGGAGAACCCGACGGCGACGGTGGTGGCCTGCGAGGACACGGACGTCGCCACGCGGATCGCGTTGGCGTGCCACAACCCGTACTTCCGCCCCTACGTGTCCCCCGACGTGGTGGGCTGCGAGATCGCCGGAGCCACGAAGAACGTCATCGCCGTCGCCATCGGCGCGTCGGAGGGCATGGGGCTGGGCGTCAACACGCGGGCGACACTGATCACCCGGGGCCTGGCGGAGATGACCCGCCTGGGCACGGCCCTGGGCGCGGACCCCGGCACGTTCTTGGGCCTGGCCGGGGTGGGGGACCTGGTGGCGACCTGTTCCTCGAAACTGTCGCGCAACTACTCCCTGGGCCTGCGGATGGGGCGCGGCGCCTCCTTGCAGGAGGCGCTGGAGCTCTCGCCCGGCGTCGTCGAGGGCGTCCGCTCCGCCAAGCCCGTCCTGGACCTGGCCCACGCCCACGGGGTCGACATGCCGATCACCGAGGGCGTCGTGCGCGTCGTGCATGAGGGCGCGACCATCGAGGAGATGGGGGAGATGCTGCTCTCGCGTCCCCAGAAGAGGGACGGGTGGCGCATCGAGCTGCTGTGAGGCGCCGCGCCTGCGCGGTTCCCCCGATGCGATCGACGAGGACGGCGCCGGCCGCGCCGGCGCGCGCGTGGCGGGGCTCGCAGGCGACGTCGGGAGTGCCGGTCGGGGCGCACTAGGGTGGAGCCCATGAGTGAGCAGCAGTCCCCGTCCGCGGCGCCCGGCGGACCACGCCCCGCGGACGCCCCCCGTCCCCGCGTCCTGGTGGTCTTCGGCGGTCGTTCGGGCGAGCACGAGATCTCCTGCGCGACGGCCGCCGGCGTGCTGCGGGCGATCGACCGCGCCCAGTGGGACGTCCTGCCGATCGGGATCACGCGCGACGGGGAGTGGGTGCGCGTGCCGGACGACCCGGCCCTGTTCGAGCTGCGCGACGGGCACGGCCAGTCCGTGCGCCCCGGGGACACGCGGATCACGCTGACGCGCGGACACGTCCTGGAGACGACGCTGGGCGTGGACGGCGGCGCGGCGGGCGTCACCGACCTGGGGGCCGTCGACGTCGTCCTGCCGCTGCTCCACGGACCCTACGGGGAGGACGGGACCATCCAGGGGCTCTTCGAGATGGCGGACGTCCGCTATGTCGGCTGCGGCGTGACGTCCTCGGCCGTCTCCATGGACAAGCACCTCACCAAGACCGTGCTGGCGGCGGCCGGCATCGAGGTCGGGCGGTGGACCCTGATCACCGCCCTCCAGTGGGAGTCCGACCGGGCGGCGTGCGAGCGGCGGGTGGCCGAGCTGGGGTATCCGGTGTTCGTCAAGCCGTGCCGCGCCGGGTCCTCGATCGGCATCTCGCGCGTCGAGCGCCCGGAGGAGCTGGCCACCGCCGTCAAGGAGGCCGCCAACCACGACCCCCGCGTCATCGTCGAGGCGCGGCTCACCGGCCGCGAGGTCGAATGCGGCGTCCTGGGCGGGCGCGGCGCGTCCGGGGCGCCGCGCACGGCCCCCCTGGGCGAGATCGTGGTGCCCGAGGGCGGCTTCTACGACTACGAGGCGAAGTACTTCGACACGGACGCCGTCGGCCTGGTGTGCCCCGCGGAACTGCCTGAGGCCGACGCCGCTCGGATCCGGGGCGTGGCCGCCCGGGCCTTCGACGCGCTGGAGTGCGAGGGCCTGGCGCGCGTCGACT
This sequence comes from Actinomycetes bacterium, assembly GCA_023426345.1. Taxonomy (GTDB): domain Bacteria; phylum Actinomycetota; class Actinomycetes; order Actinomycetales; family Actinomycetaceae; genus Pauljensenia. Next base: position 94,361 of record JAFAAX010000006.1, read on the forward strand.
TCTTCTACGACCCGGACTCCGGGGCCGTCACCGTCAACGAGGTGAACACGATGCCCGGCTTCACGCCGTTCTCGATGTTCCCCCAGATGTGGGCGCAGGCGGGCATGCCCTACGCCGGGCTGCTCGACGATCTGCTCCGGGAGGCCCTGGCCCGTCCACTCGGGCTGCGCTGAGTCGCCGGCGGGAGCGGGTGCGCCCGCTCGGAAGGGGGTGCCCCGGCGGAGCCGGGGCCGCCCTCGTCGGCGGGAGCGGGAGGGTACCCTGTCCTCCATGACGAAACCGAGGATCACGCTGGTCACGTCGGCGGAGATGCCGGCCCTGTACTCGGACGAGGAGGGGCTGCTCGACGCCCTGTCGGATCGGGGAGCGGACCCGCGGATCGCGGTGTGGAACGACTCCTCCGTCGACTGGTCCCAAGCCGGCACGTGCGTGGTGCGCTCCGTCTCCGACTACGCGCGCAACCGCGCGGCGTTCCTGCGGTGGGCGGAGTCCGTGCCGCGTCTGCTCAACCACCCCGACATCCTGCGGTGGAACTCGGACAAGCACTACATGACGGATCTGGCCGCGCGCGGCCTCCCCGTCATCCCCACGACCTGGCTGGAGCCGGACCGCCACCTGTCCAAGCAGCAGGTCCACTCGCGGTTCCCCGCGATGGGGGACTTCGTGGTCAAGCCGGCCGTCTCCTCGGGCGTGCGCGACATCGGGCGCTACACGGCCAACGACACCGAGCACCGCCAGCAGGCGATCCTCCACGCGATGAATCTGCTGGGCCAGGGGCGCTCCGTGATGGTCCAGCGCTACGTCGAGCAGATCGACGTCCACGGCGAGATCTCCATGGTGTTCTTCAACGGGCTGCCCTCCCACACGGTGGAGAAGCGCGCCGAGCTGCACCCTGCGCGCGTTACGGATCCGCGGATGCACGAGGCGGTGGTCACTGCCCAGCACGCCGACGAGGAGCAGTGGCGCTGGGGCGAGCAGATCCGCACCGTCCTCCATGCCTACGTGCGCGCCCAGATGGGCCGCGACGAGCAGTTCCTGTTCAACCGGGTGGACTTGGTGCCCGACGGGCAGGGCTCCTTCCTGGTGATGGAGGTGTCGATGGTGGACGCCGATCTCTACCTCGAGGCCACGCCGGACGCGCTGGGCAACTTCGCGGACGCCATCGCCGTGCGCGCCTTCTGGTGAGGCGGGGTAGCGCGTGCCCGTGGAGATGAGCCGGGAGGATTTCGAGGCGCTCGTCGAGGACGCCCTGGACGAGATCCCCGACGAGTTCTGGGACCAGGTCGAGAACCTCGTGGTCCTGGTCGAGGACGATCCGCCCGAGGATGATCCCGATCTGCTGGGTCTCTACGACGGGGTGCCTGTCACCGCGCGCGACGACTACGCCGGCGTCCTGCCGGACCGGGTCTTCCTCTATCGCAATCCGACGCTGCGGATCTGCGCCACCCGCGAGGAGGTCGCCGAGCAGGTCCGCATCACCGCCGTCCATGAGATCGGGCACTACTTCGGCATCGAGGACGCGGAGCTGGACGAGCTGGGGTGGGGGTGAGGTCGGCGGCGCGGGTGTCCGGCTCGGGCGGAGCCGCGGGGGAGCGGCGGGGTGGGCCACGCGGGTCGCCCTCGTCGATCATGGACGAGGGCGGCGCCCTGCGGGCGCGGCAGCCGGTGGGCGCGAGCGGGGATCTACGAGGGCGGCGCGGGGCGTGTCGGATGCCACCGGCTCGAGGCGCCGCCGCGATTTCCCGGCGGGGGCGCTGACCTGCTACCATCGTGATCCGTTGCCCGCCCCTGCGGCGGCGGCGATGGTGGCTGTAGTTCAGCTGGTAGAGCACCTGGTTGTGGTCCAGGATGTCGCGGGTTCGAATCCCGTCAGCCACCCCAGATGGGTCAGGTTTGAACTTTCGACCAAGGGACCACCCTTGGTCGGGGTTGAAATCTGGCCCTTTTTGCATGCCCCGGTAGCTTCGGCGTGGGCTTCTGCTTGGGCGCGGGCTTGCTCGGCCCAGGTGAGGGCGTCGGCCTGGAGGTCGGTGTTGGACAGTCCGTCGAATGGGGTGCGGTAGCCGACGTGGATGTCGTTGTCCTCGTCGACGTAGATGGCTGTGAACAGGGCCTGGTTGCACAGGCGCCGGTTGGCATCGTCGGCGTTGGCGTAGATGTCCGCCATGTTGGACATCAACACGAGCGAGTCGTCGAGGTTCGCCCGAGCTTCGGCGTACTCCCCGTTGTGGGCCTGGATGCGGAACTCGATGGTTTCCAGAGAGGCGTTGATGCGGTCCTGTTCCCGTTTGAGCAGGTCCAGGGGGATGGCGCCCGCGTAGTGGGCTTGGAGGAGCTTGGTCTGCTCGCCTTCCAGTTCGGTGCGGCGGGTGGCGAGTTCGGCCAGCTCGGCGGCACCTTCGCTCATCATCTGGTCGAACTTGGCGTGGATCATCTCTGAGAGCGCCTGCCGGGTTTCGGACGGGATCTGCACGTGGGTGTAGAAGCGTTCGATGAGTTGCTCGACGTCTTCGATGAGCATGGCCTGGCGGGTGCAGTTGTTGCGTCCGGCGTGGCGGGAGGAGCACACGAAGTAGGGGTAGATGGTGCCCTGACTGGACTTCGCATTGCAGACGATGAGCCTGGAGCCGCACTGTCCGCAGAAGACACTGCCCTTGAGGTAGTGGTCGTGAATCTGGGTCGCATCGGCCGCGGACTTGTGGGTACCCAGCACGATCTGGACCTGCTCCCAGACCTCGACTGGAACGATCGGATCGTGGGCTCCGCGGTAGGTGACGCCCTGGTACACGATGGCTCCCTTATAGTACGGATTCGTGAGCATCCGATGCACTGTGGACTTCGCGATCGGCTTCGACGGACGCCGCGGCGTCGGCGACGTCGTCAGCCCGCGGGCGACCAATTCCTGGTGGAGCTGGCTGGTGGTCCAGTCCCCCGAGGCGAAGACCTGGAAGGCCCAACGCACCAGCCCCGCGCGCTCCTCATCGACCTCGACGGTGCGGATCTCGCGGCCCATGTCGTCACGGATGCCGACGTTGCGGTACCCGATCGGCGCCTTCGTGACCGTGCCACCCTGGGCGGCCTTCTGGGACAGGCCCTTGACAACTTCGGTAGCGAGGTTGCGGGAGTAGAACTCGGCGATCGAGGACATGATGCCGTGCAGAAGCATGCCCGAAGGGGTCTCATCAATGTTCTCCGTGGCGGAGACCAGAGTGACGCCTGCGTCCTTCAAGGCCAGGTGGATGGTGACGTCGTCAGCCCTGTTGCGGGCCAGGCGGTCGACCTTGTGGACGATGCAGTAGTTCGTCTTGTGGGTGGCGACGTACTTGATCATCCGCATGAGTTCGGGCCGGTCGGCCTTGCGAGCGGACTCGCCCGCGTCGACGAACTCCTCCACGATGGTGGCGCCCAGCTGATCGGCCTTGCGCTGATTGGCCTCACGCTGGGCGGGGATCGAGAATCCCTCCACGTTGCCGCCCTTCTCTGCCTGCTCCTTGGTGGAGACACGCAGGTAGGACACGGCGATGGCGCCCGCGAATGGGGTCGGGGCGACAAGACTGTCGATGGCTGCTTCGTCAGCGTGCTCGGATGTCATGGCTCTTCTCCGCTACTACTGGTCCCGTGATCCGACGCGGCCTGTTTCGCGGTGGGTGTTGATCGTGAGAAGAGCCCGAAGGCTGTAGGACTAGGCCAAGTTGGCCACGTTTGCGTTGCCTCGCTTGCACGAGGCGCTAGGACCACAACACCCGCCACCGCGGCGGATGCCCCTATTCTACGGCGTTGGCCGGGTCTGCGCACTGGCCAGTTCGGTGCGAAGTACCGTGTGGCTCGGCGAGCTTGGGGCGGGCTGCCGGAGGGACATTCGGATCAGCAACTCGCAGAGCTTGTCCAGATCGGGCGGATCGTTGAACTCCGCACGGATGCTGAGGTCACGCTCTTCCTGGGGTCGCTGCCCCGTCTTCCTCGCGTACCGGCGTCCCATGACGCTCACGCCTCGCTGGCGTCGGTATCGAGTGAGGCGTAGAACGCGTCTTCAGCATTCTGTCGTGCCTCAACCTGGTCGAGAACGTACTGAACGAAGTCCGCATCTCGATCAGTAATCACGGTCTCCTCGGCGTGTGCGGCAGACGCTTCGCCGGGCCAGGTCGTTTGCCGGGTCGGTCGGTCGCGGTCGAGGCGGGTGCCGGACGCGGTCACCCAGTCACGCAGCCTCTGGCGGGCGTCGGCAAAGTCGCGATGCCAGCCGAGCGGCGCGGAGCCGTTCTGGTCAGGGTCGTAGGCGCACAGCCAGTGCAGGTGGAGGGCGGAAAGTTCCCAGAGCAGTTCGGGGTGGTGGTGCCAGTAGGGCGGGACGACGGAGGCCGGGAGACCATAGGTGCGGCGTAGCCAGTCGACCCACCGGTTGAGTTCCAGCAGTTCCTGCTCCAGATCGTTGGCGGTCAACAGATTCCAGTTGATCGGATGCGGAGGTTCAGGGATGTCGACGTTCGGGATGGCGCCGTCATCGAGTGGTCCGTCGTCGGGTAGTTGGTTGCGCAGATCGTCGTTCATCGCTCGCTGCCTCACATTCCCATTGCGGGTGCGGCCGATGAGACGGTCCGCTGCTGCGGCTCAAAGGCGGTGGCGTCGCGAGTCGGGCGGGACCGCTGGCTACGGTCGACTTCGTAGCGAGTGCGTGCCAGGTCATGGCCGATCCGGGTGGCGATGAACTCTTCGCCCTCACGGACCTGGCCGTTGCGCTCATAGGAGTATTCCCGTACGCGACCGTCAGCGATGATGTTGTCGCCCTTCTCCAGGCGCTCAGCTCCCTGCTCGGCAGCTCCGCGGAAGGCGATGAGGTCGTGGAAGGTGGTCTCCAGCTGGGTGTAGCTGTTGTCGTCCTCCCTGCGGTAGTGCTCGATGCCGAGCTTGAGGTACAGGCGAGCATCGCCCCGCTCGGTGTGAGTGAGCTGCGGGTCGGACGCAACAAAGCCGGACACGGACTGATGGGTGCGGATAGCCATGACGGCCACCTCCTGGAGTCGGGCGGTCACCCGGTGGTGGCCGCTGTGCCAGGCAGGTGCACGCGGCTTCCCAGCGTTCGTCTACTCGGGACTTGGCTACTCGGGACTTGGCTACTCGGCGCTGGGCGGTCGTTGCAGGAGGGCTTCGATGCTCGCGCGGTCACGCGTGAGCTGCGTGGCGTCGTCGCGTTTCGGCCAGGGTTGCAGGTCGGTGATGATCGGCGGGGTGGAGCGGAGGAGGATGACGCCGGTGCCGAATGGGAGGGTGCGGATGCGGTCGGGCGGCAAGATCGGCACCCTGCGCACGGAGCGCTGGTTTGAGCGGGTGCCGTGGTCGCCGAGAGTGATGGAATCGGTGTACTCGTCACGTTCGCCGATGAGGGTGGCGAGGTCTTGGAGGTCGCGACTGTTGGACGCGCCGCCGAGGATGATCTTGACGATGCTGGCGTCCCAGATGGCCCCGGCCTGGTTCTCACTCCACTTGTCCCGGGCCTGTGCGAGGGACTGGAGAACGGGCATGGTCGTGATCCCGGTGCCTCCACCTTCCGCCATCAGGGTCGGGAGCGATGGGAGCGGTGCGAGGTTGCCGATCTCGTCCAGGGCGAGCAGGAGTGGTGGGTCGAGCCGTGCGCCCGGGCTACGGGCTGCCATACGCCTCGCGGTTTCGACAAGGTCTTCCACGAACGCGGCAACGAGGGCGGCACTGTTGCCTGCCCCGGCGTCGGTGGCGAGCAGGTAGAGGGTGCCTTTGTCGCGGATGAAGGCTTCGGGATCGAACTGCTCCCCGGGCCCGGGACTGACAGCGTCGAGGACGCGCGGGTCGGCCAGGGCCACCAGGGCGAGGGAGACTCCTTGCCAGATGGAGTCGCGGGTGCGGGGGTCGGCGTCGATCATGGCTTCCAGGGATTCAGCCCAGCCTGTCGCTGAGTGGGGCGAACCGGTGAGGATGGCGACGGCGTCTGCCGCGGCGGAGGGGTCGAGGGTCCAGCGGAACAGTTCGGCGGGTGTGCGGTGATCCAATGCTGCCGCGTGCAGGAGGGCTTGAAGGGCGACACGTGTCTTGCCTTCCCAGAAGCCGCCTCCGTCGACCCCACCGTCGGCGAGGCCGGTCGCGGCGGCCAGCCCGGTGGCGCGGATCATGGCGGTGAGTGGGTCGTCGCAGCCGCGGATGGGTGACCAACGCAGCCCGGCGGGAACGCCCTCAGCCAAGTGCTGGGGGTCGAAAACGGCGACTGGCCCGACCTTCTGCCGGGCCTTGAGCGTGGCGGTGAGATTGTCGGGCCGGGTACTGGTGGTGACCACGGCACCGGGTGCGTCGAGGATCGCGGGGATGACGATGTGCAGGCCCTTGCCGGAGCGAGGCGGGCCGATCAGGAGGATGGAGTCTTCAACGCTGGCCCACACCTGTTTGCCCTTCGACTGCCCGAGCAGGAACCCCACGTCGTGAGGTTCTGGCGTATCGAGGGATGGGCGGAGGGTACCGGCTCGGCGGACCAGTGCCTTCGCGGAGGCAGCTGTGGCCACTTCGTGACCGGTGGCCGTCCCCGCCAACCGGTGCGGGTCTACATCGACCGCCCGCGAGTGACGTCGCCACCTGATCCACGCCCAGGCTCCTGCGGCTGCGAGGAGACCGAGCATGAGTGTCAGGGTGATCCAGTAGGCGACGGGGTTGAGCCCGTCGGCTCTGAGCGCGCCCGCGGGATCGCCAGGGTTGAACAAGACAGCCAGGCCACCGGCGACTCCTGCCTGTGGCTGCTCGGCGCCGGTCACCAACGCAGCGACACTGCCTGCGCCGCGGATGGCGAGGATGAGGCCGAAGAGGGCGGCGAGCCCGACCATGAGGATGTTCGTCAGCTCGTCACCCATCGAGCCGGACTGGCGCTGCGTGCTCATGGCACCCGCCGGGTAACGACCCGCGCCGAGGTGGCCCCGACCAACAGGACGTCGGCACCGCCCGTGGGCAGCTCCCCGAGGTTTAGTGTCACGCGGACGGTTCCGGCCGCGGTCGCTTCTGCGGTGCTCCGGACGAGGGCCACGGTGACGTCTTCGCCCGGTTGGAACCCGGCCCCGATCACGTCGATGGTTTCTGGCGCGTGGCGGTGCCGGGCCCGACGCGGCGCAGGCGACTGAGCAGCTGGTTCAGTGCGCGGTGTGCGGGCGGCATGAATGATGTCGGTGAAGGTGCTGCCGTCGGACTCGTGGATCTCGACGCGGATGGTCCGTGTGCGGTCCGCGGTGAGGACGTCGAGAAGTTCCCCGAACCGGTCTTTCGTCCACGGTGCCGTCGGCGAGGGCGGCGGATACTCGGTGCCGTCCAAACTGACGGTAAGGACGCCATAGGGATCGGCCGTGATGGTGGCCAGCGGCAGGCTGACTGGCGTCTCGTCGGGGTCCGCTGAGCCCTGATCCACCGTTTAGGGGGTGGGTTGTGGGGGGGTGAAAAAGGGAGGATGCCCCTTCTGATCTGGGATAATGGGTGTCGCCAGACAAACCATTTCACCAAGTCGAGGGGGCATCGCTCAGGTGC
>JAFAAX010000007.1 GCA_023426345.1 Actinomycetes bacterium
ACGGAACACACACACGGATGACGTCCTCGCGGAACTCCTTGGGATAGGCCTTAGGCATGATGAACATCCTTCCAGAACGCACCCACGTGCGCTCACATCAGGTGTCACCAATCCCTGCAGCAGACCCAGGGCCCGCTCCCGTTCGTTGATGTCGAGGTGGACGGCGACACCCGTCTGTTCATCGATCCACACGCCGTCAGGCTCCTGGAACAGCGCGCTCTACGAGGACCAGCAGCGGGCGCTGCTCTTCACCTCGACACGTTTATGGCAACCATCGTCCGTGGCGTCATGACACGATCAGGTCCGGATCGCGACCGCGCGGAACGCATCCTCATTGAAGGCAATGAGCCACGCGAGACCAGGTTGGGAATGTCCGCACGTGGATACAACGGACGCGGAACCGCACGCGAGCTCGGCGGGGAGATTTGGACCGTGCTCAATGAGGATCTGCAAGCACTCGTTGAGGTGGGACTCTTGGGCCAGCTCGAGTTGCTTCCCCTGTTCGTGGAGGGCGTGGCGGAAGACAGGGTGTCCGATCTGACAACACGCGTCATCTTCAACGTTCTGATTGACTTCACGAACGAGATGGTCGAGCGCTACCCGCAATTACGCCTCAACGGGGACGGTCTGGTCCAACACACTCTCAGGGTCTGGAGTCCCGATCTCAAGGACTGGTGCGACCGTGTGTGCGAACTGCCCAGTGCAGGAGGCCATCCACTGGTCCTGGTGCCCGTGGATTGGGTAAGCCCGCATCTGCTCCTCAATGCCCGCCGCTACTTCAATACAACGATTCTGGACCGAGTTCAGTTCCAGAAGTTGATCGTCCTCGGAGATGGAGCAATCAAGAAGCTCTCGAAGGACGCTCTCCGGCGGACAGAGAGGTTCAGTCACGCGAGGAATGCTCGGGAGACACTCGACGCTCTTGACGAGCAGGAGGATTTGCTCCGCTTGTTCACCAGCTTTGCCGACCGCAAGTTCCTCGACCAGTTGGGAAGCGAGGATGTTGCCTGATCCTGGGCAGCTGCTCTGATCGAGACTCTCCCCCGAGCTGAAACCGCAGGGGGAGTATGAGCGCCATCGGTGCTCATCTCAGCACAGTGGGCGGGGCACCTTCTCGAGGTGTCCCGCCCACTCATTCTGTGGAGCTAGGGGGATTCGAACCCCCGACCTCTTCCATGCCATGGAAGCGCGCTACCAACTGCGCCATAGCCCCGAACGGGTCGTCCCCGCTCGTCGCGGCGACCCGTCAACTATACCGAGCCCGGACCGGACCGGCAAAATCACGCGCCTGTGCGGGTGATCACGCCGTGATCGGCCGGGAGGCGTCGACCTGCACGGTCTCCCCGAGGTTGTGGGCCGCCAGGCGCCACCCCTCCCCCGTGCGGTCGGGGACCAGCTCGGACCAGTGGCAGTTGTCCAGCCCGCGGAAGCCGTGGAATCCCTGCGGGTCCAGGCCGATCATCGTCTCGACGCCCCGCATGATCGCGGAGCCGTGGGAGACGACGATGAGGGTCGCCCCCTGGACGCCCACCGCGCAGGACTCCACGGCGCGGCGCAGCCGCTCGCCCACCGCGCGGGAGGACTCGATGCCGGCCTCGGCGCACTCCCCCGTCTCCTGCCACACGGCGTAGGCGCCCGGCAGGTCGCGTTCGATCTCGACGCGGGTGAGGCCCTCGAACTGTCCGTAGCCGCGCTCGATGAGGCGGGGGTCGATGAGCGGGCCCGCGCCGGAGGCGCCGCCCTCGTCGAGGGGCAGCACCCCGACCCCCAGGAGCGCCCCCGCGACGATCCGCGCGGTCTCCTGGGCGCGCACCAGCGGGGAGCACACGACGCGCGCCCGGCGGCTGCGTCCCCCGCCCAGGCGATGGGCCAGCAGGCGCCCGGCGGCGCGGGCCTGCGCGCGCCCCACGTTGTTCAGCGGGATGTCGGAGACGCCCTGGAAGCGGCCCTGCGCGTTGAAGTCCGTCTGGCCGTGGCGCAGCAGCACGACGCGCGTCACCGAGGGCGCGCTCACTGCGCCGCGTCCGATGTCTCCTCGGCCAGCTCGTCGGCCGAGAACTGCGGGCAGTCGCCCCACAGCTTCTCCAGCGCGTAGTACTCGCGATCGCCCTGCGTCATCACGTGGACCAGGCACGTCCCGTAGTCGAGGAGCACCCAGTGGGCGTCCGTGCGCCCCTCGATGCGCAGCGCGTCGATCCCGGCGGCCCCGCGGAGCCGGTCCAGGATCTCCTCGGCGATCGCGCGGACCTGCCGGTCGGTGGGGGCCGAGGCGATGAGGAAGGCGTCGGACAGGCCCAGACGCTCGGAGACGTCGACGACGACGGGGTCGGTGGCCAGCTTGTCGGTCGCGGCCTCCGCCGCGAGCGCGAGGATCTCACACGTGTCCCGCCCCAGTGCCACAGCGTCTCCCGTCCGTCGATGACTGCGCGCTCCCAGTCTGCCACGCGCCGGGGGCCCGAGGCGAGGAGACCCGCCCCTCAGTCCCGGTACAGGCGGTACTTCGCGATGTACTGCACCACGCCGTCGGGCACCAGGTACCACACGGGCTTGCCCTGGTGGACGCGCTCGCGGCAGTCCGTGGAGGAGATCGCCATCGCGGGGACCTCCAGCAGCGACACGGAGCGACGCGGCAGCCCCGCGGCGTCCAGGACATGGCCGGGGCGCGTGACGCCGATGAAGTGCGCCATCTCGAACAGCCGCTCGGCGTCCTTCCACTGCGCGATCTGGGCGAGCGCGTCGGCGCCGGTGATGAAGAACAGGTCCGCGTCGGGGTACTGGCGTCCGATGTCGGTGAGCGTGTCGATCGTGTAGGTGGTCCCCTCCCGGTCGATGTCGACGCGAGACACGTCGAAACGCGGGTTCGAGGCCGTCGCGATGACCGTCATCAGGTAGCGGTGCTCGGCGGGCGTCACGTGGCGCCCCGCCTTGAAGGGCTGCATCGCGGCGGGCACGAAGATCACCTGGTCGAGGTCGAAGACGTTCATCGCCTCCGACGCCGCCACCAGGTGCCCGTGGTGGATGGGGTCGAAGGTGCCGCCCATGATGCCGATGGACGGGCGCCGGCTGATGGCGTCCACGCGGGCCTCCTCGCAGGGATGCGGCCCGGTTCCCCCGGGCCGTGAGCGCAGACAGAGTACCTCACCGCGACGAGGGCGTCCCCGCCGGGCCGGGTCCGCGATCAGACGAGGACCGCCAGGTCGTCGCGGTGGACGACCGGGCGGGGGTTCTCCCAGCCCTCGGAGAGCAGCTGGCGGGCCGAGCGCCCGGCCATCGAGGCGACCGTGTCCGCGTCGTAAGCGACGATGCCGCGCGCCACCAGGCCGGCGGGCCCGGCGATGTCGACGACGTCGCCGGCCTGGAACGAGCTGAGCACGTCGCGCACGCCGGCGGCCAGCAGCGACTTCGTGCCGCTGGACAAGGCGTCGGCGGCCCCCTGGTCGACGAGGAGCTCGCCGCGGGCGGGCGCCGCGTAGGCGATCCACAGGGTGCGCGAGGCCGGCCGCGACCCCGAGGGCGGGAACCACGTGCCGACGGGCTCCCCGGCGAGCGCCTGGCCGAGCCGGTCCGCGCGCGTGAGCAGCACGCCGCATCCCGATGCGGCCGCCATGGTCGCGGCCTGCACCTTCGTGGTCATGCCGCCCGATCCCACCGTGGAGCCCGCGCCGGTGACCAGGACGGAGCGCAGCGCCTCCGCGTCCTCGACGACCGGGATGAGGCGAGCGCCCGGCCGGTCCGGGGGCAGGGTGAACAGGCCGTCGACGTCGGTGAGCAGCACCAGGGCGTCGGCGGCGATGATCTGGGCGACGTAGGAGGCCAGTCGGTCGTTGTCGCCGAAGCGGACCTCCCGGGTGGCCACCGTGTCGTTCTCGTTGACGAGGGGCACCACGCCGAGGCCGAGCAGCCGCTCCAGGGCTTGGCGGACGTTCGTGTAGTGCTCGCGGCGCATCACGTCGTCCGTGGTGAGGAGCACCTGGGCGACGTGACGGTGGTGGGACTGGAAGGCCTGGGACCATCGGGAGACGAGCAGCCCCTGCCCCATGGCGGCCGCGGCCTGCACGCCCGCCAGGTCGCGGGGCCGGGAGGCGAGCCCCAGGGGCTCCAGGCCGGCGGCGACCGCGCCCGAGGAGACGATGACGATCTCGCGCCCGTCCCGGCGCCACTGAGCGACCAGGCGCGCGACGGAGTCGATGCGGTTGAGGTCCAGTCCTCCGTCCTCGCGCGTCAGCGAGGACGAGCCGATCTTGACGACGATCCGCCGGGCGTCGGACAGGCCGGCGGTCATCGCTGCCCGTCCCCGTCCCCGTCCCCGGCGTCCGTCCACACGCCGGCCCGGCGCTCGTTCCACAGCTCCTCGCGGGCCGCGGCCTTCGCGTCCATCGCCTCGTGGTACTGGCGCTTGCGCTCCTTGCGCGAGGGCCGGTCCGACGGGTCGAGGCGCTGGTCCGTGCCGCGCGAGCCTAGTAGCTCGGGGCCCGTGGTCAGCGTCGGCTCCCAGTCGAAGACCACGCCGCCCTCCAGCGGTCCGATGACCACCGTGTCGCCGGCGACGGCCCCGGCTTCGAGGAGCCGGTCCTCCACGCCGGCCGCCGCCAGCCGGTCCGCGAGGTAGCCGACGGCCTCGTCGTTGGCGAAGTCCGTCTGGCGGACCCAGCGCTCCGGCTTGTCGCCGCGCACCTGGTAGACGACCTCCCCGGCGTGGGAGCGCGCCTCGACGGTGATCGCGGCGCGCCCCCCGACCGCCTGCGGACGCAGGACCGGACGGGGCGCGGCGGCGGGGATCCGCTCGCGCTGCCGGCGGACCAGGCCCGCCAGCTCGAAGGACAGCTCCCGGAGCCCCTCGTGGGTGACGGCCGAGACCTCGAGCACCGGCCAGCCGAAGGACGCCAGCTCGGGGCGCATGAGCTCGGAGAGCTCGCGCCCGTCGGGGACGTCCACCTTGTTGAGGACGATGACGCGGGGACGCTCCATGATCGGGACGTAGCCCTCGACCTCGCCCAGGTCGCCCTGGTAGGCGCCCAGCTCCGCCTCGATCGCGCGGATGTCGGAGACCGGATCGCGGGTGGGCTCCACGGCCACCGTGTCGACGACGTGGACCAGGACGGCGCAGCGCTCGATGTGGCGGAGGAACTCCAGGCCCAGCCCCTTGCCCTGCGAGGCGCCGGGGATCAGCCCGGGGACGTCGGCGATGGTGTAGCGGTCCTCCCCCGCCTGGACGACGCCGAGGTTGGGGATCAGGGTGGTGAACGGGTAGTCCGCGATCTTCGGGCGCGCCGCGGACATGGCCGCGATCAGGGAGGACTTCCCCGAGGAGGGGAACCCGACCAGCGCCACGTCGGCGACGGACTTGAGCTCCAGGACGATGTCGCGCTCCTCGCCGGGCTCTCCCAGCAGGGCGAAGCCCGGCGCCTTGCGCGCCTTCGAGGCCAGTGCCGCGTTGCCCAGCCCTCCGCGCCCGCCTTGGGCGGCGACGAACGTGTCGCCGGCCGACGCGAGGTCCGCGAGGAGCCCGCCGTCCGCGGACTTCACCACGGTGCCCTCCGGCACGGCGAGCACGAGGTCGGGGCCCGTGCGCCCCTGGCGGAAGTCGCCCATCCCCGGGGTGCCGTTCTCGGCGCGGCGGTGGGGGCGGTGGTGGTAGCCGAGCAGGGTGGTGACCTGCGGGTCGACGACCAGGACGACGGAGCCCCCGTTGCCGCCGTCGCCGCCGTCGGGACCTCCCAGCGGCTTGAACTTCTCGCGCTTGACGGAGGCCACGCCGTTGCCGCCGTCGCCGCCTGCGACGTGGACGACCGCCCGGTCGACGAAACTGGCCATGCTCAACTCCTGGAGGGTCGGGGAAGCGCGAACGGGGCGCCCGGCTCAGCCGGACGCCCCGCGATGAGAGATCTGGATCAGGCCTCGACGGGCTCGACCACGTCGACGACGCGGCGGTCGCGACGGGTGGCGAAGCGGACGGCCCCGGCGCGCAGCGCGAACAGCGTGTCGTCCTTGCCGCGGCCGACGCCCTCGCCCGGGTGGAAGTGCGTGCCGTGCTGGCGGACGATGATCTCGCCGGCGCCCACCACCTGGCCGCCGAAGCGCTTGACGCCGAGGCGCTGCGCGTTCGAGTCGCGGCCGTTGCGGGAGGATCCCAGGCCCTTCTTGTGTGCCATGTCAGTGGGTGCTTTCTGTGTGGGGGAGGTGGATCAGGCGATCTCGGTGACCTTGATGACCGACAGCTTCTGGCGATGGCCCATGCGCTTGCGGTAACCGGACTTGTTCTTGAACTTGATGATCGAGATCTTCGGCCCCTTGGCCGAGTCGACGATCTCCGCGCGCACGGTGACCTTCTCCAGGGCGGACTTGTCGGTGGTGACGGTGTCACCGTCGACCAGCATCAGCGGCTGGAGTTCGATGCTGGAACCGATCTGGTCGGCCAGCTTGTCGACGACGACGACGTCACCGACGGACACCTTTTCCTGCCGGCCGCCGGCCTTGACGATCGCGTAGACCACGTTGGGGCTCATCTCTATCTGATACGGAACGGGACTCCCCTCCCCCTTCGGCCCGACGGCCGGATCGCGAGGAGGTTCCCGCTGGCGCCTGTGTGCGCCGACGGTCCAATCTAGTCGATGGCCCCGAGCACGGGCAACCCGCGGGGGCGCCGCACCGGCCGCGCGGCCTGTGCGATTCCACACGCGGGCGCCGCGGGCGCGGGCCCAGGCCCGGGGCCCGGGGCGGGGTCAGGCCTGCTCGGTGTCGACGACGCCGGTGGAC